>NZ_JANIID010000001.1:0-511568 GCF_024519335.1 Streptomyces telluris
TGCACCCTCACCCGGGGCGGGCCGGCCCCAGGTACGCGGGGACGACACTGACCGCTGGAAGATCGAACGCCCCCGCCACACCTACAACGACACCGGCCCTCGGCCTACGGTCGTCCACCACGAAAGTTGTTTCCGGACTAAGGACCCGGCCGAGCTCACCACAGCCCGAGCACGCGAAGCCCTCCGTGCACCCGGAGCCAGTGCCTGCCCGGTATGCGGAGCTGACCAGCTCAGGGGCAAACCCCTGTAGCCGCGAGCCTGGCTCGATTGCTGCAGCTTGGGGGAGCTATGGCCAGACGATGCGCCGCGGCTCCTGGCCCAGACGCGCGGGGCCGGGGGCGCTAGCCGGTCGCTGTCGCCCACCGTGCGCGGCGGCTGGGGAAGCGCGCCTACGCCCGTCGGCCGTCACGGGCCATGCCCGGCCCAGCCCAGTCCCGAAACGGGACAGTCGACCGATGAGGCTCTCACGGCTGACACCTGAGAGCCCCGCGGTATCACGGCATGAAGCCGACCCAGGTCTCTTCGCTCTTTGGGATCACGTAGAGGGGGTCGGTGGTCGCCTTCCAGCCCTGAGGCACGACGTAGTAGCTGTCCGGGCCTTCGACGAGTCGCCGCAGGCCGGTATAGCGGTAGCGGTGGCGCAGCTTGCTTCCGAGGTCTTCCTCGTGGACGCCGTGCAGGCTCAGGCGCTTGTTGCTCAGCACTAGAACGCCGGTCCATTCACCCACGTGGTGCGCATGTACGCGGGCATCGTGTCGGCCGAGGTACGAGGCGCCCAGGGTGGCGGCCCACAGGAGGAGCAGGCCGGCGGCGGCGAGTGGTACGGCTCTGTGCCGCGGTCTGTTGTCTGCTGCTGTTCTCTGCCCGAGCAGTAGCCCTGCCGCGAGGGTGAGGGGTGCGACCCAACCGTACGGAGCGATCTGCGGCCACATCAGGAGCAGGGTCAGCCCGGCGGCGAGCACGAGCAGGTGAAACCGCGCAGCCGTGGACAGGACGGCGGACAGGAACTGGGTGACCGGGCCAGGCGGGATTCTGAGTCCTGCCAGGAGCAGGACGATGCCGCCGGCCAGCAGGACCGGCAGTGTGAGGAGATTGAGGCTTTGGACGACGAACTGGGAGAACCCGAACCCCAGGGTGAAGGGTGACAGATGGAAATAGCCGTAGTAGGTGCTGGTGTATACCGCCCCCAGATAGAACATCAGTGCCGCGATGAACGACGCCTGACCCACGAGGACTTTCACCAAGGTCGCGAGGTCATCTCCGCCAGGCTCCCCAGGAGCCGACGGCTTTCGGACCCCGCCTGGGGCAGTCATGTACTGGCGGGTGTGGGTGGTGGGGGGGTTTCCGGGTGCGTAGGCACAGGGACGGGTTTCGTCGGTTCTGAGGGGCCGCTTGTTGTCGGCCCAGGCGGTGGTGGCGGGACCGGGCCGTCAGTCGCCGCGGATGCGGAGAGGGATGGGGTAGGTGAAGTCGTCTCCGGCGGACTGGGCTTCTCGTCGCCGGAGCACGCCGTGCAGCACATCAGACACACCGTGATGCCAGCAGCCGCGAAAATCTGTCGCCCGATCACCTTGTCCATGAGAACCTCCTGCGCCAAGACGCTAAAGCCCCGGCACGACAGCGTGGACGATGTCACGGCACACCACGCCGTGACATCGTCCACGTGGAGGCTGAGGCGGGCCCCGCGGGGCGGGCGCGGGATGCTAATTCGAATATGCGCTAGCCGGTCGAACTGAAGGCCGGGAGGCTCGGGTGCTGTGGACATGGGGATTTCTGGTTTCAAGCCGTCCTTCCTGGTCGGGATCGAGGCGGTTCGGCAGGCGCACGGATCACGTCGGGTGAGGCTGGCTGGTCGGCGGCTGACGGGGTTCGCGTTGGTGCGCTTCGTCGAGAGCGGAGACTGGTTTGCCGACTGTCCGGTGGTGCTGGATTTCGACGGCGTTCAGGTGGAGGTTTGTCACTCGAAGTTGGATGAACTCTCGATCGGCTGGGCCACGATCGACACCGCAGCAACCATCACCGGGCGGGAGTGGTCCGAGTTCATGCCTCAGTGGTCTCAGAGTGATGAACGCCTGAGAAGCCGTATCTCAACCGAACGTGATCCATTGATTTCTGCTGGTCAGGCATGGTGTAGCTCGGAATGAGAAAGGCATCCGGCGTCTTGTTTCCGCTCCGTGAGCGAGGGGTGCGCGATGGCGTCGGTGTTGGGAATGCTGGAGGAGCGGGAGACAGCGGCCCGTGTGCGGGTGGAAGGGCTACGGGAGGAAGTAGCCCGGTTGGCTGATGCGGCGGAGGCCGCCGAGATTGAGCTGGACCGGCGGGTGATCGCGTGGGAAGAGCTGGTCGAGGCCCTGGCAGCCTCGGCTGCCGAGACCACCGCCGGGACCGAGGCCGAGGAGAAAGCGGTGCTGTCGCTCGCGCCGGTGCCGGGCTCGACGGTGCCGCTCTGGCGGGAAGGGCTGCCGGTGACGGTTCTGGCGCCGGACTATCAGCGCATTCTGGGCGTGCTCGAACGGCAGCGATCCACGGGTCACGGACCGCTTCGGGCCAAGGAGATCCCGGTGGAGCTGGGCCTTGACGCGACGCCGGCGAAGGTCGAGGGGCTGCGGTCGAAAGCCCGACGCCTGGCGGAGTGCGGGTGGCTCCTCCTGGAGGCGTCGGGGGCGTTCAGTGCCGTCCGGCGGACCGTGGCCGTCCCAGACGCCGGCTCATCCGGTGACCATCGACCACCGGATCATCGCCTCGCTGGTGGCGGGCAGGGTCTCGTAGTCCCGGGCCAGACGGCGGGAGTTCATCAACCACGCGAACGTGCGCTCTGCCACCCACCGCCTCGGCAGCACCACGAACCCTGCCATGTCGTCGGTGCACTTGACGATCTTTAAGGTCAGGGCGAGTTTGTCCCGGCACCAGCCGACGAGGGAGCCGGTCCAGCCGCCGTCGGCCCACACGAGGGTGCTGTCGCGGTGCAGACGGCGCAGCCGCATCAGCAGGCCCGCCGCGGCGTCCCGGTCGCCGATGTTCGCAGCCGTGACCGCGACGGCCACGAGCAGGCCGGGAGTGTCGGTCACGATGCGCCGCTTGCGGCCCGGCACCTTCTTCCCGCGCCGTGAGGCGGCCGGCACCGTCGCGGCGGCCCGCACTGACTGCGCGTCGGTGATCCCCGCTGTGGGCTCGGCCTCACGGCCCTCGCGCTCACGGGCCGCCCCGCGCAACCGGTCGTGGAACTCGGCGATCAGCCCGTGCTCGCGCCAGCGGCGGAAGAATGCGTAGACCCGGGCCCATGCGGGGAAGCCCGAATGGCATCGCCCGCCACGAGATCCCGCCCGCGACCAGGTAGCGGATGGCAACAACCACTTACGTGCCGGGATGCTCCGGCAGGGCGCGCCAGTCCGACCAGGAGATCTCGCGGCCGAGGAAGCGCGGCTGCTCGAACGGCCAGTCGGCGGCGATCCACTGCGGCACCAGCTCATCGAGGGCCTGCTCGACCTTGCTGCCCACCAGCTCGTCCACCACCCACCAGGAGATCTCGCCGTCCGCGCCGGCCTTCTCCGGTGGGTCGATGTAGACACAGCCAAGCAGAGCTGTCTCCGCCGCGTCGAACAGCGCGTAGTTGAAGGACTGGTGTGCGGCGATCTCCTTCTCGTGCCGCAACAGGTCGGCCTGGTCGGCCTCGTAGGTCATGGTGGCCGCGGGCCAGCCCCAGGCCGGGCCGAAGATGGTCCACAGCCGCTCGCGCGAACCCATCACAGCCGGATAGTCGAGCGCGGTGTCCGCCTCCCGGATCGGCCGCAGGTGATGGCCACCGCCCGGCAGCGGTACCAGGACGGGGTGGACGAAGTCATCGGGAAGCCAGCTCATGGCACCCGACCGTAGCAGCGCGCGGCCGTCCGCTCCCCTGGATTTTCCCCGCATACCGCCAGGCCCTGCTCTCATGCCGGGCAGGGCCCGCGATCACCCGATCGAGACTCCCGTTCGATCGACAGACTCCATGATCGGTATGGCAACGGCTTTTCACACCTGACACCCCAGGTTGGGAAGCAAGCACTGGCCCGTCCCGGGCCGCCGTCACATGCGGGCCAGCCTTGTCCCTGATGAGGCCGGGTGTGGAGGAGGCGATCAGTTGGAGGGGCCGGTTGTTTCGTCTGGGGCGTCAGGCCAGTAGACACGTCCACCCCTCGCCCCCTCTCTGGCGTCATACCCCATCCAGTACGCCGAGCTCCTCCCCGCGGTACCGCACCTGGCCCGGGCGCACGAGGCCAGGGGGCGCTGGCCGGTCGCCGCTGGCCACCGTGGGCAGCGGCTGGGGAAGCGCACCGGCACCCGTCGGCCGTCACGGGCCTGCCGGTGCGCGCTGCGAGCCCGTGATGGCACAAGACCTCTATGGCCTCCGGCAGTTGATTACGAGGATGTGCGCACAGGTGCGCTGCACCTATATCGCTTCTCCGCCTCAGAGTCTGCCGGGTAGGCAGGGGCTGTCCATGGCATCAAGCTATCCACCATCTGCCCTCCACAAGGCCGGACTATTAGCGCTGGGCACGGCGAGCGGTCCCTTGGGATGAAAGTCAAGGTCAGTCGGCCAGATGTCGCTGCAAGTCGAGGTGCCGGAACTGGTAGACCGCTCCCACCTGACGCAGCACGCCCCGGCGTTCATGGGCATCGGAGAGGAAGGCCATGAGATCGCGTGGAAGGCGTCGGCGCAGCGCCAGGTAGAGGCGGGCGACGGCGAACGGCCCCAGGCGGTGGAGGAGAAGGCAATGCCCGACCCGAGCCAAACGCCGATGCCAAGTCCTACCCACAAGCTGACCACAGATACGCCGGCGATGACCGCTGCGGGTCCCAGTCCTACCGCGGCGGTCACGAGGGTGAGTTGCCAGAAGACCCGGCGGTCCCGGGCCCACAAGGCCCGTGGGCCGACGGCCACAGCCGGATCGGCCGAGCCGACACGGACCCCGGTGGCGATACCGGTCCCCAGGCCGGTCATGACGACTGCTGGAGCTGAGGCGCCCATCATGGCTGTCAGAACGGCCAAGCTGAGGCTGACGGCAAGCCAGGGCCAGTTCCGGACCCAGACAACCTTGGCTGCGGGTTGCCGGCCTTCTGTCTCGAAGGTGAGCCAGAGCGGGAGAGTGATGGTGAACGCGATAATCATGCCTCCCACGAATGCACCAATCGCGTTGCCAAGCTTGACCCCTATCGCGTCATCGACGGTGTGGATCGCCGCGAAGATCCCGAGCCCGCTGCCCGCCAGCAGTGCGATAGGCCAGCTGATCAGCAGAGGAATAGTTGCCCGTACGGCTCGGTGAAGTTGCCACCAGGCGAGGTCGGGTGTGCCGTGCAGAGTGTGCTGCAGATGCCGGGCGAGAAACGTCAGGGCCACCTGTGCCTGTCGCGGAGTCCAACGGCAGGGGTACCGGGGGTGAAGTCGGTAGGCGGCTGGGATGAATGCGGAGAACAACTGGGTCTCGACAGCAGCACGGGTGGGGAAACGCGAGGTATCACAGAGTTCTGCGGGATGCGGCAGATCTGCTGCGCGCTCACCGGGGCGGGGGTTGTAGATGGTTCGGGCAAGGAAGAGCATCAGTGGTGTGCGCAGCGCCTCTCCCACAGGCGTGGGGGTTCCCAACTGTGTGGTGAGGGTGGCCCAGCGATCGGCGGCCTCGCTTGTGCCGCCCGCGTCCCGTTGAAGGTAGGCGGTGGCGTCCGCGGCGGAGAGCGGGCACAGTTCGATACCGGCAGTTCCAGCGAGCTTCACCGGTACTCCCGAGGCGGGACGCAGGGCGTCGCGATACTCGGCAACGCGGCTGGACAGCACCACGGCCTGCCCCAGCGGCAGGGCCTGGTTGATCGCGCTGAGGGCGGTGCCGCGGACAGCGAAGGGGATCTCGTCGAAGCCGTCCAGGATCGGCAGGATCAGGTGGTGGTCGAGCAGAGCACGGGCGCGGTCGACCGGCCCGTAGCGGGCCGGGGCCGGCCGTGCCAGGCCGCGGTAGTCTGCGGCGAGCCGGTCGGCCATCCATGCGTACAGGTCTTGACGGGCCGGATTCCACGAGGCCAGTGGAAACAGCACTGGGACCGCCCGGACTGCCGGGTGCCGGCAGTCGGATTCGTCGGAGGCGCGTTGGGCGAGCAGGCCCAGCAGCAGCCGCAGGAGCAAGACGGTCTTGCCCGCCCCCGGTCGGCCGAGCACCAACAGCCGCTGGGTCGGCACGTTGCGGGTGAACAATTGGGTGATCTGAGCCCCTGCCCCGGCCAGGTCCTCTGGCGTTGCGGCCCAGCCCGCAGGGTCGCCGACCGGCCCGCCCGGCCAGTCGATAGCGATCGTCCGCAGCAGCGGCCACGTCTCGACGAGGTCCTCCGAAGCCGCTTTCCAGGACACCGAGAGAGGATAGGGGTCGTTGAGCTGCCGCACACGGACCTCGGCCTCCCACTGGCGGTGAACGGCCTGTGCCAACTGCTCGGCGGTCTCTTCCAGCGTCTGCTCGGCATCTTGCTCGGCACTCGCACTGAATGTCGCCCAGGACAGGAACTACGGTGCCAGCGTAGGCAGTAAGGACACCGTGGTAGCGGCAGCCCCCAGGGAGAATCGGTCCGCAAGCCATAACGCCCCGGCCGTCCCACCCAGCGCCAACACCAGATATGTCCCGCCCACACGCCATGCCCTGGACCGCGCGTCCCCCATACCAGTCATCATCTCGCCGGGTAGTGGCAGCAGCCACCCTCTTCGTGGACCAGGGGGCGAGCCCCCTGACCGCTAACCCTTGCCGGCCGCTGTCGGGGAACCTTCAGCTTCCCCACCGGCCCCAGAGGGTTTGCTGCCACTCGTCAGCGTCGGGGCCGGGAAGGTTTATTGAAGGCAACGATCCCTGCACGGTCTCGATCAGGTGCACCAGCGACCACGCGACGCCATAGCAGTCATCCGGGCCGAAGCAGCCGGCCAGCGCATGCGCCTCCTCCGCCGTGACGGGCGAGGGGATGGCTTCGAGCTGCCTCACTCGCCGCTCGATCTCTTCCTCGTCGGCGTGCCAATCCGGCAGAGCGCCATCGGCCACAAACGCCTGAACTTCGGGTCTCATCCGCGAATGATCAGCTGCCGAACATGGCCCGAGCAAGCGCAGACGCAACAAGGAGTGGCCCCGGTTCACCCCGCCGAAAGTAGCCAGGTCAACGCATGCCTGGGGCCGGACCAGCAGTCAGCCCGCTGCGCGCTGACACTGCGTAACCGTCTGAGGCCCGTTGGCGCGCCGGTGGGCCCGCGCGCGGGCGCGTCAGCCCGCTGCCAGCAGGACCGTGCCTGCCAGGGCCAGCCCCGCGCCCGTCGCCTGGACCGTGCGCAGGCGTTCGCTCAGGACGCCTCGTGCGGCCAAGGCCGTGACGACGGGGTAGAGCGAGGCGAGGACGGCGGCGACCGTTACGGGGCCGTTGTTCGCGGCGATGGAGTACGTGCCGTTGGCGGCCACGTCGGCGAGGCCGACGAAGGCGAGGGGGAGCAGGGACGAGCGGATGCCGTTCCAGCCGTCCTCCGGCAGGGCGGGTGAGCCGCGCCGTACGGAGATGTAGAGGGCGCCGCCGCCCACGACCACGTTGCACACGCGCTGGACGAACAGGGCGAGGAACAGGCCGGTCAGGTTGTGGGAGGCCTCGGCGATCAGGGCCATCACCGAGCCGAAGCCGAAGGCGGCGACGAGCGTGAGCATCAGGGTCTGGCGCTGTACGGGGGCGCCGCTCTTGCTCGGGCCGCTGGCCAGCACCACGCCCGCAATGGCCACCGCGATGCCCGCGACCTGCAGGATGCCGGGACGCTCGCCCAGGACGAGGCCCACGCCCAGCGGTACCGCGACGCCGCCGAGTGCGCCCAGGGGCGAGACGACTCCCATGGGTCCCAGGGCCAGTGCCCGGTAGAAGGCGAGCATCGCTGCCGGGCCCACGACGCCGGCCGCCACCGCGTACCAGAGCTGGGGGCCGGCCTCCGACCAGGCGCCCGTGGCGACGACGATCGTCCCCAGGGCGCCCACGGCCAGGATCTGGGAGACCAGGACGACGGTCAGGGCCGGTATGCGCCGGGTCAGCAGCCCGCCGCCGAAGTCGGCCAGCCCCCACAGGAAGCTCGTGGTCAGGGCGAAGACCGCCGTCATCGGGACACCTCGCAGTACAGTGTGGTGAACAGTGCAGTGCACTACACCGTAGTTCAGTATCTTCGACTTTGGTAATAAAATATTGACGGCACCGGTGCTGGTACCCGGCATCCGGCACGCAGCAGACGGCAGAGACGACGGAAGAGAAGACGCACCCATGGCGACGGACCTCGACCGGCTCACCCAGTCGCTCGCCCGCAACCTCAAGCGCTGGCGCGGCGAGCGCCACCTCACCCTCGACGCGCTGGCGGCCCGCTCCGGGGTCAGCCGCGGCATGATCATTCAGATCGAGCAGGCCCGCACGAACCCCAGCGTGGGGACGACCGTCAAGCTCGCCGACGCGCTCGGCGTCAGCATCACCACGCTCCTCGACCAGGAGCAGAGCACCCGTGTCCAACTGGTGCCCAAGGAGCAGGCGGTGCGGATGTGGTCGACGGAGGCGGGCAGTCACACCACTCTGCTCGTGGGGGCCCAGGGCCCCGGGCCCGTCGAGCTGTGGGACTGGCGCATCGCCCCCGGCGACGTCAGCGCCTCCGACCCGCACCCCGCCGGCACGCTCGAACTGCTCACGGTCACCGCGGGTGAGCTCAGCCTCGTGGTGGACGGGGAGGAGTTCACCGTGCCCGCCGGCTCCTCCGCGACGTTCGAGGCGAACGTGCCCCACACCTACCGCAACGACGGCGGGGAGCCGGTGGAGATGACCATGGCCGTCGTCGTGCCGCCCGCACACTGACCGCCCGTGCGGCGCCCGACGGGCGGCCCCGTCGTAGGCGCCTCCGTCAGGGCCGCGCCGCGCGCGACGCGACGTTCAGGGACAGTGCGACCGAGTGCTCGGCGAACCCCATGCTCCGGTAGAGGTGTTCGGCGTCCGGCGTCGCGTGCAGGTCGACGCGCGTGACGCCCTGCCCGGCGAACCAGTCCAGCAGCGCCTCCGTCGTCGCCCGCGCGAAGCCGCGGCCCCGGTAGCGCTCGTCGGTGGAGACGGTGAAGACGAAGCCGAACCGCCCGTGCGGGTGCCCGGGCGCGGCCAACCGCTCCTCCACCCGGCCCACGGCGCACGCGGCCAGGTGCGGCGGCCCGCCCTGCGCCGGGTCGCCGTCCACGACGAACGCCCCGAGCAGGCGCGGCCGTGCCGCGAGCTGCCGGCGCGCCTGCTCCTCCGCCGCGCGCTCCCACTCGCCCCCGGCGTCGTCGTCGTTCATCGAGGCGAACATCAGCCGGCGGAGCCGGACGATCTCGGCGGCGTCCTCCGGAGTCGCCTCCCGCACGCCGGTCATGAGATGACGTGTCCCAGTCATGAGATGACGCGGCCCGCTCATGAGGTGACGCGCGCGTTCCGGAGCCGCAGTGCGTCCAGCTCGATGGCCGGGCACCGGTCCATCACCATGTCCAGGCCCGCCGCGCGCGTCCGCTCGTAGGCGTCCTCGTCGACGACCCCCAGCTGGAACCAGACCGCCTTCGCGCCGATCGCGACGGCCTCGTCCGCGACCGGGCCCGCGAGGTCGCTGTTGACGAAGACGTCCACCACGTCGACCTCGAAGGGGATCTCCGCCAGGGAGGCGTAGCCCTGCTCGCCGTGGACCGTCTCGGCCTTGGGGTGCACAGGCACGACGCGCTTGCCGTGGCGCCGCAGCACTTCGGCCACGCCGTAGGCCGCACGCCGCGTGTTGGACGACAGTCCGACCAGCGCCCACGTGTCGCCGGTCTCCTCGATGATCTTCCGGATGATCCCCGGTTCTGCGTACATGCCCGCTCAACGATCATCCCCCCGCCACCATTCCCGGGGTGCCGCATAGACACCTCGCGACGCTGAGGCGTCAAGCGGCGGCGGTGAGGTGTGGGGAAGGCGAGCTGTTCATCGAACAGCTCGCCTTTCTGCAGGCAGTGGCAGAGCTGTCCGATCATGCGGTTGAAGAGCTTCCTCTGCGCCGAGGCGTGCCAGTCTCCGTGCGGGGACAACCACCAGCTCATCAACCGCATTCTCACCACCCCCGGCGGATTCACGTCGATCGGCGGCGGCCGGCTGATCGACGAGATGATCTCCCGGATAGCCGAGGGCGTGCCCACCGAGGGCCCCTACACCAGGTGGCGCGACGACGAGCTGCAACGCCTGATCGACGACTACCGGGCACCGGGGCTCGGCGACCGGGAGCGGACGGCCCGGCTGGAGCCCGTCAGGAAACGGCTGCACGCCCTCGCCGGCACACTGCGGGACGAGGCCACGACCCACGCCGACATGCTCGCCGACTCCCTGCACCGGCTGCCTCCCGTCAAGGGAACGGTGTACCGCGCGGGGTGGAAGATGTGGCCCCGGAAGCGGCTGGCCTTCAGCGGCTTCACCAGCACAAGCACCAGCGAGAAGCGGAAGAAGGCCGAGGAGTTCCTGCCGCTCCAGTACCCGACCGCCGGCAGCCGCAGGGTCCTCTACCAGCTCGAACTCGCCGGACGCAGCGGACGGGACAACTCCGCCTTCTCCCAGAAGCCGGGGGAGAAGGAAGTGCTCCTCCTACCGGGGCGGCGTTCACCGTACAACTGCGCAACCACAACGAAGTCGCATACGTCCAGGGACAGGAGATCCGCTACGACTTCGTCCGGGCAACGGAAGCGACCGGCTGACTCAGCTGCCTTCCGGCTCGGCTACGGCTTGGCCAGGAGGTCGGTGCGGTGCTGTTCGAGGTCGGTGACGTTTTTGAGGCCCGCCTGGACCGTGTACCGGGTGTGGACCCCGTCGGGACCCTTTTCCGGGGTCAGCTGCAAGCTGTTCGCGACGAAACCCCAGCTGCCGCCTGTATAGACGCCCTTGATCCTGCCGTCCACCGTCCCGGCGGCGTCGAAGGGTTCGCCCTTCCAGCGGAAGGTCCAGTAGGTGCGGTACCAGGCGTCCAGCTGCTCCGGGGAGGCCAGGACGTGCTCGCCGCTCGGGTCCCGGGGATCGGCGACGAGCTCCTCGGGCCGGTCATCCCCGGTGGTCAGAGCGATGAGGCCCGACGCGTCTGCCTCAGCAGCGGCCGGATACGTCCGGCCGCGGTGAACCGCGTAGGCCTTGGGGCGGAAATGGTCAACCTCGTCCAGACGCCGCACGAGAGCGTGCCGGGGCTGCAGGAGATCCTTGCGGTGCTGCTCCAGCTCGGTGACCTCGTCGCGCGGGAAGACGCCGCGGTAGCCGATGACCCGCCGCTTGAGGTGCTCCTTGGCGAAGCGTTCGTCGGAGCCGAGGTAGTTGCCCGACAGCGTGGTGGGCGTGGCGGCGGTGCACTCGAAGAGCTCGCCGCGCCAGCGGAACGTCCACGTCACGGCATACCAGGCTTCCAGGCGCTCCAGCGGAACCGGGTATCCCACCGATCCGTCGGCGGCCCGGCGCGGCGCGACCTCTTCGGGTGCGGGCCGCCCGGGCTCGGGCAGCAGCTCGACACACGGCCACAGACCCTCGGCGCCACGGGCCTGATAGAGCTCACCGCGGAAGACAGCGACCTCGCCCTTGACCGGGGAGAGTTGGCCCACGGGGTCAGCCATAGTATTTCCACAGCCTTTCGTTCTTGTCGAAGAAGCCGACGGCCTCTTCGGTGCCATCGTCATGCATGAGCCAGATCTCAGCATCGTGGGGGAAGCCGGTGGGCTCGGCCATCCACTCCGGGACACCCCCGCCGGTGTAGCCGGTGCCCAGGAACGGATGAAGATAGGCCAGTCCCTCGCTCCGGCCGGTCATGCGGGCGACCTGGTCGGCCCGCTCCTGGTCGCCGACGGCGCCGAAAGACGGCTCGGCACGCATGTCGTTCGGTGCCGGGAAGCGCAGCTGGTACGTCTCGGACGCGCCCGGTGGGACCGCGGACCAGCCGGCGCCGCCATCGTCAAGAGCGAGCCCGTCGCGCAGTTGGTCCATGCTGCGCAGGTCGGCGGTGTCACAGCCGCGCGCGATGGAGCCGACGAACTGGCCGGGCCTGAATTTGTCGTCCTCGTCGGACGGTGTGAAGTTCTCCAGGTAGGCCTGCGCGCGCTCGGGCGTGACCACCTTGGTCACCATTTGGCCCTCGCCGAGCTTGATCGCGTCACGGACCCCGACCACCTCACGGGCCTGCTCATCCGTCAGCTCGTTGGTCCGGCTGATCCGGAGCTTGTCGTGCTCGGAGCGGTCCAGGCCGCGTGCGCCCAACTCGTCATCGAGCTCATCCTGGTAGTTGGGGCCGTCGCGCAGCGCGTCGTTGCCGTACCGCCCTTCCGAAGCCTCATCGACCGGGCCCAAGGCATCCGCAGGCTCGCCCTGCGACTCATCACCCGGGTTCGGAGCATCGTCCGCCTGCTCGGCGCCCGCGTCCTGCGCGACTGCGGGGGCTGTCTCGGAATCCGCGTCCGCCGCGTCAACGGGTTCCGGGGCAGCATCGTCGGACTGCTCAGCCTCCGGATCCGGAGCGCCGGATTCTTCTCCGTCCGTGGGTTCTGGTGCGTCTGCCGGGCCTATGCCGGAATCTGCGTCCTCAGCGGTCGTCGCTTCCGGGGCGTCAGCATTCCATCGCTCGGCTTCCGGTTCCGGAGTCTCGGCTTGCTCGGGCGAACTGTCGGATTCCTCTACGGCCTCCGACTCCGGGGCCTCGTCCGCTTCGTCGGTACCCGTGTCTTCGGCACTCGCTTCCTCGGCACCCGTTTCCCGTGAGTCCTGCGCATCCGTCGGTTCCGGAGCATCGGCGTCGGGTCGCTCGGGCCCCGGTTCCGGCGCGTCGGTCTTCTCCGGTGTGCGGTCGGCTTCCTCCGCGCCCACCGGTTCTGGGGCGTCGTCCGTCTGCTCGGGGTCCGGGGTGCGTGAGTCCGTCGGTTCTGGAGCGTCCGCCGGGCTCGGGTCGGAGTCCGCGCCGTCAGCGCTCGCCGGTTCCGGGGCGTCACCGTCCGTGCTCGCCGGTTCCGGGATGTCGGCTTTCGGCTGCTCGGATTGCGGCTGTGGCGCGTCGCTGTTCTCCGGCGCGTTGTCCGGTTCCTCCGCGGCCGCCGGATCCGGGGCGTCGTCCGACTGCTCGGCATCCGAGGCGCGCCCGCCCGTGGGTGCCGGGGCGTCCGCCGGGCCCGTACCGGAGTCCGCATCCGCCGCATCCGTCGCCCTCACCGGTTCCGGGGCGTCGACGGGCTCGGGCGGCGGGGCCTCTTGGGGCGGCGGGGGCTGCTCGGGCCGACGGTCGCTCATGATCAACATTCTGACACGGCCACGTCAAAGCGTTTGGATTCGGGCGTACGGGGACCCCCGCGCGCGATTCCCGTGCCGTGAGCGTTTGTGCCCTGGCCACCGGACCGGTGGCCAGGGCACAAACGCGAAAGACGATGGTCGGGCGGCAGGGCCGGCCGTGACCGGCCGTGCGCGGACGCAGGTGAGGGCGGCCGTGCCTTCGTGCGTCGTCACCTTGTCCTCGGCGGGCGGGTTGAGGATGCTTCGGCCCAGTCGATTCCGCAGTAGACCAAGTCATTCCTCTCTTTGAGCATGAGCTGTTTGCGCTGGTCACGAGCGCATGCGGGCCACGCAGCGACCTGATTCCAGGACTCGGCAAGAGGCCGGTCCGCCACCTCGCTAGCCGGTCAATGAGTCGACAGCACGGAAGGTGGTGGCGGTCATGAAGACGCCGGACGCCGTCGCTCTGCACTGAGGCATCGAGCGCCCGGCAGCCAATAGGCATCCGCCCGGCGCCCGCACGACCGCCACCACCACCAGCACGAGGACCGTCCGCACGGTCCAGCCGGAGGCCTCACGAGCCCGGCTCAATCAAGGCATCGTGGTCCTCAGCACTCGAACAACCCCCACAGGGCCCGTGCGCCTCACAGGGATCGTTCAGACGGAATTAGGCTGGCGGGATGACGGAGCAGTACCGGACGGTCGCGCGCGAGGGCGTGCACGAGATCGAGATCAGCAAGTCGCGCTTCATCTGCGCGCTCGCGCCAGCCGCCACCGAGGAGGAGGCGCAGGCGTTCATCGCGCGCATCCGCAAGGAGCACCCCACCGCCCGCCACCACTGCTTCGCCTACGTGCTGGGCGCCGACGGCTCCGTGCAGAAGGCCAGCGACGACGGCGAGCCGGGCGGCACCGCGGGCGTGCCCATGCTGCAGATGCTGCTCCGCCGCGAGGTCCGTTACGCCGTCGCCGTCGTCACCCGCTATTTCGGTGGCGTCAAGCTCGGCGCGGGCGGGCTGATCCGCGCGTACGGGGGCGTGGTCGGCGAGGCCCTGGACGTGCTCGGCACCGTCACCCGGCAGCGCTTCCGGCTGGCGTCCGTGACCGTCGACCACCAGCGCGCCGGCAAGCTGGAGAACGACCTGCGGGCGACCGGGCGGGCCGTGCGCGAAGTGAGCTACGGCGCCGAGGTCCGCATCGAGGTGGGACTGCCCGAGGCGGACGTCGAGGGCTTCCGCGCCTGGCTCGCCGACATCACCGCCGGCGCCGCCCGCTTCGAACTGGGCGGGGAGGCCTACGGGGACGCCTGAGCCCCGCCCGGTTCCGAGTCCCGTCCGGTTCGAGTCCCGTCCGGTTCTGAGTCCCGTCCGGCTCCGGGGCCCGCCCGGTTCCGGGGCCCGCACGGCCTCGGGGCCGCCCCTTCCCGCGCCGGGGAGTCCCGGCCGGGCCCCGCCCCTTCCCGAGCCGGGAAACCCCGGCCCGCCCGTCCCCGCCGCCGGCCGCATCAGGATCAGGCATAGTCCTCCAGCCGCGCCAGCGCGTACCCCTGCTCCGTGAGCTTGCGCAGCACCGTCCGCAGCATGTCGCACATGGTGCCGCCCCAGGCCCTGGGCCCGTTGAAGTGGGTCAGGATGATGTCGCCGGGGTGGAACTGCTGGTCGTCGTGGCGGAAGTCGATCCGGTCCGCGAAGGCCTCCTCGTTCCACAGGGGCGCGGCCTGTATGCCGCAGTCCTCGGCGACGGCGAGGGTGTCGGCGTCGAAGTCGCCGAATGGCGGGCGGAAGAGCGTCGGTGTGACGCCTATCTCACGTTCCAGGATCTCCTGCTGGCCGCAGATCTCGTTGTACTTCTCGTCCTCGGAGACGTGGTTCAGCTGCGGGTGGCGCAGCGTGTGGTTCTGGATGGAGACGCCGAGGGCGTGCAGGTCGCGGAAGTAGCCGTAGTCCTCGGCCGCGGACTCGTCGGTGAGGAAGGCGGACAGCGGCACCTGCAGCTCCCGCACCATGTCCAGGAACTCCCGGTCCTTCGCCGCGCCGTCGTCGATCGTCAGGAAGGCGATCTTCTCGGTGGTCGGCACGGAGGCGGGCGCCGGGATCAGCCCCGATCCCTTGTCCGCCCACTCCGGCGTGGACAGCTCGGGCTTCTCCTTCGGCGGGGGAGGTGCGACGAGCGGAGGCTGGTCCAGGCCCCAGCGCTGCGAGGCGGAGAGCCGCTGCTCGGGGGTCAGTTTCGCCTTGGGCACCGGTGGCGGCTGCTCCCGTGCCTGCTGGTGGGGGTGGCCCGGCCGCTGCCCGAGGCCGGCCGCGTCCCGGCCGTCCCCGGTGCCGGGCAGGGAGCCGTTCCGGGACGCGCACGCGGCTCCGACGGCGAGCAGCAGGACGGCGATCAGCACCAGGGTGAGGGGGCGCGGGGTGCGGCGGCGTATGGAGCTGCGGGCACCGCCGCCGTGCCGCCGCCCGAAGCCGTTTCGTATAAGTCGCATATTTCCGGATCCTTTCAGCGGGTTGCCGCGCCCGCCCGCCCGGTTCACCCATCGGGGCCATGCCCCGCCACCCGCCCGCAGATGGAACACTTGGGGCCCGTGAGGATCCTGCATACGTCCGACTGGCACCTGGGCCGCTCGTTTCACCGGGTGAACCTGCTGGACGCCCAGCGCGACTTCATCGGCCACCTCGTCCGCACCGTCCGGGACGAGCGGGTCGACGTGGTGCTCGTCGCGGGCGACGTCTACGACCGGGCGGTCCCCCCGCTCGGCGCCGTCGCCCTCTTCGACGAGGCGCTGCACCGCCTCGCGGACCTCGGCGTGCCCACCGTCATGATCTCCGGCAACCACGACTCCTCCCGCCGTCTCGGCGTCGGCGCGGGGCTCCTCGACCGGGCCGGCATCCACCTGCGCACCGACCCCGCCGGCTGCGCCACCCCCGTCGTCCTCACCGACGCCCACGGCGACGTCGCCTTCTACGGGCTGCCCTACCTCGAGCCCGCCCTCGTCCGCGAGCAGCTGGGAGCCGAGCGCGCCGGCCACACGGCCGTGCTGGAAGCCGCCATGGCCCGCGTCCGCGCCGACCTCGCCGCGCGGCCCGCCGGCACCCGCTCCGTCGTCCTCGCGCACGCCTTCGTCACCGGCGGCACCACCAGCGACAGCGAGCGCGACATCACCGTCGGCGGCGTCGCCCAGGTCCCCGCCGCCGTCTTCGACGGCGTCGACTACGCCGCCCTCGGCCACCTCCACGGCTGCCAGACCATCACCGAGCGCGTCCGCTACTCCGGATCACCGCTCGCCTACTCCTTCTCCGAGACCGATCACCGCAAATCCATGTGGCTGATCGACCTGGACGCCGCCGGAGCCGTGACCGCCGAACGCCTCGACTGCCCCGTGCCACGCCCGCTCGCCCGCATCCGCGGCCGCCTCGACGACCTGCTGCAGGACCCGCAGCACGCCCGCCACGAGGACGCCTGGGTCGAGGCCACCCTCACCGACCCCCACCGCCCGGACGAACCCATGGCCCGGCTCGCCGCCCGCTTCCCCCACGTCCTCAGCCTCGTCCTCGACCCCGAACGAACCCCCCAGGACCCCCTCGCCTCCTACGCGCGGCGCCTGCGCGACCGCACCGACCAGGAGATCGCCGAGGACTTCGTCGCCCACGTCCGCGACGGCCTGGGACCCGACGACGCCGAACGCGAGATCCTCACCGGCGCCCTCGACCACGTACGGCTGGCCGCGGCCGGCGAGGAAGCGGGGACCCGATGAGGCTGCACCGGCTGACCCTCACCGCCTTCGGCCCCTTCGGCGGCACCCAGACCATCGACTTCGACGCGCTCTCCGCCGACGGCCTCTTCCTCTTCCACGGCCCCACCGGAGCCGGCAAGACCTCCGTCCTCGACGCCGTCTGCTACGCCCTCTACAACGAGGTGCCCGGCACCCGCCAGGGCAGCGGCGCCCCCGTGCTGCGCAGCGACCACGCCGCCGACGGCACCCTCACCCAGGTCGTGCTCGACCTCACCGTCGGCGGACGGCGGCTGGAGATCACCCGCCGCCCCGAGCAGCTGCGCCGCAAGAAGAAGGGCACCGGCTTCACCAAGGAACGGGCCACGAGCGAACTGCGCGAACACCGCTCCGGGGCGTGGGAGCCCCTCAGCCGCTCCCACCAGGAGATCGGCGAGGAGATCAAACAGCTGCTCGGCATGAGCCGGGAGCAGTTCTGCCAGGTCGTCCTGCTGCCCCAGGGCGAGTTCGCCCGCTTCCTCGGCGCCAAGGACACCGCCCGCGGCGAGCTCCTCGGCAGGCTCTTCGACACCGGCCGCTTCGGCGCCGTCGAGAAGCGCCTCGCGGAGCTGCGCCGGGCCGCCGAGGCCGGCGTACGGGCCGGCGACGACGGCCTGCTCGCCCTCGCCCACCGGATGCGCCAGGCCGCCGGAGACCCCTCCCTGCCCGAGGTGGGCACGCCCGCGCCCGCCACGGCGACCGGGGGCGGCACCACCGCACCCGCCGGCCGCGCCCGCGACGGCGTCCCGGCACCCCGCACCGCGTCCCGTCGCCCGGCCGCCGTCGCCGGGCAGGCCGTCCCGGCCCAGCGCGCCGCCGCGGCCCCCGCCCCGCTCACCCCCGGCGACCCCGGCCTCGCCGAAGCCGTCCTGGAGTGGGCCGCCCTCGCCCGCAGCAGCGCCCGGGAACGCCGGGACATCGCCGTCGTCGCCGCGCGCACCGCCGAGCACGCCCACCGCTCCGCCCAGGAACACGCCGACGCCGTACGCGAACTCGCCCGCCTCCAGCACCGCCACGCCCGGGCCCGCGAGCGCGCCGACGCCCTCGCCGCCCGGAGCGACGCCCACGAGGCGGCCCGCGAAAGGATGCGGCAGGCCCTCGCCGCCGACGGCGTCGTCCCCCTCCTGGACCTGCGCGCCGAAGCCGAGCGGGCCCACCGCACCGCCGTCGCCGCCGAGCAGCGCATCCGCGCGGCGCTCCCCGAAGGACAGCAGGAAGCAGGCGCCGGGCAGCTCGCCGCACGGGAGCGGAGCCTGCGCGAAGAGCTCGGCTCGCTGTCGGCCGCCCGCCGCGCCGAGGAGCGCGCCGACGCCATCGCGGTCCAGCTGCGCGCACTGGAGCGCGAGGCCCGCACCGACGAGGACGAGCTCGCCGAGGCCGACGCCTGGCTCGACGGCTGGGACGCCCTGCGCGACGCCTGCGAACGGCGCGTGGAGACCGCCCACACCGAAGCCACCCGGGCCGTCCGCCTGGAAGCCGAGACCGGCCCCCTCCGCACGCGGCTGGCCGCCGCCCGCGACCGCGACCGCCTCACCGGCGACGCCGCCGCGGGCGAGCAGCGGCTGACGGACGCCCGCGAGAACGCCGTCACCGCCCGCACCACCTGGCTCGACCTCAAGGAACGCCGCCTGGACGGCATCGCCGCCGAGCTCGCGGGCGGGCTCGCGCCCGGCACCGCCTGCAAGGTGTGCGGAGCCACCGAACACCCCGACCCGGCCCGGGCCGAGGCCGGCCGCGTCGACCGCGCCGACGAGGAGGCCGCGCTGGCCGCCTTCCAGCGCGCCGACACCCGGCGCGAGGAGGCCGCCCGCGAGCTCCAGGGACTCCGGGACGCCCTCGCCCGCGCCGAGGCCGACGCCGGCGGAGCCACCGCGGCCGAGCTCGAAGCGCTCGCCGCCGACCTCGGCCGCTCCCTGGCCGAGGCCCGCACGGCGGGCGCCGACCTGCACCCGGCCCAGGAGGCGCTCCGGCGGGCCGAGCGCGAGCACGACCTGCGCCGCGAGGCCCGGCAGGCCGCCCTGACCCGGATCACCGCGCGCACCACGCGCCGCGAACAGCTCGACCACGACCTGGCCGCCCTGGAGGAGGAACTGGCCCGGGCCCGCGGCGGCGAGGAGTCCGTCGCCCGTAGGGCCGCCCACCTGGAACGGCAACTGGACGTCCTGGCCGGCGCCGTCGAAGCCGTCCGCGCCGCCGCGGACGCGGCCGACAGGCTGAAGGAGGCCGACGCCCGGCTCGCCGACGCCGCCTTCCGCGCCGGCTTCGGCAACCCCGCACTCGCGGAAGAGGCCGTGCTCGGCCCGGCGGCCCGGCGCGAGCTGCAGGAGCGCCTCGACGCCCGGGCCCGCGAAGAGGCCGCCGTGGCCGCCGAACTCGCCGACCCGCAGACCGTGGACGCCGCCGCCCGCCCCGCCGCCGCACCGGAAGCCGCGGCCGCGGCCCTCGCCGCCGCGACCGCCCGCCTGCGCGAGGCCTCCTCCGCCGAAGCCGCCGCCCGCACCCGCTGCCAGGAGCTGGACCGGCTCTCCGCCACGGCCGTCACCGACGCCCGCCGGCTCGCCCCGCTGCGCGAGGAGTACCACCGCGTGGCGGAGCTGGCGGCGCTCGCCGCGGGCACCTCCACCCGCAACGAACGCCGGATGCGCCTGGAGTCGTACGTCCTGGCCGCCCGCCTCGAACAGGTCGCGGCCGCCGCGACCGCCCGGCTGCGGCGCATGTCCGCCGGCCGCTACACCCTCGTCCACTCCGACGCCCGCGCCGGCGGCAACGCCCGCTCCGGCCTCGGCCTGCACGTGATCGACCACTGGACGGGCAAGGAGCGCGACACCGCCACGCTCTCCGGCGGCGAGACCTTCTTCGTCTCACTCGCCCTCGCCCTGGGCCTCGCCGACGTCGTCACGGAGGAGGCGGGCGGCGTCCGCCTGGACACCCTCTTCATCGACGAGGGCTTCGGCAGCCTCGACGAGCAGACCCTGGACGAGGTGCTGGACGTCCTGGACTCGCTGCGCGAACGGGACCGCGCCGTCGGCATCGTCAGCCACGTCGCCGACCTGCGCCGGCGCGTGCCCGCCCAGCTGCGGGTGGTCAAGGGCCGCGCGGGCTCGGCCGTCCGGCACGAGGTCGCCGGCGCCGGCCCGCACGACTGAGCACGCCGTAACGGGGCGGGGCCCCGGTCCACGCCGTAACGGGGCGGGGCCCCGGTCCACGCCGTAACGGGGCGGGGCCCCGGTCCGCGCCGGGCCGGGCCGGGAGTGCACCTCAAGCCCGGCCCGAGCCGCACCGGGCCCGTCACGGACGCGGCCGGCTTCAGCGGCCGATCGCGCGCCGCGGCAGCGGTGAGGAGTACACGACGCTGGTCGTCACCGACCCCAGCGCGCCGATCCGCCCCGCCACCTCCTCCAGGTGCCGCATCGACCGGGCCGCGACCTTGATCACGAAGCAGTCGTCGCCGGTGACGTGGTGGGCCTCCAGGATCTCCGGCGTGCTCTCCAGCAGGTCGTGGAAGGGCTTGTAGTTGCCGTTGGGGTAGCGCAGCCGGACGAAGGCCAGGACGGGCATGCCCAGCTTCTCGGGGTCGACGACGGCCGTGTAGCCGCCGATGACGCCCGCCTCCTCCAGTCGGCGCACCCGCTCGGTGACGGCGCTGGAGGACATGTTCACGATCCGCGCCAGCTCGGCGTAGCCGGCGCGTCCGTTGTGCTGCAGGGCGTCGAGGATGCGCCAGTCGGTGGCGTCGGGGGAATAGCCGGTCATGGGCGATGTTTAGCAGTGAAATCCCTGGTAACTCAAGAGTTTTGCCGAGGAATGACGGTTCTGCTCAGTGATCTTGCGCCGTAGATTCATGGTCATGAACACCACCGCCCTCACCGCCGCCCCCACCGCTGACCCCGCTGCCGCCGCTCCCGCCGCGAGCCGCGTCATGGCCGTGCCGCCCGCGCCCTCCGCCGACGCCGCCGCGTACTTCGCCGCCCGGCTCGCCTTCCACACCGACGTCGCCGACGTGCACGCCGCCCTCGCCGAGGGCGCCGCGGACTTCGTCGTCGTGGACTCGCGCTCCACCGCGGCCTGGGACCAGGGCCACGTCCCCGGCGCCGTCCACCTGCCCACGGCACAGATCCCGCAGCTGGCCCGGCAGTTCCTCGACCCCGCCGTCCCCGTCGTCGTCTACTGCTGGGGCCCCGGCTGCGACGGCGCCACCCGCGCCGCCCTGGCCCTCGCCCGGCTCGGCCACCGCGTCAAGGAGATGCTGGGCGGCATCGAGTACTGGATCCGCGAGGGATACGCGGTGGAGACCGCCGGCGGCACCCGGCAGCTCCCGGCGGACCCGCTCACCGCCCCGCTCGACGCGGACGACTGCGGCTGCTGACCGGCCGGGCGCGCGCCCCGCGCACGAAGTCCGCCCGCGCCGCTGCCGCCCGCGGTACTCGGCCGGTACCGTGGGGACATGCCGGCACTCAACATCGAATTCACGGAAGAGGAACTCGCGGCCATCCGCGAGGCCGCTGCCGCGGACGGCAAGAGCATCAAGGCGTACGTGCACGACCTGTCCGTGCGCGAGCAGCAGCGCCGCCGCTTCGTGGAGCGCGCCGCCAAGTTCTGGAACGAGCACGTGGCGGAGTTCGACGCCGCCTTCCCCGAGGAGGCTCCGCCGTCCACGGGTGGTGCGGCTGCCTGATGTCGCTGCTCATCGATCTGCCCTGGCTCCTCGGCGTACAGGAGCAGAAGCTGTACGAAGAGCCCGCCGTCCACGACTACACCGCCCTCGCCGCCGCCGTCTCGCGGCACGCCTTCGACGTGGCGAAGTTCGACCACGAGCCCGACGCCGCCTGGCGCGCGGCCGCCCTGATGCACACCCTCGTCCGCCTGCAGCCGCTGCCCGTGCGCAGCAGCCTGTACGCGTGCATGGTCGTCGTGGCCTACATGGCCGCGGCCGGCGAGGGTATCGACCCGCCGTACGGGTCGATAGTCGACCTCGCGCGCGACATCAAGGAGTACCGCGTCGACGTCTACGAGTGCGCCGACCGGATCCGGACCTGGCGGATCTGAGAGACCCGGAATATCGGCCGGAAGATCTGAACGTTCCGAAGGTTCCGAAGGCGAATGGGGGGGGCGGGCCCGGCGGCCCGCCCCCTCGCCGTCACAGCACGGACAGCTCGGCCACCAGGTCGTCCAGGCCCAGCGAGCCCTGCGACAGTGCCGCCATGTGCCAGGCCTTGGCGTCGAAGGCGGCGCCGTGCGCGGCGCGGGCCGCGTCGCGGCCGGCCAGCCAGGCCCGCTCGCCCAGCTTGTAGCCGGTCGCCTGGCCCGGCATGCCGAGGTAGCGCACGAGCTCGCTCTCGACGAAGTCCGCGGGGCGGCCGCTGTGCATGCCGAAGAACTCCTGCGCCAGCTCCGGCGTCCAGCGCTCGCCCGGGTGGAAGGGGGAGTCCGCGGGGATCTCCAGCTCCAGGTGCATGCCGATGTCGACGATCACGCGGGTGGAGCGCATCATCTGGGCGTCGAGGTAGCCCAGCCGGTGCTCGGGGTCGGTGAGGAAGCCCAGTTCGTCCATGAGCCGCTCCGCGTACAGCGCCCAGCCCTCGGCGTTGGCGCTGACCCCGCCGAGGGTGACCTGGTAGCGCGAGAGCTGCTCGGCCACGTGCATCCACTGCGCGAGCTGGAGGTGGTGGCCCGGGACGCCCTCGTGGTACCAGGTGGACACCAGGTCGTAGACGGGGAAGCGGGTCTGGCCCATGGTCGGCAGCCACGTGCGGCCCGGGCGGGAGAAGTCCTCCGACGGCTCGGAGTAGTACGGGGCCGCCGCGCCGCCGGGCGGGGCGATGCGGGACTCGACGCGCTTGACCCGCTCGGCCAGCTCGAAGTGGGTGCCGTCCAGCGCCTCGATGGCCCCGTCCATCAGCTCCTGCAGCCAGACGCGGACCTCCTCGACGCCCTCGATGTGCGTGCCGTGCTCGTCGAGATGGGCCAGCGCCTCCCACGGCGTCCTCGCGCCGGGCAGCACCTTCTCCGCCTCGGTGCGCATCTCGCCGAGGATGCGGTGGAACTCCGACCAGCCGTACGCGTAGGCCTCGTTGAGGTCGAGGTCCGTGCCGTTCCAGTAGCGCGACCAGCGGGCGTAGCGCTCGCGCCCGATGACCTCCGGGGCCCCTTCGACGCCCGGCGCGTAGACGTCGCGCAGCCAGTCGCGCAGCACGGCGAGACCGCCCGTCGCGACGGCCGCCGCCGCGTCCAGCTCGGCGCGCAGCTCCTCGGGGCCCTCCGCGGTGAAGTCGCCGAACCAGCCGTTGCCGGTGCCGATCCACTCCTCCAGCTGCGTGAGGTTGGTGGCGACCTGGCGCGGCCCGGCGGGCAGCTTGCGCTCCAGGCCCTCGGCGAGCGAGGCCCGGTAGCCCTCCAGGGCCGCGGGGACGGCCCGCAGCCGCTCGGCGATCGCCGCCCAGTCCTCGGCGGTGTCGGCCGGCATCATGGTGAACACCTCGCGCACCGAGTGCAGCGGCGAGTGGATGTTGCTGACGGCGCGCAGGTGCTCGTCCGCGTCGTGCACCGCGAGCTGGGCGGTGAGGCGCTCGCGCAGCAGGCGGGCGCAGCGGCGCTCGATGCCGGAGTCGGCGCCGGGCTGCCGCTCGGCCTCGGCGAGGCGGTCGAGGGTGGTGCGCGCGAGGTCGGCGACGGCCTGCTGCCCCGCGGGGGAGAAGTCCGGCAGCCGCGTCGCGGACCCCGCAACTCCGAGATAGGTGCCCGTGATGGGGTCGAGTTCGGTGTACGCGTCGACGTAGGCGTCGGCGACCTGGCGGGGAAGCGGGGTGATCGTCTCGTTCGGCATGCGGACATCCTCGTACGGCGGGGCGTGCGGCGTCACCGGCATTTCGTGCTCCGTGCCGGGCTCCGGCGGAATGTCACGATGTGGGCGGGGACACCGGGACGCGGGCCGGGGCGAGCCGGGCGGTGATGACGAGCGTGCCCTCCTCGACCTGGTAGTCCAGCGGCAGGTCCAGCGCCCGCATCGCCGCGACCATGCCCGTGTTGGACGACCGCGTGACGGCGTAGACGCTGCCGCAGCCGGCGTCCACGGCCAGGCCGACCAGGCGGCCGAGGAGTTCGCCGCCGACGCCGCGGCGCTGCCACTGGTCCTCGACGAGCAGGGCGACCTCCGTCTCGTCGCCGTCCCACAGCAGGTGGCCCAGGGCGACCAGGCGGCCCGTGGCGGTGTACGCGGCCAGGGTGCGGCCGAAGCGCGGGCTCAGCAGGTGGCGCAGGTAGCGGTCGGCGTCGCCCACGGGCCCGTGGTAGCGCTGGGCGAGCGTGGCGGGGGAGCAGCGCTCGTGCATGGCGCGCGCCGCGTCCAGGTCGCCCGCGTCGGCGCGGCGCACGGTGATCGCGTTGCCCTCGGGCAGGGTGAGCACGACGGCGCGCGGCGGGACGCGCGGGCCGAGGCGGGCGTCGAGCTCCACCAGGGCGCGGGCCCGGGCGAACTCGGTGGGCGTGAACGGCAGGTAGGGGCGCTCGATGGTGATGGAGCCGCCCGCGGGGTCGCGCAGGCGCATCACGGTCCCCTCCCACGTCCCTTCCGCCGGAACGGGCTCGGCAGGGGCGCCGCCGCGCGGCGAGCGGGCCGGGACGGAGCGGATCGTGCAGCGGCCGAACAGCCGGCGCAGGGCGAGGGGGAGTTCCGCGGCGTCGAGCGCCGTGCGGGTGGCGAGGTTGAGGACCCGGGTGGGGGCGTCCACGAGGTCGTGGGCGTCGGCCCGCTCCAGCCAGGTGTCGCTGCCTCCGCCGGTGGCCGCGGCGTCCGAGAGGTCGCGGGCGGCCAGGGCCCCCGGTGCCCGCAGCAGCAGCTCGTCGACGACGCCGTCGGCCAGGGGGTGCGTCTGCAGGGAGAGGATGTCGACGCCGTGCCGGGCGAGGGCCGAGCAGAGCGCGGCCAGGCTGCCGGGCTCGTCGCGCACGGTCGTGCGCATCCGCCACAAGGTGGTGGTGCCCGCTTCCGGTGTGTCCTGCGCCGGGGCGCGGCCGGAGTGCGCGGCGGCCGGCGGGGCCGGGGGAGCGTGGTGGTGCCGGCGCGCCCACCAGGTGTGGAAGGCCGTCGTGGCCAGCAGGGCGGCGGCCGAGGAGACGAGCAGGAGGGGTCCGTCGGGACCGTGTGCGACGGTGTCGGCCAGGGTGTCGGCGGCGGCGACCGCGGTGAACAGGGCGGCCAGTTCGACCAGGTCCCGCCGCCAGTGATGGGCGCGGTGGGGCTTCGCGGTGGTCTCGTCCGTCATGGGCACCACCTTGACGGAGGGGTGTTGCGTGATCACGAACAGTCTGTGACCGATGGGTTAAGTGCGTCCTTTTGGCGGACTGTCCGGTTTCCCGGTCCGCGGGCCGGTTTCTACGAGCCCTGGTCGCCCGGGGTGTCCGGCCGGGTCTCGCTCGTGCGGAGGTCGGCCAGCGCGTCCTCCACGCCCCGGTGGAACGTCGGATAGGCGAAGATCATGTGCCGCAGCGTCTCCACGGGCACCTCGGCCTGGACGGCCACGGCCAGGCCGTACATCACCTCGCCGCCCGTGGGCCCGGCCGCCGTCGCCCCCACGAGCACGCCGCGGTCCGCGTCCTCGACGAGCTTGACCAGGCCCTCGTTGCCCGCCTTGTGGATCCAGCCGCGCGCGGAGGACGGCACGCGCGAGAGCCCCGTGCGCACCCGCAGCCCCTTCTCGCGGGCTTGGTGCTCGGTCAGGCCCACCGCGCCGACCTCCGGGTCGGTGAACGTCACCCGCGGCAGGGCCCGGTAGTCGGCCTTGGGGCCCGGCTCGCCGAGCACCGAGCGGATCGCGACCTCCGCCTCGTACATCGCCACATGGGTGAACGCGCCGTGGCCCGTCACGTCGCCCACGCCCCACAGCCCCGGCGCGGCCTGCATCCGGCCGTCCGTCCTCAGGGCCCGCCCGCCGGGGTCGAGGCCCACGGTCTCCAGGCCCAGGGCGCTCAGGTCCGCCCGGCGGCCCGTGGCCACCAGCAGCTGATCGCCTGTCAGCTCCGTGCCGTCCTCCAGCGTCAGCGCGAACGCGTCGCCGCCGTGCCGCACTCCGGTCGCCCGGGCGCCCGTGCGCAGCGTCAGCCCCTCCCCGCCGAGGACCCCGGCCAGCAGCGCGGCCGCCTCCGGCTCCTCGCCCGGGACGAGCCGGTCCATCGCCTCCACCACCGTGACGCGCGTGCCGAAGCGGGCGTAGACCTGGGCGACCTCCAGGCCGATCGCACCCCCGCCGAGGACGAGCAGCGAGCGCGGCGGCTCCTTCGCCGAGACCGCGTCCCGGTTCGTCCAGTAGGGGACGTCCGCCAGGCCCGGCACCGGCGGGATCTGCGGCCGGGAGCCGGTGGCGAGCACCACGCCCAGCCGGGCCTCGAACTCCCGCCCGCCGCCCTCGCCGCCCTCGACCACCACGCGGTGCGGGCCGGCCAGCCTCCCGCGCCCGCGCACCAGGCGGCCGCCCTTGCCGGTGAAGCGGTCGGCCGCCACCTGGTCGTTCCAGTCGTCCGTCGCCTCGTCGCGGATCCGGGCGGCCACCGGCGCCCAGTCGGGCACGACCTGCTGCACCGAACCCGCCATGCCCGGCACGCGCCGCGCTTCGGCCAGCAGGTTCCCCGCGCGGATCATCATCTTGCTCGGCACGCACCCCCAGTACGGGCACTCGCCGCCGACCAGCTCCGCCTCGACGCCCACCACGTCCAGCCCCGCCTCGGCGAGCCGGCCCGCGACGTGCTCGCCGCCGGGGCCCATGCCGATGACGACGACGTCCACCTGCTCGGCCATGGCAAGCCACCTTCCGCTCGGGTCGGCCGGACAGCCCCACCATCCCACCGCCCGCAGGCGGCGTCATTGTCCGACGCGCCCCGGCTGCAGCACCTTGGTGAACAGCACCGCCCCTTCCTCGTCCCGCAGCCGCACCGTCAGCTCCCCGCCCTCGCCGTCGATGGACACCTCACCGAAGAACTGGCTGCCCCGGCCGGGCGGGACGTTGGCGGTGGCCGGCGCCTTGAGGAAGGCCTGCCGCGGGCCGAACGTGCCGTCCAGCTCGTTCGCCGGGAAGCCGCCCGCGTTCAGCGGCCCCGAGACGAACTCCCAGAACGGCGCGAAGTCCTTGAACGCGGCCCGCTCCGGGGCGTAGTGCTGCGCCGAGGTGTAGTGCACGTCCGCGGTCAGCCAGACCGTGCCGGTGATCCGCCGGTGCTTGACGTGCCGCAGCAGCTCGGCGATCTGCAGCTCGCGGCCGAGGGGCGCGCCCGGGTCGCCCTGTGCGACCGCCTCGAAGTCCGCCGGGCCGTCGGTGACCACGAGCCCCAGCGGCATGTCGGAGGCGATCACCTTCCACACCGCGCGCGAGCGCGACAGCTCCCGCTTGAGCCACTGCAGCTGCCGGGCGCCCAGGATCCCCTGCGCGTCGTCGGGGCGGCGGCCGGGCGAGTTGGCGTTGCGGTACGTGCGCATGTCCAGGACGAAGACGTCCAGCAGGGGGCCGTGGCGCAGGACGCGGTAGACGCGGCCGTCGCCGTCCTCCTGCTGCGTGGAGAGGGGGAAGTATTCGGAGAAGGCCCGCCGCGAGCGGGCGGCCAGCACGTCCAGGCTCTTCTCCGCGTAGCGCGCGTCGTCCATGATCTGGCCCGGGTACCAGTTGTTGTGCACCTCGTGGTCGTCCCACTGGACGACGGTGGGCACCTCGGCGTTGAACCGGCGCAGGTTGGCGTCGAGCAGGTTGTAGCGGAACGCGCCGCGGAACTCGGCCAGCGTCTCGGCGACCTTCGCCTTCTCCTCGGTCGTGACGTTCCGCCAGACGCTTCCGTCGGGCAGCGTCACGGACGGCGCGATGGGGCCGTCGGCGTAGATGGTGTCGCCGCTGCACAGGAAGAAGTCCGGTTCCAGGCGGCGCATGTGCTCGTAGATGCGGTAGCCGCCGCGGTCGGGGTTGATGCCCCAGCCCTGCCCGGCCAGGTCCCCCGACCACAGGAAGCGCACGTCCGAGCGGCGGGCGGGCGCCGTACGGAAGGTGCCGTGGACCGGGCGGCCGGTGCGGCGGGGGTCGTCCGGGTCGGCCAGCAGGACGCGGTAGTGGATCTGTTCGCCGGGCGGCAGGCCGCGCAGGGCCGTCCTGCCGGTGAAGTCCGTACCCGGCCCGACCAGGGGGCCGTGCCAGCGGCGTACGGAGCGGAAGGACTCCGTGGCCGAGGTCTCCACGATCATCCGGGCGCGGCGGTCGGCCCGCACCCACACCAGGCCCGAGGAGGCCGTCACGTCGCCGGCCTGCACGCCCCACCGCGCCTCGGGCCGCCCCGCCAGGGCCAGCGCCGGGGCGGCGCCCACGGCCGGCACCACCGCGGCCGCCGCTGCGGCGCCCACCGCCCCCCGCAGCACCGAGCGTCTGCCGACCGCGTGCCCGGACCCCTGCGCCATGGAAACTCCTCCTGTGCCGACGGCTGCGCCGTGCTCGGTGATCGCTTCCGACGTTCCTACCGGCGCGAGGTGCCCGGTGGTGGAACGCGCCGTGAACAACGGCGTCAACGAGCCACGGCGGCACGTCGCCGTCCGGGGTATATGTCCTGCATTGAGGAGTTAGTGCAGGTATTTATGGGTCTGTGATCCTACGAAACCGGTGGCGCCGCGCCACCGCCGCCGCGGCCCTGTGCCTGTCCGCCGTCCTCGCCCCCGCCGCCCCGCCGGCGTCGGCCGCACCGCCGCCGGTGCCGCGCGACCTGCCGGAGCCGCCGGCGGCCTCCGCCGCCCGAGTGGAGCTGGCCGACCTGACCGTCGAGGCGCCACACTCGATGGCCGGGTACAGCCGCGCGAAGTTCCCCCACTGGATCAAGCAGATGGGCACCTGCGACACCCGCGAGGTGGTCCTCTCCCGTGACGGCCGCGACGTCAGGACCGACGACCAGTGCCGCGCGTCCTCGGGTCAGTGGCACAGCGCCTACGACGGCAAGGACTTCACGGCGGCGGGCCAGCTCGACATCGACCACATGGTGCCCCTCGCCAACGCCTGGCGGTCAGGGGCCGACACCTGGACCACCGACCGCCGCAAGCAGTTCGCCAACGACCTGGTCAACCCCCAGCTCATCGCCGTGTCCGCCGCCTCCAACCGGTCCAAGGGCGACCAGAGCCCGGACCAGTGGCGGCCGCCGCTGAACTCGTACTGGTGCACCTACTCCCGCGCTTGGACCCACATCAAGCACCTCTACCAGCTCAGCGTGACCCAGAGCGAGCAGGACACCCTTACTGCCATGCTGGACACATGCGATCGATGAGCGGCAGCCGGTGACCGGCGGCGGAGGACCGGGCGGGCACCTCGTGGACCAGGTGACCGCCGGGCCGGGCGGAGCGATGACCGACGACGTCGGCGTCATCACGGGCGACCTGACCGTCGCCACCACCGCCCTGCCCGACGGGCGGGCCCGGGTCGAGGTCCAGTACACCGGCGCCGAGGAGTGGTACACGCTCACCGGCAGCCCGGCGCCCCTCCCCGCGGCGGGCCTGGCGGCCCTCCACGACCAGGTGCTCGCCCGCATCCGCGAGGGCGACGCGGCCGAGGTCCCCCGCTGAGGCCCCCGCGTAGGATCGGGGGGGTGCCCTCCGGTCCCGGCGGACGCACCCCCGCAGACGCTCTCGTAGCAAGCTACGAACGAGCCCCGTGCCGGAGTCTGCAGCAACCGACAGTAGACTCGGCAGCGTGTCTGTGAAGCCCCGCATCCCCAATGTCCTGGCCGGCCGCTACGCCTCCGCCGAGCTGGCCGTCCTGTGGTCCCCCGAGTACAAGGTGACGCTGGAGCGGCGGCTGTGGCTCGCCGTGCTGCGCGCGCAGAAGGACCTGGGGATCGAGGTGCCGGACGCAGCCCTCGCCGACTACGAGCGGGTGCTCGACCAGGTCGACCTCGCCTCGATCGCCGAGCGCGAGAAGGTCACCCGGCACGACGTCAAGGCCCGCATCGAGGAGTTCAACGCCCTCGCCGGCCACGAGCACATCCACAAGGGCATGACGTCCCGCGACCTCACCGAGAACGTCGAGCAGCTGCAGATCCGGCTGTCCCTGGAGCTCGTCCGGGACCGGTCCGTGGCCGTCCTCGCCCGCCTCGGGAAGCTGGCCGCGGAGAACGCCGAGCTGGTCATCGCCGGCCGCTCGCACAACGTCGCCGCCCAGGCCACCACCCTCGGCAAGCGCTTCGCGACCGGCGCCGACGAGCTGCTCGTCGCCTTCGCACGCCTGGAGGAGCTGCTCGGCCGCTATCCGCTGCGCGGCATCAAGGGCCCCGTCGGTACCGCCCAGGACATGCTCGACCTGCTCGGCGGGGACGCCGCCAAGCTGGACGAGCTGGAGCGGCGCATCGCCCACCACCTCGGCTTCGCGCAGGCCTTCACCTCCGTCGGCCAGGTCTACCCGCGCTCCCTGGACTACGAGGTCGTGACCTCCCTGGTGCAGCTGGCCGCCGCGCCGTCCTCGCTCGCCAAGACCATCCGGCTGATGGCCGGGCACGAGCTGGTCACCGAGGGCTTCAAGCCCGGCCAGGTCGGCTCGTCCGCCATGCCGCACAAGATGAACACCCGCTCCTGCGAGCGCGTCAACGGCCTCATGGTCATCCTGCGCGGCTACGCCTCCATGGCCGGCGAGCTCGCGGGCGACCAGTGGAACGAGGGCGACGTCTCCTGCTCCGTGGTGCGCCGCGTGGCCCTGCCGGACGCGTTCTTCGCGCTCGACGGCCTGATGGAGACCTTCCTGACCGTCCTCGACGAGTTCGGCGCCTTCCCCGCGGTCGTCGCCCGCGAGCTGGACCGCTACCTGCCGTTCCTCGCCACCACCAAGGTGCTCATGGCGGCCGTGCGCGCCGGCGTCGGCCGCGAGGTCGCGCACGAGGCGATCAAGGAGCACGCGGTGGCCTCCGCGCTGGCCATGCGCGAGCAGGGCGCCGAGCGCAACGAGCTCCTCGACAAGCTCGCCGCCGACGAGCGCATCCCGCTCGACCGGGCCGGCCTGGACGCCCTCATGGCCGACAAGCTGTCCTTCACCGGCGCCGCGGCCGACCAGGCCGCCCTGGTGGTCTCCCGCATCGAGGAGATCGCCAAGCGCCACCCGGAGGCCGCGGCGTACGCGCCGGGGGCGATCCTCTGACACCGGCAGAGCTGGAGGCCGCCCGCGACCGCCTCGTTCCCGACGTGGTCGCGGACGGCCTCCGCGTTCTCTTCTGCGGCATCAACCCCGGCCTGATGTCGGCCGCCACCGGCCATCACTTCGCCCGCCCGGGCAACCGCTTCTGGCCGGTCCTGCACGCCTCGGGCTTCACGCCGCGCCGGCTGCGCCCCGCCGAGCAGGAGGAACTGCTCGGCTACGGGCTCGGCATCACCAACGTCGTCGCCCGGGCCTCGGCGCGCGCGGACGAGCTGAGCACCGCCGAGTACGTCGAGGGCGGCCGCATCCTGACGGAGAAGGTCGAGCTGCTGAAGCCCCGCTGGCTGGCGGTCGTCGGAGTGACCGCCTACCGCGTCGCCTTCGCCGACAAGCACGCGAAGATCGGCCCGCAGGAACGGACGATAGGCGCCACCCGCATCTGGGCCCTGCCCAACCCCAGCGGCCTCAACGCCCACTGGCCGCTGCCGAAGATGGCCGAGGAGTACGCGCGGCTGCGGGTGGCTGCCACCGGCGATTCGGCCTGATCGCAGCCCGGCGTTGTCCGGCACCGCCGGACCGCGCCGTCGTGGCCGTTCTCCGCCGCGACGGAGAAGACGAAGCGGCCGTTGCCGACGCCCCGGCCCTGCGGTACCGCGCCGTTGCCGCCTCCGGCGCGTACCGGCCGTCCTCCCCGGAGGCGTCACGCGTCGCGGCGGCTCAGCGACCACCAGCCCGCCGCCGCCGCGAGCACCGCCCACAGCGCCATCACGCCCAGCCCCGACCAGGCCCCGAGCGGGCCCTCGGGGACCGGGTGCAGGATCTGCTGCCCGGCCCGGTCCGGCAGGAAGGCCACCACCTTCCCGATGCCGGAGACCCCGGCGAAGACGGGCGAGATCAGGAACACCACGGGCGTGAGCACCGACAGCGCCCCGACCTGGCTGCGGACCACCGCGGTCACCCCGGCCGAGAACACGGTCAGCAGCGCGAGATAGACACCGCACCCGACCGCAGACCGGAGCGCACCGGGCGTCCCCAGCCCCACCCCGTACTCGCCCAGCAGCACCTGCGCGCCGAGGAAGCACCCGAAACCGGTCGCCAGCCCCACCGGCAGGGCGGCCGCGCCCAGGACGAGCAGCTTGCCCGCCCAGAACACGCCGCGGCGCGGGACGGCGGCGAGCGAGAGGCGGATCCCGCCGCCCGCGTACTCCCCGGCCACCGCCATCACCCCGAAGCAGACGGCGGCGATGTGCCCGAAGTTCAGGCCGAAGTACGAGCTGTACACCGCTTCGAAGTCCGCCTCGTCGGCCTCGGCCCTGCCGACCATCGCGTGCACCAGCACGGTGACCCCGACGGAGGCGACGAAGGCGGCCGACAGGGCCACGAGCAGGGCCCGCACGGAGCGGATCTTGGCCCACTCGGAGCGCAGGACGGGTGCGAGGGCGTTCATGAGGACGTGCCTTCCTGGTGGGTGAATTCGGCGGAGCCGGCGGTCAGGGCGAAATAGGCCTCCTCCAGGGAAGCGCTGCCACCGACGAAGTCGCTCAGGGAGGAGTCCGCGAGCAGCCGGCCCCGGCCGAGCACGACGAGGTGGTCGGCGGTCTGCGCCATCTCGCTCATGAGGTGGCTGGAGATCAGGACCGTCCGCCCCTCCTCCGCCAGGCGGCGCGTCAGCCGGCGCAGCTGGAGGATGCCCTCGGGGTCGAGACCGTTGGCGGGCTCGTCGAGCAGGAGCACGGGCGGGTCGCCGAGGAGCGCCGCGGCCAGCCCGAGGCGCTGCCGCATCCCCAGGGAGAAGGTCCGCACGCGGCGCCGCGCCGCGGACGCCAGGCCCGTCTCCTCCAGCACCTCGCCGACGCGGCGGGCGGAGATGCGGTTGGCGAGGGCGAGGGTGAGCAGGTGGTCATGCGCGGTCCGGCCGGGGTGGGCGGCCGAGGCGTCCAGCAGCGCGCCGACGTGCCGCAGCGGCTCGGCGAACGAGGCGTACGGGCGGCCGCCCACCAGGGCCGTGCCGGACGTGGGCCGGTCGAGGCCGAGGACCATGCGCATCGTGGTGGACTTCCCGGCGCCGTTGGGGCCCAGGAAGCCGGTCACCCGGCCCGGCCGGACGGTCACGGTGAGCCGGTCCAGGGCGCACACCGGGCCGTACCGCTTGGTGAGTTCACGGATCTCTATCGAGGTCATGCCCCAAGGCTCGCGTCCGGCCGCAGGCGGCACTTCCCCCTGGCGTGGGTACCGTCTCCCCCACGCGGGGGAGGCCGCCGCCCCGGCGGCCTTGGGAGGATGACGGCATGATCGCTCCCCTGCGCCCGGTGACCCGCGCGGTCACGTACACCCGCTGGCTGCACCTGGTGATGGCGATGGTCGTCGCCACGGTGTTCGCCTTCGTGGTCCCCGGGCTCGCCAACATGGACACGCTCGCGGGCGCCTGGCTGCTCGTGGCGCCACTGCCGCTGCTGGTGGCGGCCGGCACGATCCCGCGAGTGCGGCTCTCGGAGGGGATGCAGGCGCAGCTGCTGCTCTACCCGGCCCGCCGGGGCGGCCGGGAGCCTGACTTCACGCCCGCGCCCTCGGCTTCGTGGAGCGATCGCCGGCGCACGGTGCTGTGGCTGGTCCTGCGCTACGAACTGGGCACGCTGACGGCCTTCTTCTCCGTGCACACGCCGACGCTCGCGGTCAACCTCATCAGCGCCGCGTGCGGCGGGCGGCCGGAGAGCGTGCTGGCCCTGTGGAAGCCCCGGGGCGGCCACTGGTGGTACGCGCTCGTGGCCCTGGCGGCCCTGGCGCTGCTCCTGGCCTTCGTCGTCGTCGCGGGCGAGGTGCTGGCGCGGGCCGCGCGGGCGCTCCTCGGCCCCTCGGCGGCCCAGCGCCTGGCCGCGCTGGAGGAGCGCACGGAACGCCTGCTGGAACACAACCGGCTCGCCCGCGAGTTGCACGACTCCGTGGGACACGCGCTCACGGTCGCCGTGCTCCAGGCGGGCGCGGCGCGCGCCGCGGGCTCGCCCGGCTTCACCGACAAGGCGCTGGCGGCCATCGAGGAGACGGGCCGGCACGCGCTGGAGGACCTGGAGCGCGTCCTCAAGGTCCTGCGCGAGGACGCGCCCGGGCCGGCGGCGGGACGCCCGGCCCTGACCGACCTGAAGCGGCTGCTCACCGCCGCCCGGGGCTCCGGCACCGAAGTCACCGCAGAGGTCAGCGGCGCCCTGGAGGCCCTGCCCGGCCCGGTCTCGCGCGAGGGCTACCGCATCGCCCAGGAGGCGCTCACCAACGTGGTGCGGCACGCGGGTCCGATGCCGGTGTCGCTGCGCATAGCGGTCCGCGCGGACGTCCTGGAGCTGGACATCAGCAACCCCCTCCCCGCTTCCGCGGGCAGCGCCGTCAGCGGCACGGGCAGCGGCCTGCGGGGCATCCGCGAGCGCGCCGCCCTGCTCGGCGGCCACGCCGAGACCGGCGTGCACGAGGGCGCCTGGCGGGTGCGGGCCGTCCTCCCGCTGAGCGCCTAGGGTGAACCGGTGCCGATAACTGTTCTTCTGGTCGACGACGAGCCGCTCGTCCGCGCGGGCCTGCGCGCCATCCTCGAAGCGCAGCCCGACATCGAGGTGACGGGCGAGGCCGCCGACGGGGCGGCCGTGGTGCCGATGGTGCGTCAGCTGCGGCCGGACGTCGTAGCGATGGACGTACGGATGCCGCTGCTGGACGGCATCGAGGCGACGCGGGCCGTCCTGCGCACGGTGCAGCCGCCGCCGAAGATCATGGTCGTGACCACCTTCGAGAACGACGAGTACGTCTACGACGCCCTGCGCGCCGGCGCCGACGGGTTCCTCCTCAAGCGCGCCGCGCCCGCCGAGATCGTCCACGCGGTCCGCACGGTCGCGGCCGGCGACTCGCTGCTGTTCCCGCCCGTGCTGCGCAACATCGCGGCGGACCGGGGCAACGAGCGGGCCCGGGCCGCGATGGAGAAGGCCGCCCTGACGGCCCGTGAGGCGGAGGTGTTGCGCCAGATGGCCCGCGGCCTGTCCAACGCGGAGATCGCGGCCACCCTGCTGCTCGGCTCCGAAACGGTGAAGACGCACGTCAGCGCGGTGCTGGCGAAGCTGGGGGCGCGGGATCGCACCCAGGCGGTGATCGCCGCGTACGAGTCGGGGTTCGTCACCCCCGGGTGAGTCCCGAGGCTCGCCGCCGGTCACCGCACCCGATACGATCCGGCCAGTAAGCAAAGGATGCGCAAAAGCGAGGAGGCGGCGACGTTGGGGCGGCTCACCGGCGGGGACCCGTCCCTGCTGCGGCGGATCAACTCGGCCGTGGTCCTGCACGCGCTCCGCACGGCCGTCTCTCCCGCGTCCCCGCTGTCCACCGCGCCCACCCTCACGGACCTGGTCAAGGTCACCGGCCTGTCCCGGCCGACCGTGGAGGGCGTGATCGAGGGCCTGATGGAGTCCGGCCTGGTGGTCGAGGCGCCCGCCGGGGAGGGCGAGGCACGCCGCCAGGGCCGCCCCGCGCGCCGCTTCCGCTTCCGGGTGGAGGCCGGCCACCTGCTCGGCATCGAGATCGGACCGCACCGGATCGCCGCCCTGATGGCCGACCTGAGCGGGCGGGTGATGGGCTCGGCGTCCCTGGACGTGCCGGAGACCGCCCCGGCGGACGAGCGGCTGGACCGGGTGCGGGACGCGGTCGCCGATCTGCTCGCGCGCTCGGGAGTGCCGCGCAGCGGGCTGCGGGCCGTCGGCGTGGCCAGCCCGGGCATCGTGGAGGCCGACGGCACCGTCCGGCTGGGCACGGCGCTGCCGGGCTGGACCGGCCTGCCGCTCGGGGAGCGGCTGCGCCGCTCGTTCCGGTGCCCGGTCCTCGTGGAGAACGACGCGAACGCCGCCGCGGTGGCCGAGCACTGGAAGGGCGCCGCCACCGGGTCGGACGACGTCGTCTTCGTCCTGGCCGGGCTCAGCCCCGGGGCCGGCTCGCTGATCGGCGGGCGGCTGCACCGGGGCTTCGGGGGCGCGGCCGGCGAGATCGGCGCCCTGCACCTCCTCGGCCGGGAGGCGACCCCCGAAGAGGTGCTGTCCACGACGGGGGAGCCGCTGCACCCGTTGGACGAGGCGCAGGTGGCACGGGTCTTCGCGCTGGCGCGCGAGGGCGACGAGCAGGCCGCGGCGGCCGTGGAGCGCTTCATGCGCCGCCTCGTGCACGACGTGGCCGCGCTGGTGCTGGCCCTGGATCCGGAGATGGTCGTCGTCGGCGGCTGGGCGGCGGGGATCAGCGGAGTGCTGGAGCCGCTGCGGACGGAGCTGGCCCGCTACTGCCTCCGGCCGCCACAGGTGGTGCAGTCGATGCTGGGCGAGGCGGCGGTGGCCACGGGCGCGCTGCGCCTGGCCCTGGACCACGTGGAGAAGCAGCTGTTCGCCGTGGAGAGCACGGTCACCGCGCGGAGGTGAGCGCTCCGGCGCGGGTGCCGGGGCGTGCGGGCCGGGCGGTGGGGACGCCCCGCCCGGTCCTGCCCGGCCCGGTCAGCCCGCGGCCAGGAGCTGCACTCCGGACTCGCCGAACGTGAGCCGGCAGGTGTCCGCACGGTAGGTGGCGACGGCCACGGCCGCCGTGCCGCCCTCGGCGAAGTAGCGCGTGGTGACGAGGAGGACGGGCGCGCCGGGCAGCCGGTCGAGCTGCTTGGCGTCCTCGGCGCGGGCCGATCCCAGCTCGACCGCGCGGTCCTGGCCCTCCAGGCCGAGGCGCTGCAGCTCGCGCAGGACGGTGCGGGCGCGGGCGGCGCCGGGCGCGGCGTCGATCGCGGCGAGGCCGGGAACGGACGACCCCGGCACGTACAGCAGCTCGGCGGCCACGGGCTGGCCGTGCGTCCGGCGGATCCGGCGCACGGTGTGCACCGCCTGGCCGGCGGCCGTGCCGAGCAGCCGGGCGACGGCCGCGGGCGGCGCCGTCTCCTGGCAGTCGACGGCCTGCCAGGAATCCGTGGCGGCGCCCGGCCAGGCGTCCTCGGCCTCGCCGACGGCCACGCCCACGCGGGGCGGGGCGACGGTGGTGCCGACGCCGCGGCGGCGCTGCAGCCGTCCTTCGAGCTCCAGTTGTTCGAGCGCCTGCCGGAGCGTGGCCCGTGCGACGCCGAACCGGGCGGCGAGCTCCCGCTCGTTCGGCAGGATCTCACCCACCGCGAACTCGGAGTCGAGCGCCTCGCTGAGCACGGTCTTCAGGTGCCAGTACTTCGGCTCCGGCACCGTTTCGAGCTGCGTGGTCCCCACCCTGATCCTCCGCAAAGCATTTTGCGCGCTTCTTTATTAAAGGTTGTTGCAGTATGGCGACCATAGGACGGTGCCCGGACTTGGTCAAGACCAATGCCCCGATTAACGGCCCGGTACGCGATCCCTTCGAGCCCTTCGGCTACGGTCTCGCCCAGGGACCCCGGCGCACATGTGTACGGGCCCGGGCGAGCGAGCGGAGGGGCGATGGACCAGGTCACGGTGGTCACGGGAGGCAGCCGGGGGATCGGCGCGGCCGTCGCGGTGCGGCTGGCGCGCGCCGGCCACAGCGTGGGCATCGGCTACGAACGGGCGGCCGACGCCGCCGAGGAGACGGCCCGGGCGGTGCGCGCCGAAGGCGTCGGATGCGTGGCCGTCCAGGTCGACACCAGCGTGGAGAGCGCGGTGGACGCCCTCTTCGACACGGTGCGCGCGGAACTGGGCCCGGTCACCGGGCTGGTGAACAACGCGGGCGTCACCGGCCTGCTCGGCCGGTTCACCGAGACGCCCGTGGAACGGATGCGGCGGGTCGTCGACGTGAACGTGACGGGCGCTCTGATCTGCGCCCGGCGGGCCGCCCTGGAGATGTCCACCCGCCACGGCGGCCGGGGCGGCGCCATCGTGAACATCTCCTCGGGCGCGGCCACCCTCGGCAGCCCGGGGGAGTACGTCCACTACGCGGCGAGCAAGGCCGCCGTCGACGCGATGACCGTCGGCCTCTCCAAGGAGCTCGCCCAGGAGGGCGTCCGCGTCAACTCCGTACAGCCCGGGATGATCGTCACGGACATCCACGCGGCCATGGGCGACCCGCAGCGGCCGTGGCGCAACTCCGGCCGGGTGCCGATGGGCCGCCCCGGCGAACCCGGCGAGGTCGCGGCGGCGGTGGCATGGCTGCTCTCGCCGGAGGCCTCGTACACCACCGGAGCGGTGCTGCGGGTGGCCGGCGGCCTGTAGCCGGCCGGCCGTACCGGCTATCCCGCCAGGCCGCCGAGCTTGTCGGGGTTGCGCACCAGGTAGACCGTCGTGATCCGGCCGTCCGTCACCTCCAGGCTCAGGGCCGTGTCCGGGCGTCCTTCGGACAGGATGAGCAGGCCCGGGCGGCCGTTGATCTCCATGAAGCGGGCCTCCAGCCCCGGCAGGGGCTGCTGCGCCACCGCGTACAGGAAGCGCCCGACCTTGTCCGCGGTCTCGATGACGCGCAGCGGCGCCTTGGACTTGCCGCCGCTGTCGCCGACGAGCCGCACGTCGGGCGCGAGCAGCTCCAGCAGGTTCCCGAGGCTGCCGCCGGTGGCCGCCGCGAGGAACTTCTCGGTGAGGTCGCGCTGCTCGGCCGGGTCCACGGTGAAGCGCGGCCTGCCCTCGTCGACGTGGCGGCGCGCGCGGGTCGCGAGCTGGCGCACCGAAGCCTCCGAGCGGTCGAGCGTCACGGCGATCTCCCCGAAGGGGAAGCCGAACGCCTCCCGCAGCACGAAGACCGCGCGCTCCAGCGGGGAGAGCGACTCCAGGACCACCAGCACGGCCAGGGAGACGGAGTCCGCCAGGACCGCCCGCTCGGCGGTGTCGGGGACGGCCGGGCCGTAGTCGGTGGCGATCGGCTCGGGCAGCCACGGGCCGACGTACGCCTCGCGCCGCGCCTGCACCTGGCGCAGCCGGTCGATCGCCAGCCGGGTGGTGACCCGCACGAGGTACCCGCGGGGGTCGCGCACGTCCTCGCGGGCGGCGCCGGACCAGCGCAGCCAGGCCTCCTGGACGACGTCCTCGGCGTCGGCGACGCGGCCGAGCATCCGGTAGGCGACGCCGGTCAGGACGGAGCGGTGCTCCTCGAAGGCGTCGAGTGCGGCGTCGGAGGCGGCGTCGGGTGCGGTCACCGCTCCATCCCAGCGGACCCGGTGGGGCTTGTCCATGTGAACTCGCTCTCGGAGCACCGCCGTACGGGACCCGCACGGGGTCTTACCCTGCGGTAACTCTTACTGACATCCTGTCTCAATACCTCACCGGCACCCCAGGATGACGAGGAGCCACCCATGGCCGACACGGTCGTCTTCCCCATCGACACCCCCGCCGGACGGCGGACCGCGAAGGTGTCCTACGAACGGCTCGGCGGCGGGGAGCCGCTGGTGCTCCTGCACGGCATCGGCCACCACCTGCAGGCGTGGGACCCGGTCGCCGGCATCCTCGCCGCGGAGCGCGACGTCATAGCCGTCGACCTGCCCGGCTTCGGCGACTCCCCGGCCCTGCCGGACGGCGTGGCCTACGACCTGCGCGGCGTGGTCCCCGTCCTCGGGGCGCTCTTCGAGGCGCTGGACCTCGACCGGCCGCACGTCGTCGGCAACTCGCTCGGCGGACTGCTGGCCCTGCAGCTCGCGCACGAGAAGCTCGTGCGCTCCACGACGGCGATCTCCCCCGCCGGCTTCTGGACCGCGGGCGAACGCCGCTACGCCTTCGGCGTGCTGCGCGGGATGAAGCGCGGCGCCGACTCGCTGCCGCCGCAGGCCGTCGCCCGGCTGGCCCGCACGGCCGCCGGCCGCGCGGCGCTGGCCGGCACCATCTACGCCCGCCCCGGCCGCCGTTCGCCGGACGCGGTGATGGCCGAGACGCGCGCGCTGCGCGAATGCACCGGCTTCGCCCCCACGCTGGAGGCCGGCCGCGACGTCCTGTTCACGCACGACATCGCGGACGTGCCCGTCACCGTCGCCTGGGGTACCCGCGACCGGCTGCTGCTGCGGCGCCAGGGCGTCCGGGCCAAGAAGGTCATCCCCGGGGCCCGGCTGGTACGGCTGCCCGGCTGCGGGCACGTGCCCATGAACGACGACCCGGCCCTGGTGGCCAGAGTCATCCTGGACGCCACGCGCTGAAGCGGACCCCGCCCGGCCCCCACCAGGCCGGGCGGGAACCCGGGGAACCCTCTCTGACCTGCACGGATATCATCGGGTGGACCGCCCGTGGGCAGTCAACGCACCAGGAGAGCCCCATGTCGTCCGTCCGGCCCCGCGTCCTCTACGTCACCGACCTCGCCTACCCGGCGAAGGGGCGCAGATACTGCGACGAGGACATCTTCCTGTCCTCCCGGCTGCGCGAGGACTTCGACGTGGCGCTGTGCCACCCGCTCGACGCCGCAGCCCTGATGGACGGGTACGACGCGGTCGTGGTGCGCAACAGCGGGCCGGTGCTGCACTACCAGGAGGCGTACGACGACTTCGCCCGCCGGGCGGCCGAGGACGGCGTGCTCGTCTACAACCAGCTCACGGGCAAGGCCGACATGGCCGGCAAGCAGTACCTGCCGGACCTCAGCGCGGCGGGCCACCCCGTCATCCCTACCGCCGACCGCGCCGAGGACGCCGGCCGCCTGCCCGACGTGGCCGAGTACGTGGTCAAGCCCAAGCTCGGCGCCGACTCCATCGGCCTGCGCTTCGTCCCGCGCGAGGAGCTCGCGGACCTCGACTACGACGGCGTCCTCGTCCAGCCCCGCATCCACTTCCGCTACGAGGTCTCCTTCTACTTCGTCGACGACGCCTTCCAGTACGCCCTCCACGCGCCCGACCCCGCCCGGCGCTGGGTCCTCGAACCGTACGAGCCCACCGCCGAAGACCTGGCCTTCGCGCAGCACTTCGTCGACTGGAACGGCATCGAGCACGGCATCCAGCGCGTGGACGCCTGCCGCACCCCGGAGGGCGAGCTCCTGCTGGTCGAGCTGGAGGACCTCAACCCCTACCTGTCCCTCGACCTCGTCGCCCCGCGGACGCGCGACGCCTTCGTCGACGCGCTCAAGGCCTCGCTGCACCGGCTGATCGGCAACAACGCCTCGTAGCCCCCGCGGTCGCCGGCGCCCGCCGGGCTGCGGGGGCCTAGCCCTCGGCCCGCAGCCAGGCCGAGACCTCGCCGGGCCCCGCACCGCCCGCGGGCGGCGTCACCCAGAAGGCCCTGCCCAGGTCGGCGCTGAAGTGCGCGCCCGTCCGCCCGTCCCCGGACGAGCGGCCCGTCAGGCGCCGGCCGATCCACGGCACGAGGTGCTCGCGGGTGAAGCGCGCGTCGGCGGCGCGCCGGGACGCCCAGCCCGGGCGCACGGCCGGCGGCAGCGCGGCGCGCCAGTCGGACTCGGCCTCGTGGCCGAGCGCCTGCCACACGGCCTCGGCCACCCGCCGGTGGCCCTCGGCGTTCAGGTGCAGGCGGTCGTCGGCCCACAGCCGCGCATCGCCCAGCACCTCGGCGCCGAAGAGGTCCACGACCAGCGCGCCGTGCCGCTCGGCCAGCTCGTCGATGAAGGAGAACAGCTGCTCCATGCGGGGGCGGAACCGCTCCAGGACCGGGCCGCGCCGGCCCGGGCTGCGCATCAGCACCAGCTGCTTGCAGCCGGGCGCCAGCCGGTCCGCGGCCTCCGCCAGCCGTGCGCACACCACGTCCACGTCGCACTTGGGCCGCAGCACGTCGTTGAGGCCGCCTACCAGGGTGACCAGGTCCGCGCCCAGCGCGGCGGCCGGAGCGGACTGCTCGTCGGCGATCTGGCCGATGAGCTTGCCGCGCACGGCGAGATTGGCGTAGCGGAAGCCGGGGGTGCGGGCGGCCAGGCGCGCGGCGAGCAGATCGGCCCAGCCGCGGTAGGAGCCGTCCGGCAGACCGTCGGACATGCCCTCGGTGAAGGAGTCCCCGACCGCGACAAAGCTGGTGTACGTGACATTCATCTGCATGGCGCGGGTGATCCTACTCCTCCGCCGCGAAACGCCCCGCCCCCGCCCGGCGATGCCGGACGGGGGCGGGGGAGCGGAGCGGGGGCGCGTCACTGCGCCGGGCGGCCCACCAGCTCGCGCAGGAGGTCCTCCAGCGTGACCAGCCCGGCCGGCCGTCCGTCCTCGCCGATCACCGCCGCGAGGTGGGTGCCGGTGCCGCGCATCGTGGTGATGACGTCGTCCAGCGGCGTCGTCGCGCGGACCGTCGCGATCCGGCGCATCCGCTGCAGCGGGAACGGGAAGTCCCGCGGCCGGGCGTCCAGCGCGTCCTTCACGTGCAGGTAGCCCAGGATCCGGCCGGCGGCGTCCACCACCGGGAACCGGGAGAAGCCGGACTCGGCCGACAGCTGCTCCAGCCCCTCGGGGGTGATGCCGAGCGGCGCGGAGACCACCCGCTCGACGGGCGTGACCACGTCCTTCACCGGGCGCTTGCCCAGCACCAGGGCGTCCCGCAGCCGTTCGGTGGCCCGGGAGTCGAGCAGGCCGGCCGCGCTGGAGTCGGCGACGATCCGCGCGAGCTGGTCGTCCGAGTACGTCGCCGCGACCTCGTCCTTCGGCTCCACCCGCAGCAGCTTCAGCAGGGCGTTGGCGAAGGCGTTGATGGCGAAGACGAACGGGCGCAGCGCCCGGGCCAGGGCGACCAGCGGCGGGCCGAGCAGCAGGGCGCTGCGCACCGGCTCGGCGAGCGCGATGTTCTTGGGCACCATCTCGCCGAACAGCATGTGCAGGTACGTCGCCACGGCCAGCGCGATGACGAACGACACGGGGTGGATCAGGCCGTGCGGCACGCCGAGCGCGTTGAACACCGGCTCCAGCAGGTGCGCGATCGCGGGCTCGGCGACCACACCCAGGACCAGCGTGCACAGCGTGATGCCGAGCTGGGCCGCGGCCATCAGCGCCGAGATGTGCCGCAGGCCCCACAGGACGCTGCGGGCGCGCCGGTCGCCGCGGTCGGCGTACGGCTCGATCTGGCTGCGGCGCACCGAGATGAGGGCGAACTCCGCGCCCACGAAGAAGGCGTTGACGACGAGCGTCGCCAGGCCGATGAGCAGCTGCACGAAGGTCATCGGCCGGCCTCCTCGGGCACCTCGGCGCCGGTGCCGGCGTCCGCGGGCGGACCGGTCAGGCGCACGCGGGCCGCACGGTGGCCGGCCGCGTCGACGACGTCGACGCGCCAGCCCGCGACCTCCACGGTGTCGCCCCGCAGGGGGATGCGGCCGAGCTCGGTGGCCACGAGACCGGCCAGCGTCTCGTAGGGGCCGTCCGGCGCCCGCAGCCCGATGATCTCCAGCTGGTCGGTGCGCGCCGCGCCGTCGGCGTCGTACAGCGGCCGGCCGCCGGCGTCGGTGCCGGCGGGGGCGATGTCGGGCACCTCGTGGGGGTCGTGCTCGTCGCGGACCTCGCCGACGACCTCCTCCACGATGTCCTCCAGGGTGACGACGCCGGCGGTGCCGCCGTACTCGTCGATGACGACGGCCATGGTGCGCTTGCCCGACAGCCGGTCCAGGAGCCGGTCCACGGTCAGCGACTCCGGCACGAGCAGCGGCTCGCGCAGGATCGAGGTGACGGGGTGGCGGTGGCGACGGTCGGCGGGTATGGCCAGCACGTCCTTGATGTGCGCGACGCCGATGACGGTGTCCAGGCTCCCGCGGTAGACGGGGAAGCGGGACAGGCCGGTCGCGCGGGTCGCGTTCGCGACGTCCTCGGCGTTGGCCTGGGCGTCGAGGGCGGTGACCTGGACGCGGGGCGTCATCACGTTCTCCGCCGTCAGCCCGGCGAGGTTCAGGGTCCGCACGAACAGCTCGGCGGTGTCCGCCTCCAGGGCGCCCTCCTTGGCGGAGTGCCGGGCGAGCGCGGCGAGCTCCTGCGGGCCGCGCGCGGAGGCCAGCTCCTCGGCGGGCTCCAGGCCCATCCGGTGCAGGGTGCGGTTTGCGGTGTTGTTCAGGTGCCGGATCAGCGGGCGGAACGCGGCGGAGAACGCGCGCTGCGGGCCCGCGACCCGCTTCGCCACCGGCAGCGGGCGCGAGATCGCCCAGTTCTTCGGGACCAGCTCGCCGACCACCATCAGCACGACGGTGGACAGCACCGTGGCCAGCACCAGGGCGGTCGAGGGGGCGGCGGAGCCGAGGCCCACGGCCTCCATCGGGCCCGTGAGCAGCGCCGCGATGGACGGCTTGGAGACCATGCCGATGATCAGGCCGGTCACGGTGATGCCGAGCTGGGCGCCGGAGAGCTGGAAGGTGAGGCTGCGCACGGCCTCGACGGCGCCCGCCGCGCCGCGCTCGCCCTTCTCGGCGGCGCGCTCGAGGTCGGCGCGCTCGACCGTGGTCAGCGAGAACTCCGCCGCGACGAAGACGGCACAGGCCAGCGTCAGCAGCAGGGCGACCACCAGCAGGACTACCTCGGTCATCGGTTCACCTCCGTCCCATGGTCGGACGAAGGGGCGGGGACCGCGCGATGTCGACTGCGGGTACTACTGGGAGGCTCGCCCATGGGCGGACGCTCACACCTTTCACGTTGAAGGGGGCCTTTGCCCATCCATGGTAAAGGATGGGCAAAGCGATGATCCGGACGGAGCTCCGGGGTGGTCGGGGGAGTGTACGCCCTGCCGGAGTTCCTCGATCATCGGTGCGAGCGCCCCCGGGGCCGGCTCAGGCGCGCCCGTCGCCCGCGCCCGCCGCCTCCGGCGGAGCCGCCGGCCGTCTGGCCACCCCCAGTACGCACGGGGAGGCCGGGGTCGGCACCCGGCTCTGCGGCACCCGCAGCCGGCTGAACGCCCCCAGCTCGAACCCCGCCGCCTCGATCGCCGCCAGCGGATCCCGCGCCGTGTGGCACCCGCCGAACAGCACCGGCCAGACCGTGCGGTCCAGCGCCCGCTGGGTGGCCGCGAGCGCCACGCCCTGCGCCCGCCCGTGCTCGAAGAAGCGCAGCTCACCGCCCGGCCGGAGGACCCGCCGCAGCTCCGCCAGCGCGCGCCGCACATCCCGTACGGAGCACAGCACCAGCGAGGTCACCGCCGCGTCGAAGGCCTCGCTCTTCACCGGCAGCGCCTCGGCCGCGCCCGGCACCACGTCCACCGGGACGCCCGCCCGGACCGCCGCCTCCACCGCGATCCTGCGCAGCCCGCGCTCGGGCTCGATCGCCACGACCTCCGAGACCGTCGGCGGGTAGTAGGGGAAGTTCAGGCCGTTGCCCGCGCCGATCTCGATCACCCGTCCCGACAGGCCGGCCAGCAGCTCGCGCCGGTGCTCCCCGATCCCCGCCCGCTCGTCGACGATCGGGCTCACCTTGGCGTAGAAGCGCGCGAAGACAGGATGGTGCACGGCGTCGTGCGGCAACCTGGTGCTCCGAAGCGGCGGCATGGCACACCCCTTTCCGGGGACGACGGCTACCGCGATTGTTCCCCGGCCGGACCGGCCCGCACCGTCGGCGCGCCGCAATCTCCGCTGCAGCCGCGGCAGTTGGGGCGCAAGGGGTGTGTGGGGCGGCCGGGAAGGGCGGGGTCAGCGGTGAGCCGCCGTGAAGCCGGCCGCGTCCCACGTGCCGGACAGCTCCGGCGCCAGCCAGCCGGGGGCCGCCGTTCGGAACGCCTCCGGCGCGAGGGCGCTCGCACCCTGCGGGACGGCGCCCAGCAGCGGGGCGCCGGCCGCCTCCGGCAGGTCGGCGAGGTTGCAGCGCATCGCCAGGTCCGGGGCGGACGGCCAGCTGCCGATCACTATGCCCGCGCAGCGCAGGTCCCGCGCGCGCAGGGCCTCCGCGGTGAGCTCGGTGACGTTCAGCGTGCCGAGGCCGGGCTGCGTGACCACCAGGACCAGGGCGTCCAGCAGCCGGGCCGCGTCCGCGAGGGTCGTGCCCTCCTCGTCCAGGCGGACCAGGAGACCGCCGGCGCCCTCGACGAGGACCAGGTCGTGGCTCTCCGCCAGCCGCGAGGCCGCCTCCGCGATCTGCGGCGGGCGCACGGGCGCCATCCCGGCCCGGGCCGCCGCCGTACCCGGCGCGAGCGGCTCCGGGAACCGCGCGAGCTCCTCCCCGGTCACCCCGCTCCCCGCGAGCCGCCGCACCTCGGCGACGTCACCGGGCTCGCCGGGGGCGACACCGGTCTGCGCGGGCTTGAGCACGGCGACGGAACGGCCCGCGGCCCGCGCCGCCGCCGCGACGGCCGCGGTGACGACCGTCTTGCCGATCTCGGTGCCGGTCCCTGTGACGACCAGTACGGTCATGGTGTTCGGTTTCTCCGTTTCGTGGTCGCTGAGGCCTTGACCGGCCCGGGAGCATGCCGTCAGGCGACCCCGGCCGCCGCGCGCACCGCCGCGCACACCCGGGCCAGGTCCTCGTCGCTCGTGACGTACGGCGGCATCACGTACAGCAGGTCCCGGAACGGGCGCAGCCACACGCCCTCGCGGACCGCCGCGCGCGTCGCCGCCGCGACGTCGACCTCGTGGTCGAGCTGGACGACGCCGATCGCGCCGAGGACCCGGACGTCCCGGACGCCCGGCAGCGAGGCCGCCTCGGCGAGCCCGTCGCGCAGCCCGGTCTCGATGCGCTTGACCTCCGTCCGCCAGTCCTGTTCCAGCAGCAGGTCGATCGACGCGTTCGCCACGGCCGCGGCGAGCGGGTTGCCCATGAACGTCGGCCCGTGGGCGAGCACCGGCACCTCGCCGCGCGAGATGCCGTCGGCGACCCGCGACGTGCACAGCGTCGCCGCCATGCTGAGGTACCCGCCGGTGAGCGCCTTGCCGAGGCACATCACGTCGGGCGTGACGCCCGCGTGCTCCGCGGCGAAGAGCCGGCCGGTGCGGCCGAACCCGGTGGCGATCTCGTCGAGGACGAGGAGCACGTCGTGCTCGTCGCACGCTTCCCGCAGGACCCGCAGGAACACGGGATCGTGGAAGCGCATCCCGCCCGCGCCCTGCACCACCGGTTCGACGATGATCGCCGCGAGCTCGTGGGCGTGGGCCGCGATCGTCGCGCGCAGGTGCGCCGCGTAGGCCCGGACGACCTCGGCGCTGCTGTCCACGGCCGGCGGCACGTCCGCGAAGACGTGCTTCGGGAGCGCCCCGGACCACAGCTCGTGCATCCCGCCGTCGGGGTCGCACACGGCCATCGGCTGCCAGGTGTCCCCGTGGTAGCCGCCGCGCCACGTCATCAGCCGCCGCTTCCCGGGGCGGCCCGCCGAGCGCCAGTACTGCAGGCACATCTTGACGGCGACCTCGACGGACACCGACCCGGAGTCGGAGAGGAAGACGTGTTCCAGCCCCTCGGGGGTGATCTCCACCAGCCGGGCGGCCAGCCGAACGGCGGGCTCATGAGTGAGCCCGCCGAACATCACGTGACTCATCCGCCCGAGCTGCTCGCGCACGGCCTCGTTGAGGACGGGGTGGTTGTAGCCGTGGACGGCGGACCACCACGACGACATCCCGTCGATCAACTCGTGCACGCCGTCGACCGGTTCGGCCAGCCGCAGCCGCACCCCCGACGCGGACTCCACGAGCAGCGGCTCCTGACGGCCGGGCATCGGCCCGTAGGGGTGCCACACGTGCTGCCGGTCGAGGGCGAGGAGCTCGCCGGGGGTGAGCGGCTCAGGCATTGGGGGGCAGGTCCGTCCCCGCACCGCGGCGCCGCACGGAGACCAGGTCCGTACGGGCCTCCTGGCCGGCGCCCGCCTCGGGCGCGGCCTCCGGCGCAACGCCGGCACCGGCCTCGGGGGCCGCCGCCGCGGCCGGGGCGCCGCCGTCCCCGCAGGGCCCGCACGAACCGCCGCCGCAGCCGGAGCCGGAGGCCTCCGCGGCGGCGACGTCCGCCCGGTGCGCCGGCAGCGTCGTGGTGCCCGCGCCCTCCACCTCGAAGCCGGCGTCCGCGATCATGTCGAGGTCGGCCTTGCCCTCCTGGCCCTCACTGGTGAGGTAGTCGCCGAGGAAGATCGAGTTGGCCAGGTGCAGGGCGAGCGGCTGCATCGAGCGCAGGTGCACCTCGCGCCCGCCGGCCAGCCGCACCTCGACGTCCGGGCAGACGAACCGGACCATCGCGAGGATGCGCAGCGCCCGCTGCGGCGTGAGGTTCCACTCCTTGGCCAGCGGCGTGCCCTCGAAGGGGATGAGGAAGTTGACCGGCACCGAGTCGGGGTCCAGGGCGCGCAGCGAGAAGACGACGTCGACGAGGTCCTCGTCGCTCTCGCCCATGCCCGCGATCAGCCCGGAGCAGGCGGACATGCCCGCGGCCTGCGCCTGCTGCACCGTGTCGACGCGGTCGGCGTAGGTATGGGTGGTGGTGATGTCGCCGTAGGTGGCTTCGGAGGTGTTGAGGTTGTGGTTGTAGGCGTCGGCGCCGGCGGCGCGCAGCCGCTCGGCCTGGCCCGCGGAGAGCAGTCCGAGGCAGGCGCACACCTCGACGTCCTCGTTCTGCTCCTTGATCGCCTCGATGGTCTTGGAGACGCGGTCGATGTCCCGGTCCGTGGGCCCGCGCCCGCTGGCCACCAGGCAGACCCGCTTCGCCCCGCCGGCGACGCCGGCCGCGGCGGCCTTGGAGGCGTCCTCCGGCTTGAGCCACGTGTACTTGAGGATCCCGGCCTTCGAACCGAGCCGCTGCGAGCAGTACGAGCAGTCCTCGGGGCAGAGCCCGGACTTGAGGTTGACCAGGTAGTTGAGCTTCACCCGGCGCCCGAACCACCTGCGGCGTACCTTGCCCGCCGCGGCCACCACGTCGAGCAGGTCGTCGTCGGACGTCGCCAGCACGGCGAGCGCCTCTTCGCGGGTCGGCGACTCGCGCCGCAGCCCCTTGTCCACCAGCGTGTTCAGCAGGTCCATGGCGGTGATCCTCGCTCACGGCCGTACCCCGGGCCAAGGTAGGGATCGCACAACTCCGGCGGATTGATGTGTGTGTATTGCCACACCCTGACCAGGTGTGACGCCCGCTACGTTCTACAGAGGTTCTATCCGGGCTCCACAGAACCGGCCCCCAGCCCCTTGGAACGCGAAGGACGGCCGCATGCCTCAGGACTCGCCGCGGGACACGCCCCGGCCCGCCCTCCGGGACCCCTTCGCGTGGATCGACGCGCACCACGAGCGGCGCCTGGCGGCCGGGCTCGTACGGACCCTGCGGCCCCGCCCCGCGGACTCGCCGCTGACCGACCTGGCGGGCAACGACTACCTGGGCCTGACCCGCCACCCGGAGGTCACCGAGGCCGCGGCCGAAGCCGCCCGCCGGTGGGGCGCCGGGGCGACGGGCTCCCGTCTGGTCACCGGCAGCACCGCCCTGCACGCCCGGCTGGAGGAGGAGCTCGCCGCCTTCTGCGGCTTCGAGGCCGCGCTCGTGTTCTCCTCCGGCTACGCGGCCAACCTCGCCGCCGTCACCGCGCTCGCCGGGCCCGGCGGCGACGCCGGCGGGCCCGCCCTGCTCGTCTCCGACGAGGGCAACCACGCCTCCCTGATCGACGGCTGCCGGCTGGCCCGCGCCGAGAAGGCGGTCGTGCCGCACGCCGACCCGGACGCCGTCCGCAAGGCCCTCGCGGCACACGGCGGCCGCGCGCTCGCCGTCACCGACTCCGTCTTCTCCGTCGACGGCGACGCCGCCCCGCTGCCCGCGCTCGCCGGGGCGTGCCGCGCCCACGGCGCCGCCCTGCTCGTGGACGACGCGCACGGGCTCGGCGTCCTCGGCGAGGGCGGCCGGGGCGCGGTGCACGCGGCGGGACTGGCGGGCGCCCCGGACGTCGTCGCCACGGTGACGCTGTCGAAGGCGCTGGGCAGCCAGGGCGGTGCGGTGCTCGGCCCGGAGCGGGTGATCAGGCACCTGGTGAGCAACGCCCGCACGTTCATCTTCGACACCGGCCTCGCACCGGCGGCGGCCGGCGGCGCGCTGGCGGCCCTCACGGTGCTGCGCCGCGAGCCGCAGCGGGCGCGGCGGGTCCGGGACATCGCCGCCGAGCTGCACCGCAGGGTGGTGGCCGCGGGCTTCGTGGCGGTGCGGCCCGACGCGGCGGTGGTCTCCGTACGGGCCCCCTCGCCGGAGGCGGCGGTGCGGTGGGCGGCGGACTGCCGGGAGGCGGGGATCGCGGTCGGCTGCTTCCGGCCGCCGTCCGTGCCGGACGGCGTCTCGCGGCTGCGGCTGACCGCCCGGGCCGACCTGTCGGACCGGCAGGTGACGGCCGCGGCCGACGCGATCATACGGACCGCGCCGGCCGCTGAAGAGAAAGGGTCTTGACGGGTCAGAGCGGGTCGGTCCCGCCGTCGCGCAGGCCCTCGACGAAGCAGGTCCACGCGGCGGAGCGGAAGAGGAGCGCGGGACCGCCCGCCCGCTTGGAGTCGCGTACGGCGAGGAGGCGGCCGGGGAGCGGTCCGGCCGTCTCGACGCAGTTGTTGTATCCGGTGCTGTAACTGCTGCGCCGCCATGGAGCCTCGCGGAGCAGGGAAAGCGCTGCAGGGGTGGAACGGTGGGGTACGTACCGAGGCATTGCGGACATGGTGCCTCCTTACGCGCCGTCGTTGATCCCGGCGATGAATTCCAGCGATTTCTCGTGCGAGAGGGCGTGTGCGCGCAGCGTCGTGAAGGCCGCGCCGTACGCCCGGAGGTCTTCTTTCCGCTCCAGATAGAGGCTACTCGTCAAGTGGTCGAGAACAACCACATCCAGATCAGCAATGCGCGGAAATGAGAAAATAACAAAAGGCCCGGTGATGCCCATATGGCCGCCGCTGGAGAAGGGCAGGACGTGCAGCCGCACGTGCCCCAGCGATCCCGTCTCGACCAGGTGCCGCAACTGCCCGGCCATGACCTCCGGTCCGCCGACCTCATGACGCAGCACGGCCTCGTCCAGCACGGCGCACACCTCCAGCGGCTGCTCGCCCCGGAGCACCGCCTGGCGCGCCATGCGCACCCGCACCAGCTCCTCGACCTGCTCCGGCGCGGGGTCGCCGAGGGCCGCGCGGGTCACGGCGCGGGCGTAGTCCGGCGTCTGCAGCAGGCCGGGCACCACGGTGGTCTCCAGGGTGCTTAACCGCGAGGCCTCCGACTCCAGGCTGATGAAGTCGAGATAGGCGGGAGGCAGCCGGTCCCGGTAGGCGTACCACCAGCCGCGCCGGGCCCCCGCACCCTCGCCCGGTTCGGGGGACCCCGCGCCGCACAGCGCCCCCAGCAGCGCGCGCAGCTCGGCGTCGGTGACCCCGTAGGCGTCCAGCAGCCGGGCCACGTCCGCCGGTTTCACGCCACTGCTGCCCGTCTCGATCCGGCTGACCTTCGACTGGTGCCAGCCCACCGCGCGCGCGGCCTCCAGGCTCGTCAGCCCGGCCAGTTCGCGCTGGCGGCGCAGCTCCGCCCCCAGCTTGCGGCGGCGTACCGCCGGTCCGTACCGCATCGGCCCTCCCCTGGGTCACTGTCGTTGTCATACGTCAGTGTCAATAGCCCAGTGTGCCGCGTGAATCCGGTCGCTCGTCGTAGAGTTCACTGCTTCGGGCGACAGATATATGCATATCTTGGGGGATCGCTCCCATCACAGGCGTTATCAGTGGCAGTCTGTCGCGCAGAGCCGTCCGAGGCCGCTCATGCCCCCCACGACTTACGGCACGCTTCCCGGTTTTCCGTGGCAGCGCAGCCGGAGTCCGGTCTCGGCGGGACCTCGGCTGAAAGGGCCACCGCCATGGCAGACCACCAAGAAGCCACCGTCACGCTGCCGAGCGCCCCCGCCTCGGTCTCCACGGCGCGCCGCTACGTCGCGGAGGTGCTGGCGGACTGGGGGCTTCCGGGCGGGACGGACACCTCGGAGACCGTGCGCCTGATCGTCTCCGAGCTCGCGACCAACGCCGTGCAGCACACCCGGGGCCAGTCGCCCACCTTCACCGTGGACGTCCGCCTCGACCGCGATCAGCAGCTGCGCATCGGCGTCACGGACAGCCACCCGCGCTTCCCCCGGCGGCTGCCCGCCGCGGTCCAGCAGGACAACGGCCGCGGCATGGTGATCATCCGCTGTCTCACCGCGGAGCACGGGGGGCGGCTGTTCTGCACGCCGACCTCCGACGGCGGCAAGACGGTGTGGATCTGCCTCCCCTGGACCGCGCCGGTCAGCGCAGAGCGCTGAACTCCCCTCCGGCCGGCCGGGCCCCCCGCACCCGGGTGCGGGGGGCCTCGGGCCTCTTCGGGCCCTCGTGCGGGGAGGCGCGGGGAGCGGTGTCACCGGCCCTTCCGGGGTCTCCGGGCGGGCCGGTGACGCCGGGTCAGCCGACCCGGCCGTAGAGGACGCTGTTGGTCCAGATCCGCTCCAGACGGACGACCGCGCCCGTCTTGGGTGCGTGCCAGATGCGGCCGTCCCCGTTGTAGATCCCCACGTGGTAGATCCCGCGCCCGGAGACGAAGAAGACGAGGTCGCCGCGTTCGCGTGCGGAGCGGGGGATGTGATGGGTGCTGTTGTACTGCTGGGCGGCGGTGCGGGGCAGGGACTTCCCGGCCCGCTTGAAGGAGTAGAGCGTCAGGCCCGAGCAGTCGAACCGGGAGGGCCCGGTCGCCCCCCACTGATAGGGGGAGCCCTGCTTCGAGGCCGCGATCCGCAGTGCCTGGGAGGAGACGGTAGACGCCTCCGCCTCTGCCGCGCCGCCCGGGACCAGCACGGTGGCTCCGACGGCGGCGAGAGTGAGGGCCGATGCTGCGCCGGCCCTGGACAGCTTTGACGGACGTTTGTGCGCGCCCATGCGCTAACCCTTCGTCAGCCGCCTGTGAAGGATGACCTGTCGGGTTCGGGCAGGCGAAGGTTGCCCGGCCGCTGTCAACGGCTTCACCCCAAGGGCCGACCGCACTACTCTTGGTCGTCCCACCACTCTTGGGTCCTCCATCCCTGCCGTTGCACTCAAGTCGACCCGGCATCCCGGCGGCGGCAGGGTTCGGCGTCCGCCGGGACCGCCCCGCCTGGGTGGCGGGGTCTTGTCGTCGCAGGGATCTTGGCGCAGCCGCCGTGCCGATTCCGAGCGGAACCAGGGGTATGTGAGCCTGATCACTTCTGGGCAATTCCGGTGGACGCGGGGCGATTTGATGGTGTGCGCGCAAGCCGGCTGAGCCGCTGGCCTGCGGCGGTTCGTACCGGCCCGGGGGCAATCCGGCCGTCCGCGCCAAATCGATCAACGCGCCCCGTCTACGCCGTGATCCTTCATGGAGGGGACCGGGGTTTATTCGGGCGCGGACCCCCGGCCCTCCGGCGCACATGGCGCGGAGATCCCTTCGCCCCCGGCGCTCTGCGCCGGGGACCCGTATCGTCCGCGTCGGCATGACCCGCTCGCACCTTCCGTTCACCCGTTTCGTGCAGGCGTGCGAGCCGTGGCGGGGTCGTACCGCCGCGACGACCATGGTCTGCGCCGCCCGTAGCCGGCGGTACGTGTCGTGCGGACGGGCGGCCATGATCCGGCCCAGAAGATCCAGTAGGTGCAGACGACAGTCGGCGCCCGGGTCCGTGGCCATGGCAGTGCAAAGAGTCAGTTAACGCGTTGGAAAAGGTTCCGCCCTAATCTGCAATCACCGGCCACCGGCCGAAGAACCCCAGGTCAACACCGTGTTGAACTCGGGTAGCGTCCCGGTGCGTCCATCCGGGACACCTGGGACGACAGTGAGGTGGGACGCATGCAACTCTCCCCGCGCGAGCAGGAACGACTGCTCCTGCACGTGGCCGCCGACGTGGCCGCCAAGCGCAAGGCCCGCGGCCTGCTCCTCAACCACCCCGAGGCGGTGGCCCTGATCACGGTCCACGTCCTCGAAGGTGCCCGGGACGGCCGCACCGTCGCCGAGCTGATGTCCTCCGGGCGCGCGGTGCTCACCCGCGACGACGTCATGGAGGGCATCCCCGAGATGCTCCACGACGTCCAGGTCGAGGCGACCTTCCCCGACGGCACCAAGCTCGTCACCGTTCACGAACCGATCTGCTGACGGGGAGGACCCGCGATGATCCCCGGAGAAATCCTGTACGCCGCCGAGCCCGTGGCCCTCAACCAGGGGCTGCACCGCACCCGGCTCACCGTGCTCAACGCCGCCGACCGCCCGGTGCAGGTCGGCTCGCACTACCACTTCGCCGAGGCCAACCCCGGCCTCGACTTCGACCGTGCGGCGGCCCGCGGCAAGCGCCTCGACATCGCCGCCGGCACCGCCGTCCGCTTCGAGCCGGGCATCCCCCTCCAGGTCGACCTCGTCCCCATCGGCGGCAAGCGCATCGTCGAGGGCCTGCGCGGCGAGTGCGGGGGACCGCTCGATGACTGAACTCAGCCGTGTCGCCTACGCCGGCCTCTACGGGCCGACCGCCGGCGACCGCGTCCGCCTCGCCGACACCGACCTCGTCGTCGAGATCGAGGAGGACCGCAGCGGCGGGCCCGGGCACGCCGGCGACGAAGCCGTCTTCGGTGGCGGCAAGGTCATCCGCGAGTCCATGGGCCAGTCCCGCGCGACCCGGGCGGACGGGGCCCCCGACACCGTCATCACCGGGGCCCTCGTCCTCGACCACTGGGGCGTCGTCAAGGCCGACGTCGGCATCCGCGACGGCCGGATCACCGGCGTCGGCAAGGCCGGCAACCCCGACACCATGGACGGCGTCCACCCCGACCTCGTCATCGGCCCCGAGACCGAGGTCATCGCCGGCAACGGCAGGATCCTCACCGCCGGGGCCGTCGACGCCCACGTCCACTTCATCTGCCCCCAGGCCGCGGACGAGGCCCTCGCCTCCGGCGTCACCACCCTGCTCGGCGGCGGCACCGGGCCGGCCGAGGGCAGCAAGGCCACCACCATCACCCCCGGAGCCTGGCACCTCGCCCGGATGTTCGAGGCCATGGAGGGGTACCCCGTCAACGTCGGCCTGCTGGGCAAGGGCAACACCGTCTCGTACGACTCGATGCGCGCCCAGCTGCGGGCCGGCGCCGTCGGCTTCAAGATCCACGAGGACTGGGGGGCGACCCCCGCCGTCATCGACGCCTGCCTGGCCGTGTGCGAGGAGAGCGGCGCCCAGCTCGCCATCCACACCGACACCCTCAACGAGGCCGGATTCGTCGGCGACACCCTCGCCGCCATCGCCGGCCGGTCCATCCACGCCTACCACACCGAAGGCGCGGGCGGCGGGCACGCACCCGACATCATCACCGTCGTCTCCGAGGCCAACGTCCTGCCCAGCTCCACCAACCCCACCCGGCCGCACACCGTCAACACCGTCGACGAACACCTCGACATGCTGATGGTCTGTCACCACCTCAACCCGGGCGTCCCCGAAGACCTCGCCTTCGCCGAATCCCGCATCCGGCCGGGCACCATCGCCGCCGAGGACGTCCTGCACGACCTCGGCGCGATCTCGATCATCTCCTCCGACTCCCAGGCGATGGGCCGCATCGGGGAGGTCGTGCTGCGCACCTGGCAGACCGCGCACGTGATGAAGAGACGCCGCGGCGCCCTGCCCGGCGACGGCCCGGCCGACAACGCACGGGCCCGGCGCTACGTCGCCAAGTACACCATCAACCCGGCCGTCGCCCAGGGCCTCGACCACGAGATCGGCTCCGTGGAGCCGGGCAAGCTCGCGGACCTCGTGCTGTGGGACCCCGCCTTCTTCGGCGTACGGCCGCAGCTGGTCATCAAGGGCGGCCAGATCGCCTACGCGCAGATGGGCGACGCCAACGCCTCCATCCCCACCCCGCAGCCGGTCCTGCCGCGCCCCATGTTCGGCGCCCACGGACGCGCCCCGGCCGCCAACTCCCTCAACTTCGTCACCCAGTGGGCCATGGACGACGGCCTCCCCGAACGCCTCGGCCTCGGCAAGCGGTTCGTCCCCATACGGTCCACGCGCGGCGTCACCAAGGCGGACATGCGCAACAACGACACCCGGCCGAGGGTGGAGGTCGACCCCGACACGTTCACGGTCACCGTCGACGGCGAAGTGATCGAACCCCGGCCGGCGGCGGAACTGCCGATGGCCCAGCGCTACTTCCTCTTCTGATGAACACGACGACCGAGGCCGCCACGGGCGCGGAACCCGCCCCGGCCGTGACGAGGGCGGCCGGCCCCGCCGCCCTCCTCGTCCTCGCCGACGGGCGCTTCCCCGCCGGCGGCCACGCCCACTCCGGCGGGGCCGAGGCCGCCGTCAAGGCCGGCCGGATCACCGACGGCCGGACCCTGGAGGAGTTCTGCCGCGGCCGGCTGCACACCACCGGACTCACCGCGGCGGCCCTCGCCGCCGCGGCCGCGGCCGGCCTCGACCCGCTCGCCCTCGACGACGCCGCGGACGCCCGCACCCCCGCACCCGCCCTGCGCACCGCCGCCCGGCGCCTGGGCCGGCAGCTGATGCGCGCCGCCCGCGCCGCCTGGCCCTCGGCGGAGCTCGACGCCCTCGCCGCGGCCCGCCCGCGCGGCGCCCACCAGCCGGTCGTCCTCGGCCTTACGGCCCGCTCCGCCGGCCTCGGCCCGCTGGACGCCGCCTACGCCGCCGTCTACGAGTCGGTCAGCGGTCCGGCCACCGCGGTCGTACGCCTGCTGAGCCTGGACCCGTTCGTGGCGACGGCGGTACTGGCCCGGCTGGCACCCGAGCTCGACGCGGTGGCGGCCGCCGCCACCACGGCCGCGCACCGCGCCGCCACCGAGGGCCCGGACGCCCTGCCCGCCCGATCGGCCCCGCTGCTCGACATCACCGCGGAGCTCCACGCGGCCTGGCCCGTACGGCTCTTCGCGAGCTGAAGCACCGACCCCCGCCGCCCGACGAACCCCCAGGAGGGGACCATGCACCTCGACCACCCCGAGACCTACCCCCACCGCCACACCTACAGCGCCGCCTCGCCCGTCCGCCCCGACGGGACGCGCCGCGCCCTGCGGATCGGCCTCGGCGGCCCCGTCGGCTCCGGCAAGACCGCGACCGTCGCCGCGCTCTGCCGCGCCCTGCGCGAGGAGTTGTCCATCGCCGTCGTCACCAACGACATCTACACCCGCGAGGACGCCGAGTTCCTGCTGCGCAACGCCGTCCTGCCGGCGGAGCGGATCACCGCCGTGGAGACCGGGGCCTGCCCGCACACCGCCATCCGCGACGACATCTCCGCCAACCTGGAGGCCGTGGAGGACCTGGAGGCCGTGTTCTCCTCCCCGGAGGCCGGGCCGCTCGACCTCGTCCTGGTGGAGTCCGGGGGCGACAACCTCACCGCCACGTTCTCCAAGGGCCTGGTGGACGCGCAGATCTTCGTCATCGACGTCGCGGGGGGCGACGACATCCCGCGCAAGGGCGGCCCCGGCATCACCACCGCCGACCTGCTCGTCGTCAACAAGACCGACCTCGCCCCGTACGTCGGCGTCGACCTGGAAGGGATGGCCCGCGACGCCAAGGCGCAGCGCGGCGAACTCCCGGCCGTCTTCACGTCCCTCGTCACGGAGGGCGGCGTGGAGCCGGTCACGACGTGGGTGCGCGCACAGCTCGCCGCCTGGACCGCGTCCTCGTGACCGCTCTCGCCGCCGCCCCCGCGCCGCCGGACGGCGCCGGGCTGCTGGCCTCCGCCCGGATCGTGGCCGTCGCGGACGGCAGGGGCGGCACCGCCCTGCCCGTCCTCGACGGCGGCGGCCCGTTCGCCCTGCGACGGCTGCGCTCGCCGGGGGCCGAGGCGCGGGTGTGCCTGGTCGGCGCGATGAGCGCGCCGCTGGGCGGTGACGCCCTCACGCTGACCGCCGAGGTGGAGGACGGCGCCGTGGTGCACTTCTCCACCACGGCCGCCACGATCGCCCTGCCCGGCCGCACGGGCGCACCGGCGACCTACGTTGTATACATTCGCGTCGGCGAGGGCGCCGAGCTGCGCTGGCTCCCCGAACCGCTGATCTCCGCGCGCGGCGGCGAGCTGCGGATGACCACGCGCATCGAACTCGCCCCGACGGCCCGGCTGGTGTTCCGCGAGGAGCAGATCCTGGGGCGCGCGGGGGAGCCGCCGGGCCGGCTGACGGCCCGCCTCACCGTCCGGCGCGGTGGACGCCCGCTCTACGACCAGGAGTTGTCGTACGGTCCGGGCGTGCCCGGCTGGGACGGCGGGGCGGTCCTGGGCGGTCACCGGGCGGTCGGTCAACTCCTCGTCGTGGACCCGGCCTTCGCGGCGGCCCCCGTCGCACCGCGGGTGCTGGCCCCGGCGGCCGTCGTCGCCCCGCTGGCCGGTCCGGCCGCGGTGGTGAGCGCCGTGGCGCCCGACGGCCTGCAGCTCCGTACGGTGCTCGAAACCGGACTCTTGGGGATGGAAATCAGCAGATAGCGCGATACGGGTGATGTGGTGCGCTGGGGGCGAATGCCGCCACATGTGTCACTGCGTGTTTCGTCATTCTTACGGATTAGTAAAGAACACTCGTACGACCTGTCCATTGTGGGATAGGAGACGAAAGGATCCCCCTGCAGCATTGCGATCTCCGCCGCTCCAAGCGGCGTACCCAGCAGGGGGATTCCTACGTGAGACACACGTCAATACTCGGCGCGGCCGGCACCCTGGTGACCGGCGCGCTGGTGGCCGGGTTCCTGACCGCCCCGGCCGCCGGCGCGAGCGAGCGCGTGCCGGGCGGGGCCGCAGAGGCCCGCGGTGTGAAGATTGCCGCCGATCGCGCGGCCAAGACGGGCATCAAGTGGCAGGACTGTCCTGCCTCCTGGGGCCTCGAGAAGCCCATCCAGTGCGGCTACGTCACGGTTCCCGTCGACTACGCCAAGCCGAACGGCCCCACCATCAAGATCGCAGTGGACCGGGCCCGTTCGACCGGCACCGCCGACGAGCGCCAGGGCGCGCTGCTCTACAACCCCGGCGGCCCCGGCGGCTCCGGCATGAGGTTCCCGCGCCGCGTCACCACCAAGGCCCCGCTCTGGGCGAAGACGGCCAAGGCGTACGACTTCGTGGGCTTCGACCCGCGCGGCGTCGGCCACTCCGCCCCGATCTCCTGCGTCGACCCGCAGAAGTTCGTGGCGGCGCCCAAGGCCGACCCGGTGCCCGACAGCGAGGCCGACAAGCTCGCCCAGCGCAAGCTCGCCCGCCAGTACGCGGACGGCTGCGCCGAGCGCAGCGGCAAGCTGCTGCCGTACCTCACCACGGCGAACACCGCGCGCGACGTCGACGTCGTCCGTGCCGCCCTCGGCGAGAAGAAGCTCAACTACCTGGGCGTCTCCTACGGCACCTACCTCGGCGCCGTCTACGGCACCCTGTTCCCGACCCACGTCCGCCGCCTCGTCGTCGACAGCGTCGTCAACCCGGCCCAGGACAACATCTGGTACCAGGCCAACCTGGAGCAGGACGTCGCCTTCGAGGCCCGCTTCAAGGACTGGGAGGAGTGGGTCGCCAAGTACGACTCCACCTTCCACCTCGGCGCCACCCGGACCCAGGTCCAGAAGAACTGGGAGAAGCTCCGGGCCACCGCCAAGAAGAAGCCCATCGGCGGGGTCGTCGGCCCGGCCGAGCTGATCAGCTACTTCCAGGGCGCGGCGTACTACGACTCCTCGTGGGTCCCGGTCGCCGAGACCTGGAGCAAGTACGTCGCCGGCGACGAGAAGGCGCTGGTCGAGGCCGCCGGCCCCGACCTGTCCAACACGGCGGGCAACATCGCCGCCGAGAACAGCAACGCCGTCTACACGGCGGTCGAGTGCGCCGACGCCAAGTGGCCCACCAGCTGGAAGAAGTGGGACCGCGACAACACCCGCATCCACCGCGAGGCCCCCTTCATGACCTGGGCCAACGCCTGGATGAACCTCCCGTGCGCCACGTGGAAGGGCCCGCAGGGCACGCCCGTCGAGGTCACCACGCACAAGGGCCTGCCGCAGACCCTCATCATCCAGAGCGAGCGCGACGCGGCCACCCCGTACGCGGGCGCCGTGGAGCTGCACAAGCGGTTCAAGGGCTCCCGCCTGATCACCGAGAAGGGCGCCGGCTCGCACGGCGTCACGGGTGAGGCCAACCCCTGCGTCAACGCCAAGCTCGACGCCTACCTCCTCGAGGGCAAGGTCGACGCGAAGGACGTGACGTGCGCCCCGCACGCCGTCCCCGAGCCGCCGAAGCCCGCCGCGGCGAAGAAGGCGTAACCGTTCCACCGCACCACACGGCGCCCCGGTCCCCCGTGGACCGGGGCGCCGCTGCGTCCCCGGACGCTCCCCGGCGAGCACGGACGGGCATCAAGGACGTATCAGGCTGGATGACCATTTGATGAGCATTCTGCGAACCTCGACGGTTCTCGGTGTTTTGGCCGCCCGCTCCTCGTAGCCTGTGTCCATGGCCGTCACCCCGGACCTCACCCGGTCGCCCGAGGAGATCAACGACGCGATCCGCGCGTTCCTGGCGGAGCGCCGTGGCCGGATGCTCAACGGCGAGGAGCGCCGGGCCTACGAGCGGCTGCGGGCGGAGTGGCTGGCGGCGGTGCGGGGCGGCCCGTGCCTGACCGGGCAGCGGTGACGCGCCGGCCCCATGCCGCCCCGGCCCGTCCGCTGAAGGCCACGGGAGCGTATGCGCCCCCGCACCGTGCTGCACTCCAACGCGCCCCCGCCCACCGGGTGTTCCCCCGCATCCCCGGCATCACAGGGCCCTGGCAAGGGCGTTACGGGCGGTACGGTGGCCCTGCCCACGGCCGGCCGTCCCGCGCCGGCCCGCCGTCAGCGCACTGCCGCCACGACCCCGCGGCGCCGGAGGACCGGCCGGGTGACCTGCCGCCGCCACCCGGGCGACGGCACGGTGTGGCAGCTTGCCCGGCGCGGTCCGCGCGCGATGGCCTTGGGCCCGGGCACCCCCGCGCCCCAGGAGGCACCGATGTCCCTACCCCGTACCGCCGTGGCCGCCGCGGCGACCACCGCCGCGCTCCTCGTCCTGGGCTCCCCGCCCGCCGCGGCGGACGAGCTGCAGGGCCCGGCCGGCGGCCCGGGCGGCACCGACGGGCGGTTCTTCCTCACCGTTTCCGGCGCGCAGAACACCTGGATCCGCGGGGTCCAGCTGAGCTGCCCGGACGCCGGCGGCCACCACCCCCACGCGTCGGAGGCCTGCACGACGCTGCACCGCGCGAAGGGCGACCCCGGCCGGGTGACCGGGGCGGCCGGGCACCAGTGCACGCGGGAGTACGACCCGGTGACCGCGACCGCCGAGGGCGACTGGAACGGGCGCCCCGTCGTATGGCACAAGACCTTCCCCAACCCCTGCGCGCTCGACGCCGCGACCGGGCCGGTCTTCCGCTTCTGATCCGGCTCCCGGCCCGCCAGGGCCCCCGCTCACGTCCCCCGGGCCGCGAGCGTGCCTATCGTCAGCAGCATCAGCATCACCCACGCGAACCACAGCCAGCCGTTGCTGCCGATGGTCACCGTGTACGCCGTCACCACGACGAGGCCCCCCACCGTCAGCCCCGCCATCGTCTTCGTCGATCCGGGCATCCCGCACCTCCTCACGGCGGCCCGGGAGCGCGCCGACGCGCGAAAAGGGGCCGCGGCCTGGAGTCCATGGTCTCCCGGCCGCGGCCCCTGCCGCCAGATCTCGCGCACACGCCTCCCGCGTACGCCCGCCCGTCAGGTCTCCCGCGAGCGCAGCGAGGCGAGGTAGGCGTTGTAGGCCTCCAGCTCCTTGTCGCCGTTGCGGTCCGCGGCCCGGTCCGAGCGCCGCGCCTGCCGCTGCTCGGAGCGGTACCACTGGTAGGCCAGCGCGAGCAGCACCACGACCGACGGGATCTCGCTGAACGCCCAGGCGATGCCGCCGCCCGCCTGCTGGTCCTCCAGCGCGTCGATGCCCAGGGAGGCCGGCGGGTGCATGTACGTGCCGATCATCGGCTCCGAGGCCATCATCAGCGCGATGCCGAAGAACGCGTGGAAGGGCATGCCCGCGAACAGCTCCAGCATCCGCATCACGTAGCCCGGCCGGTGCGGGCCCGGGTCCACGCCCATGATCGGCCAGAAGAACACCAGGCCCACGGCGAGGAAGTGCACCATCATCGCGATGTGGCCGGTCCTGGACTCCATCAGGAAGTCGAAGAGCGGCGTGAAGTACAGCGCGTACAGGCTCGCGATGAACAGCGGGATCGTGAACACCGGGTGCGTGATGACGCGCATGTAGCGGCTGTGGAGCAGGGCGACGAGCCACTCGCGCGGGCCCTTGCGGCCGCGCCCGGCCGCCGGCAGCGCTCGCAGCGTCAGCGTCACCGGGGCGCCGAGGAGGAGCAGGATCGGTGACAGCATGCTGATGACCATGTGCTGCACCATGTGCACGCTGAACATGACCATGCCGTAGTCGTTGAGCTTGGTGCACATCACCAGCCACACGCTCAGCACACCGAGGACGAACGCGACGGTCCGGCCGACCTGCCAGGCGTCACCGCGCCGCCGCAGCCGGACCACCGCCCAGCCGTAGAGGGCCAGGGCCAGCAGACAGCCGATCATGAAGAATGGATCGCCACTGAACTGCAGACCCCGTTCCAGCGTGAACGGCGGCATGTCCATGTGCATCATGCCGTGCCCGCTGTGATCCATCCGCTCTCTCCCATTTCGCACCGATGCGCCGGGACCAGAGTAGAGGCGCCCCGGGCCGCGCCCGCGGCCGGGGGCGCCCCGCCGGAAGGCGGGAGACAACGGGACAAACGACTCAGAGCACGCACTCGACCTCGGTGTACCGCTCCTGCGGCACGGTCTTGAGCCGTTCGACGGCCTCCGCCAGGGGCACCAGTGTGATGTCCGTGCCACGCAGGGCCGTCATCATGCCGAACGCCCCGTGGTGCACCGCCTCGACCGCGTGCCAGCCGAACCGGGTCGCGAGGACGCGGTCGTACGCGGTGGGCGTGCCGCCGCGCTGCACGTGGCCGAGTATCACCGGGCGGGCCTCCTTGCCCAGGCGCCGCTCCAGCTCGTCGGAGAGCTGCCGGGCCACCCCGGCGAACCGCTCGTGCCCGTAGACGTCCGTGGCGCCCGTCTCGAAGGCCATGGAGCCCTCGCGCGGCTTGGCGCCCTCGGCGACGACGACGATCGCGAAGCGCTTGCCGGCCTCGAAGCGCCGGCCGACGACCTCGGTCAGCTCGTCGATGTCGAAGGGCCGCTCGGGCACGACGATGGCGTGGGCGCCGGCGGCCATGCCCGAGTGCAGGGCGATCCAGCCGGTGTGCCGGCCCATGACCTCCACGATCAGCACCCGCTGGTGCGACTCGGCGGTGGTCTTCAGCCGGTCCAGCGCCTCGGTCGCCACGCCCACGGCCGTGTCGAAGCCGAACGTGACGTCCGTCGAGGCGATGTCGTTGTCGATGGTCTTGGGGACGCCGACGATCGGCAGGCCCGCGTCCGACAGCAGGCGGGCGGCCTTGAGGGTCCCCTCGCCGCCGATGGGGATGACGGCGTCCAGGCCGAGGTCGGCCACGTGGCCCTTGGCCCGCTCGACACCGCCGCGCAGCTGCGCGGGCTGGACCCGCGAGGAGCCGAGGATGGTGCCGCCGGTGGCCAGGATGCCGGCCACGGCGTCCAGGTCGAGCCTGCGGTGGTCGCCTTCGAGGAGGCCCTTCCAGCCGTCGTGGAAGCCGATGACCTCGTCACCGTGGTCGACGACCGCGCGGTGCACGACGGACCTGATGACGGCGTTCAGACCGGGGCAGTCGCCACCGGAGGTGAGTACACCAATGCGCATGACAGGGGGAAACCTTCGCAACAGGGCGGGAGACCGGACCCCGTCGTCCGGTTGCGTCCCCGCCACCTTACTAGCGGTAGGTGGCGGGGGACGCGACCGTCCGTCATGCGGTCGGCAGGGCTACGCCGACTGGGTAGCCGCCGCGATCCGCTCGGCGCGCAGCGCCTCGTACCAGCGGTCGTCCACCGGCGGCAGGGCGTTGACGTCCAGCGCCAGCTTGATCAGCATGTCCGAGATGTGCGGGTTGCGCGCCATCACCGGGCCGTGCATGTACGTACCGAAGACGGTGTCGTTGTACGCACCCTCGAAGCCGTCGCCCGTGCCGTTGCCGTTGCCGTAGCGCACGCGGGCGAACGGGCGGGCCGTCGGGCCGAGGTGGGTGATGCCCTGGTGGTTCTCGAAGCCCGTCAGCGGCGGCAGGCCCAGCGGCTCGTCGATGTCCGCGAGGACGTCGCCGACGCAGCGCTCGCCCTCGCCGCGGGTGCTGATGACGTCGAGCAGGCCGAGGCCCTGCTCGCGCTGGCCCAGGTCGTTGATGAACTCGTGGCCCAGGATCTGGTAGCCGGCGCAGACCGAGAAGACGATCGCGCCGTTGGCGACGGCCCGGTTCAGGCCGCCGTCGCGGCGCAGCCGCTCGGCCGCGAGCCGCTGCGGGCGGTCCTCACCGCCGCCGATCAGGTAGATGTCCCCGGAGGTCGGGATGGGCTGGTCGGACCGGATGTCGACGCGCTGGACATCCAGCCGGCGCTGGCGCGCCCGCCGCTCCAGGACCAGGACGTTGCCCTGGTCGCCGTAGGTGCTGAGCAGGTCGGGGTAGACCCACACCACACGCAGACTGTTCTGGCTCATGCTCACAATCCTTCAGTGCTTGCGGGGGTCAGTTGCCGACGCGGCGGCGGACGTCCTGGAAGGCGGTGTAGTTGGCGATCAGCTCGATCTTGCCGGGCGGGCACTGCTGCACCGCCTCGTCCACGGTCTCGCAGACCCGGAAGTCCAGGCCCGCGACCTCCAGCCGGACGGCCAGGTCCAGCTTGCGGTCGCCGATGACGAAGATCGGGTGACCGGCGAGGCGCGGGTAGTCCACGTCCCACAGCCACGAGGTGTCGGTGCCGTCCGCGCCGCGGGCGTTGACCGCGAGGATCACCGGCGCCGGCGGCCCGTCGATCAGCGAGAACGTCTCCAGCCAGCCGGCCGGGTTCTTGGCCAGCAGCAGCCGGATGTCGCGGCCGAGGAACTGCACCACGTCGAACCGGCCCGCGACCGCCTGCACCTGGTACATCCGCTCCAGGGCGACCTGCGGCGGGACGCCGAAGGTGGCCGCGACGGCCGCGGAGGTGGTGGCGTTGGCCTTGTTGGCCCGGCCCGGCAGCTGCAGGTGGATCGGCCAGGCCGAACCGTGCGGGTCGAGGACGTAGTCGCCCGACAGCGCCCAGCTGGGGGTCGGCCGTCGGAAGCCGCACTCGCCGCAGAACCAGTCGTCGCCGGGGCGCTGCATCACGCCGCCGCACGACGGGCAGGACCAGGCGTCGTCCTTCCACTCCTGGCCGGCCGCCACCCACACCACGTTCGGCGACGAGGAGGCCGCCCACACGATCAGCGGGTCGTCGGCGTTGGCGATGATCACCGCCTTGCTGCCCGCCAGGCCCTCACGCCACTTCTCGGCGAGCATGCGCGTCTCCGCGGCCCGGTCGAGCTGGTCGCGCGAGAGGTTCAGCAGCGCTATGGCCTTGGGGGAGACGTCCCGGGCGACACCCGCCAGGTACTTCTCGTCCACCTCGATCACGCCGTAGCGGGCGTCCGAGCCGCCCGCCAGGGCCGAGGTGATGCCCGCGGGCATGTTCGCGCCCAGCGCGTTGGACACGACGGGTCCGCTGGCGCGCAGCGCCTCGGCGATCAGCCGGGTCGTGGTCGTCTTGCCGTTGGTGGCCGACACCAGGACCACGTCCAGGTGGGTCGCCAGCCGGGCCAGCAGGTCGGGGTCGAGCTTGAGCGCGACCTTGCCGCCGATCACCGATCCGCTGCCACGGCCTGCGGCCCGCGACACCGCCGCAGCCGCCTTGCCCGCCGTCACGGCCAGCTTGGCCCGCGGCGACAGTGGCCCCGAGTTGCCTGCCATCGTCCTAGATCCTCCTTGTTGGGCGCCGGGCCTGTTCCCTGGTCCGCCGGTGGTGGAACGCCCCCTCCGCGCCGAATCGCCAGCCAGGAGGCTCCGGTCGGGGATCAGCCTATCGAGATCCGGCCGCAGGCCCGAACCGGCCGCCCACGGAACGTAGGGTTGACCCATGCGAAACGGCTCCATCCCCGGCTCTTCCGGACGCGTACGGCCCATGCGGCTGCTCGGCGACCCGGGGCTCGGCACCCCCTGCGAGGACGTCACGGACTTCGGCGACGGCCTCGCGCAGCTCGTCGAGGACATGTTCGCGACGATGTACGCCGCCGCCGGCGTGGGCCTCGCGGCCAACCAGATCGGCGTCCCGCTGCGCGTCTTCGTCTACGACTGCCCGGACGACGAGGACCGCCGCCACCTGGGCCACCTGGTCAACCCCCGGCTCGTCGAGGCCGACGGCGTCACCGTCCGCGGACCGGAGGGCTGCCTGTCCGTCCCCGGCATCGAGGCGGGCACGCCGCGCTTCGACCGCGCCGTCGTCGAGGGCTTCACCCTGGACGGCGCCCCGGCGCGCGTGACCGGCACCGGCTTCTTCGCCCGCTGCCTGCAGCACGAGTGCGACCACCTCGACGGCGGTCTCTACCTCGACCACGTGACGGGGCTGCGCCGCCGCCGGGCGCTGCGGGCCGTACGCCGTGCGCCGTGGTCGGGGCGCACGGAGGAGCAGCCGGAGCCGGCCCGTACGGCGTAGGGCGTACGGGCGGCCGGCCGCGGCACGCCTCAGAAGCCGGGGCCGCCCGGCAGGTCGCCCGAGGAGGCGAGCCGTCCCCACAGCAGGTCCGCGAGGTGGCGCACCAGGTGCTCCCGCGGGAAGGGGCGCTCGCGCAGCCACCAGTCGCCCGCGGCGTGCATCATGCCGACGATGCCGTGGCCCCAGGCGCGCGACAGCTCGTCGCTGTCGGGGCCGAGGTCGACGCGCTCGGATATGACCTGGGCGAGCTCTTCGCCCATCCGCCGCAGCAGGGGAGCGGAGTGCCGCCCGACGTCGAAGCCCTGCTCGGAGGGCTGGCTCTCGTCGGCCGGGTGCATCAGGAAGCGGTAGACCTGCGGCCGGGCCTCTATGGCCGCGAGATAGCTGTCGAGCGTCCGCTCGACGCGGTCGCGGCGCTCGGCCGGGGCGTCCAGCGCGGCCCGCAGCCCCACGAGCAGCGCGTCGGTGTGCCGGGCGGCCAGGGCGCGGTAGAGCCCGCCCTTGTCGCCGAAGTGCCGGTAGAGGATGGGCTTGGTGATGCCCGCCTCGGCCGCGATGGCGTTCATCGACGCCCCGGGCCCCTCTCGCAGCACCACCCGGTCCGCCGCTTCGAGCAGCTCCTTGCGGCGGCGCTCCGCCGCATGCTGCTGGTCCTCCCGCTGACTGGTTTCCATATGACCTGCCTCCCCGCCCCTGTGATTCCTGACGCCTGCGCAACGTAACACCCGCTCCACCCAGCGAATCCGGGAGGCGGGACGGTTGACACTACTACCGGTCGGTAACATACTCATGTTACCGCGAGTAAGGGTTGCCGGCAGGGGTGGGAGACGCCATGGCCGAATTCACTATGGAGCTCAACGAGGACCAGCGGGGGGTGCGCGACTGGATCCACGGCTTCGCGGCCGAAGTGATGCGCCCGGCCGCCGCCGAGTGGGACGAGCGCGAGGAATTCCCCTGGCCGGTCGTCCAGGAGGCCGCCCGCATCGGGCTGTACTCGCTCGACTTCTACGCCCAGCAGTTCTTCGACCCCACCGGCCTCGGCATCCCCATGGCCATGGAGGAGCTCTTCTGGGGCGACGCCGGCCTCGGCCTCGCCATCACCGGGACCGGGCTCGCCGCCATCGGCGTCCTCACCAACGGCACCGAGGAGCAGATAGGCGCCTGGCTGCCGCAGATGTACGGCGACGCCGACGACGTGAAGATCGCCGCCTTCTGCTCCTCCGAGCCGGACGCCGGCTCGGACGTCTCGGCCATGCGCACCCGCGCCGTCTACGACGAGGCCAAGGACGAATGGGTCCTCAACGGGACGAAGACCTGGGCGACGAACGGCGGCATCGCGAACGTCCACGTCGTCGTCGCGGTCGTCGACCCCGGTCTCGGGGCGCGTGGCCACGCCTCCTTCGTCGTTCCGCCGGGCACCCCGGGGCTCTCCCAGGGGCAGAAGTTCAAGAAGCACGGCATCCGCGCCTCGCACACCGCCGAGGTCGTCCTCGACGGCGTCCGCCTGCCCGGCCGCTGCCTCCTCGGCGGCAAGGACAAGCTGGACGAGCGCCTGGCCCGTGCCCGCGAGCGCGTGCGCACCGGCGGCGCCCGTACGCACAACGCCGCCATGGCAACTTTCGAGGCCTCCCGCCCCACGGTCGGCGCCCAGGCCGTCGGCATCGCCCGCGCCGCGTACGAAGTGGCGCTCGACTACGCCCAGACGCGCCACCAGTTCGGCCGCCCCGTCATCGACAACCAGGGCGTCGCCTTCCAGCTCGCCGACATGCGCACCCGCATCGACGCGGCCCGGCTGCTGGTGTGGCGCGCCTCCTGGATGGCCACCGCGGGCAAGCCCTTCACTGCCGCGGAGGGCTCGATGTCCAAGCTCTTCGCCGGCGAGACGGCGAAGGCCGTCACGGCCCAGGCCATGCAGATCCTCGGCGGGAACGGCTACACGCGCGAGTACCCGGTGGAACGGATGCACCGGGACGCGGCCATTTACACCGTTTTTGAGGGCACGAGCGAGATCCAGCGGCTGGTGATCGCCCGTACGATCTCGGACGTGCCGATCCGGTGAGCCCGGGGCCGGCCGGGCCGAATACCTGAACGCCGGGGGAGTGGGGCGTGCTGCACCATCTCGAACTGTGGGTGCCCGACCTGCAGCGCGCCGAGAAGAGCTTCGGCTGGCTGCTCGGCGCCCTGGGCTACACGCCCCACCAGCACTGGGAGCACGGCCGCAGCTGGCGGCTCGGCGCCTTCTACCTCGTCGTCGAGCAGTCGCCCGCGCTCGCGGCCGGCACCCACGAGCGGTGCAGGCCGGGCATGAACCACGTCGCCTTCCCCGTGGAGAGCCGGGCGGCCCTCGACGCGCTCGTGGACGAGGCCCCGGGGCACGGCTGGCGGCTGATGTTCCCGGACCGGCACCCCTTCGCCGGCGGGCCCGACCACTACGCCGCGTACCTGGAGAACGAGGACGGCTTCGAGGCCGAACTCGTCGCCGCCGGGGTCTGAGCGCCCGTCATACCCGCCCCGGCAAAAAAGATTCCGCCGAATCCAAGATTTTTCTGTTATCCGCCGCACGCCCCCAGGTCTCCCATGCGTAAGGCCGCTGATGCGGTGGAGCGGGAACCGCGGAAAGAGGGTGGGCGGAACGTGAACTTGGACAGCACGGCCGGACTGGTCGAGGCGGCGCGCGGCGGGGACGACGCCGCACAGGACCAGCTGGTCGCCGCCTGCCTGCCGTTGGTCTACAACATCGTCGGCCGTGCCCTGAACGGGCACGCGGACGTCGACGACGTCGTGCAGGAGACCATGATCAGGATGGTCGGCGGCCTGAACGCCCTGCGGGACCCCGAAGGGTTCCGCTCGTGGCTCGTCGCGATCACCATGAACCAGATACGCAGCCACTGGCGCAAGGAGCTCAAGGACCGCAAGGACGCGCCGTCCGGCGGCCTGCAGGAGGTCGGCGCAGCCGCCGCCCCCGAACCCGACTTCGTCGAGTGGTCGATCATCCGTCTCGGCCTGCAGGGACAGCGCAGACAGGCTGCCCAGGCCACGCGCTGGCTCGACGGCGACGACCAGGTCGTCATGGCCCTGTGGTGGCAGGAGGCCGCGGGCGAGCTGAGCCGCGCCGAGGTCGCCGCGGCCCTGGGCCGCTCGCCGCAGTACACCGCCGTCCGGGTCCAGCGCACCAAGGCCCAGCTGGAGACAGCCCGCGTCGTCGTCCGGGCGCTCGCCACGGACCCGCGCTGCCCCGAGCTCACGGACGTCCTCGGCGGCTGGGACGGCGCGCCGAGCCCGCTGTGGCGCAAGCGCATCGCCCGGCACGCGCGCGGCTGCGCGGAGTGCGGCGGGCACTGGTCCGCGCTCGTGCCCGCGGAAGGGCTGCTGGCCGGCCTCGGGCTCGTGCCCGTCGGCGCCGCCCTCCTCGCCCGGGTCAACGGAGCGGTCCCGGGCGGCCCCCTGACGGCCTGCGCCGCCACCGCCCCCGCCACCGCTCCCGGCGGCGCCTCCGCCGGGGCCCCGGAGCCGTCGGCGGACCCCGCACCGCCCGGGGAGCCGGCGCCGGGCACCCCCGCCGACCTCGGGCGCCTGGCGCGCCGGGCGGTCGTCGCCGCCGGTGTCGTGGCCGTCGTCCTGGGCGGCACCCTGGGCGGCCCGCACCTCTTCAACGCCGCGCCCGAGAGCGCCCGTCCGCAGGCCCCCGGCGGCCCGGTCCAGGTCGTCCCGGTCACCGCGGGCGACCCCGCGCCCACCGGGCCGGACCGCACCGACGCCGCGGCCGTCGCCCGCTCCGACACCGACGGCCGCACTCCCGTGCGCGCCTCCGCCTCCGCCCCCGCCGCCCCGTCGGCGCAGGCACCCGCCACCGCGACTCCCGCCGCGGGCGCCAGCCCCTCCGGGCCCGCCGCCGGGAAGCCGGCCGCTCCGAGCGCGACCCCCGCCGGAGCCGGGACCGGAGCCGGAGCCGGAGCCGGCACCACGGCCCGGCGGACACCGCCGCCGCCCGCCCCGGGCGCGGGTCCCGCCCAGGAGGTCGTCCGCATCGTCAACACCGAGCGCGCCAAGGCAGGATGCGGGCCCGTCCGCTTCAACGCCGAGCTCGTCGCCGTCGCCCAGCGCCACACCGACGACACCGCCTCGCGCACCCCCGCCGGCCAGTGGTCCGCCTTCGCCCGCCGGGCGGCCGCGCCCGGCCACCACTGGAGCTCGTACGGGGTGAACGCCTCGGCCGGGCAGAGCAGCGCCTCCGCCGTCGTGTCCGTGTGGATGAAGGACCCCGCACACCGCCGGACCATCCTCAACTGCGCCTACACGGAGCTGGGCGTCGGCGTCTCCTTCGCCTACGACGGCCCGCGCTGGATGCAGGTCTTCGCGGCGCGCTGAGCGCAGCCGCCCCCGAACCACCCCCCTCCGCCGGGCGGGCCGGTCAGCGCCGCGCCCGGCAGTTCCGCAACCCCCACCGAGAGGAACTCCTTTGCCGCGCAAACACTCTCGCCGCCGCAGCAGAACCGGCCGCCGCGTGATACTCACGGCGGTCGCGACCGCCGCGGCCGCCGGAATCGCCTTCGGCGTCATGAACACCGGATCCGCCACCTCCACCCCGGGCTCCCAGGCCGGGGCCGCGAACGTCCCCGCCGCGCAGCCGGTGCACAAGAAGGCGCCCGCCCCCCTCACCTCCACGCCCCCGGCCGACAAGCAACGCGGTCTCGTCTACGACGGCCTCAAGCCCGCCCCCAAGGGCGACCCCTGCGTCGGCGTCTACAGCGTCTCGCGGGCCGGGCTGTGCACCCACGGCCCCGACGCCCCGCCCAAGGGCGTCGACATCACCAAGGACACCCCGCCCGTGGCGGGGAAGACGGACGCCCCCTCCCTGACCGGTGACGGCGGCAAGGCCCCCTCGGCCGACGAGGCCCTCGGCGGCGCCCCCTCGGTGGTCGACGCCCGCAAGGGCGGCGTCGCCGCGGCAGCCGCCGCCCCGGGCCCCGGTGCGCCCGCGAACCCGCAGGCCGGCTCCGGCTCCAAGGTCGTCTGCGAGGGCGACGGTTCGACCGGCAACCGCGTCCAGGTCCTGTACGTCCACGCGCCCGGCCGCGACCGCTTCGGCCAGTACGCCGCCTCCTTCAAGCAGTGGGCCGCCGAGACCGACGTCATCTACAACGCCAGCGCCAAGGAGACCGGCGGCGAGCGGCACGTCCGCTACGTCACCGAGGCCGACTGCACCGCTTCCGTCCTGAACGTCGAGGTCTCCGCGGGCGACCTGCAGGAGTTCGGGGCGATGAACAACGCCCTGGCCGCCAAGGGCTTCAACCGCCGCGACCGCAAGTACATGGTCTTCGCCGACGCCCAGGTCTACTGCGGCATCGGCACCTTCAACGGCGACGAGCGGCCCGGCGCGGACAACCTCAGCAACTTCGGCCCGTCCTACGGCCGTACGGACTCCGGCTGCTGGGGCGGCAGCACCCCCGCCCACGAACTGGGCCACAACCTCGGCGCCGTCAACAACAGCGCCCCGCACACCAGCAGGGCCGCGCACTGCGTCGACGAGTGGGACATCATGTGCTACTCGGACGCCCCGCACTACCCCAAGATGCAGGTCCTGTGCCCCGAGCGCACGGGCGACCAGCGGCTGGACTGCGGCCACGACGACTACTTCCACACCTCGCCCAAGCCCGGCAGCTACCTGGCCACCCACTGGAACATCGCCAACAACCGCTTCCTGATGGCGGGCGGGGGCAGCACGAACCCCGACCCCGGTCCCACGCCGACCCGTACCCCCGACCCGACGCGGCCGCCCACGGCCGGGCCCGACGCGCGGGTCAGCCAGATCACCCCGAACTCGGCCGTCGTCAGCTGGCCGAAGGTTCCCTCGGCCACCGGCTACGACCTGCTGGTCAACGGCAAGAAGACGGCCGACGTGAAGGACGTGGTCGTCCGCCTCACGGGCCTCGCTCCCAACACCTCCTACAAGGTCGCCGTCGCCGCGCGCGGCGCCGACGGCAAGGCCTCCGCGCCGGGCCGCGCCGCCTCCTTCCGCACCCTCTCCACCGACGGCGGCTCCCCGACCCGGCCGGGCACCCCGTACGTGATGGTCAACGGCCTCACCGGTGAGGCCCTCGACCTGTGGGGCGGCTCCTCGGCGGACGGCACCGTCGCCATCGCCTACCAGCGCCACGGCTACGCCAACCAGCAGTGGTCCTTCGAGAACGCCGGCGGCGGCGCACTGCGCGTGAAGTCGGTCCAGAGCGGCAAGTGCCTCCAGCTGGGCGGCGGGGACCGCCCCGTGGCGGGCCAGTACGTGGCCCAGCAGCCCTGCCGGGACACCGCCGCGCAGAAGTGGCGGCTGAACTCCGCCGGCGGCGGGTCGTACGTCCTGCAGCCCGAGGGCTCGTCCCTGGTGCTGGGCATCAGCAAGCGCTCGTACTACGGCGGCCGCCTGCTCGAACTCCAGCAGAAGAACGACCAGGGGTACCAGAACTGGACCCTGTCGAAGGCCGCCTCCTCCTGACGGCCGCCCTCTGACCGGGCCGGCGACCGCTGCTTCCCCCTTCCCCCCACCGGATTCCCCCCACGGATTCCCCCCACCGGCGGTCGCCGGCCCCTTCCGCACCACCCGTCCCGACACTCTCCGAGGAACCGCCACGATGAAGCTGCGCCCCACCACCCTGGCCCCCGCGCTCGGATGCGCCGCCCTGCTCGTCCTGGGCACGCCCGGAACGGCCGCCGCGCACGGCGACACCATCCATTTCGCCGTCGGCGGCGAGCAGCAGGGCGGTCACGTACGGACCGTGGCGACCTGGGAGAACGACGGCGACCCCGTCGACGAGCACGTCGCCGGCACCCTGACGGCCACCGGCCCGGACGGGCGCACCGCCGGCCCGTGGCAGCTCGTGGCCGCCGAGGGCGGGAAGGGGGCCTACACCACTCGCGAGACCCTGCCGGAGGGCACGTGGAAGGTCGTCGTCCACTGCGGCTTCCCGGACCTCGGCCACGGCGAGGGGACGGTCACGGTCGCGGCCGGGACCGCGGGCGCCGGGCAGGGTCCTGCTCCGGCCGAGAGCGCCGCCGCGACGCCCCAGGGGTCCGGTCCGGCCGGCCCGGTGGCCGCCCGGCGGGAAGCCGCGTCCCCGGAGAACGAGGAGGCTCCGGCGGCCCCCTCGTTCTCCTCGCGTACGGGCCTCGTCGCGGGCGCCTGCGCGGCCGTCGCCGTGGCGGCGGCCGCCGTGGTCCTCCTGCTGCGGTCCAGGCGCTCGGTCGCGGCAGGGGCTGCGGCTACGCGTTCGGGGACGGCAGGGACGACAGGAAGCCGAGGAGCTCGGCGTTGACTTCCTCCGGGCGCTCCTGCTGCGTCCAGTGACCGCAGCCCGGCAGGGTCACGCTGCGGCGCAGCCCCGGCACCGTCTCCTTGAGGGAGGCCAGCAGCTGCTCCATGCCGGGGAAGGCCCGCACGGGGTCGCGGTCGCCTCCCACGTACAGGGCGGGCACCTCGATGCGGAGGTCGTGGAAGGGCGCGAGGAGCTCCCAGTTCCGGTCGAGGTTGCGGTACCAGTTCAGGCCGCCGGTGAAGGCGCGTTCGCCGTGCGCGGAGAACTCGCGCACGAAGGCGTCCACGTCCTCCTCGGTGAACCAGCCCGGCAGCTCCTCCGGCTCCGCCATCGTGTCCAGGAGCGTGCGGCCGGCCGGGACGACCCACGGGCGCGGCGGGTCGGTCTGCGCGCTGTCGCCCGAGCCGCTGAACAGGATCCGGCGGAACGACGTCGCCGGATCCCGCGCCAACTCCGCGTCGGCGACGCCGGGTTCCTGGAAGTACAGCTGGTAGAAGCCGTCGCCGAACACGGAGCGCAGCGCCGGCAGCGGAGCCGCCGGGCCGTGCGGCAGCGGCGGCACGCTCAGGCCGGCCACGCCGCGGACGACGTCGGGCCGCAGCAGCGCCGTGGTCCAGGCGACCGGCGCGCCCCAGTCGTGCCCGACGACCACCGCGCTCTCCTCGCCGAGGGCGTGGATCAGGGCGATCACGTCACCGGCGAGGTGCAGCACGCTGTACGCGCCGGTGTCGTCCGGCTGTTCGCTGCGTGCGTACCCGCGCTGATCGACCGCGACGACCCGGTACCCGGCTCCGGCCAGCGGCCCGAACTGGTGCCGCCAGGAGTACCAGCACTCCGGGAAGCCGTGCAGCAGGACGACCAGGGGGCCTCGCCCCTGCTCCGCGATGTGCAGCGTTACTCCGTTGACCTCGACGAAGCGGTGCTCGACCGAGCTGGTCATGTGTCCTCCCGGGGGGCGTCCTGCAGACGTACTCCACAGTAGGGGCGTCCGCCCCGCGGCGGAGGAGACGTTGACCACTCGGCCGGTCCGCCTCAGCCGTCGGGGTTGGCCTCCAGACAGGTCAGCTCGATGTCGTCGATGATGGCCTCGTTCGTCTGGCCCTTCAGGTGCGCGACGTTCTCGATGCCGACCGCCATCCACCCCGACAGGCTCATGACGAGCACCCGCAGCCCGTCCGTACCGTGCTTGGCGAGCACCCGGTCCGCCACCTTGAGCGCTTCTTCGGGCACCCGTTCCGCCGGTTCGAGGCCGACGATGGTGCGCATCAGCCCGATGGTGGTGTGCGAGATCTCCGGTGCGATCGCCCGCAGCCTCCGGTCCTCTTCCTCGTCCACGTGTCCTCGATTCGTCCGTCAGCCGGTCACGTGCAAGCACCCTAGGCGGCCGCGCGCGGCGGCCGCAGCCTGAACACCAACGGGTGATCGCTGCTACGGGTGAATCGTGGTCAAGAAGCTCTCAAGTCGCCCCGGGCGGTGGTCGGAAGGCACTCAGAGGGCGCGGCGCCGGGCGGTCCGCGCGCGGCCGCACTCCCGGAGGAAAACCCGCAGGGCGGCAACGGCCGCAGGGCGCGCCGACCCGCGCAACAGGCCGCAGCCCTTCGCCGCCGCGGCGTCCGTGGTGAGCACTTCCAGCTCCACCATCGCCCGCACGAACGGGCGGTCGACCGGTGCGGTGAGACCGGCCAGGCGGCGGGCGTCCAGCAGGTCGTGGCGCGCGCGGCGCAACTGACCGGCCAGGAGCGCCCGTACGGCGGCGGTGTCGCGCGCCGACTCCAGGTCGTCGCGGGAGACGCCGTGCTCCTCCAGCGTCTCCCGGGGGAGGGCCAGGCGCCCGCCCTCCAGGTCCACGGCCAGGTCGTTGACGAAGTCCAGGCGCTGGCTGCCGTCGATGTACGAACGGCAGGCCGCACGGTACGCGACGGGGTCGGTGCCCGGGTCGAGCAGGCCGGCGACGAGCATGAACGCCGGGAGCGAGTAGGCGTCGACGTAGTCCTGGTAGGCGCCTTCCGTCGCGAACCCGTCGAAGTCGAGATCAGCCGGTGCGGCCTTCAGGAAGTCCTCGACCGCTCCGGCGAGCCCGGGGCGGGTCGTCACCGTGTGGATCAGTGACCGGATCACCGGATGGTCCGCCCGCCCGCCGGCCAGCGCCTCGCGTACGTCCCGCTCCCACGCGGCGTAGGCGGAGGTGCGCTCGGCCCGGGTGCCGCCGTTGTCGAGCGTGTTGTCCGTGTGGTGCATGAACGCGGTCATGGCGATGACGTGCGGGACGGTCGCACGGGGCAGCAGCAGCCGGACGGCCGCGTAGGCATGGCGCCGGTAGCGCGAGACGAGGTCGCGCTGCTGCGTGAAGTCGTCGCGCAGCCGCCGGTCGTGGACGCCGGCGGCGTCGAGTGCCTTCTCCCACGTGCTGGTCATGGTTCCTTTTCCCATCGGCTGGTTCCGGCCGCTGAGGGCCAGGATGACTGTACGTCGTGCGCGCCGTCAGGCGTCGGCTCGCCGGTCCTCCCGGCACTGTCAGTGGTCGCTGCCAGGATGCGCAGCATGACACCGTGGCTTCTCACCGACATCGAACGCGCCGTCCGCAGCAGCTGGGACGCCGACACGTGCACCCCCGAGTACCGCTCGCGCTGGACCCCGGACAATCCGGCACGCGACCAGTGCGGCGTGACCGCGATGGTCCTCAACGACCTGCTGGGCGGCGAGCTCATCCGGGGCGAGGTCCGCGTCGACGGCGTGCAGACCGACTTCCACTGGTGGAACCGGCTCGGCGAGGGCGTGGAGATCGACCTCACCCGCGAGCAGTTCTCCCCCGAAGAGATCGTCACCGGCGGCCGGGTCATCCCGCGCCCGCCCGAGATCAAGCGCCTCCGCGAGGAGTACGAGCTCCTGCGCGAGCGCGTCCTGGAGAAGCTGCGGACGGGCACGGCCGCGGCCGCGCGCTAGGCGCACGGGAGGAGTGCTCAGGTGAGGAGTGCTCAGGTGAGGAGTGCCGCCGTGCACTCCTCGGCCAGGTCCTCCGCGTGTCCGGGGAGCACCTCGCCCGCCCGCAGGTGACGGCGGACCAGCGAGAGCGGCAGGTCGATCACGGCGACGGAGACGCGTTCCAGGGCGGCGGGGTCCTCGGCGCCGAGGGCCGCGGCCAGGCGGGCCACGGCGGCCCGCACCCGCCGGTGGCCGTGCTCGGCGCGCCCGGCCTGCTCGCCGGGCCACTCGGCGCGCCCGAAGTCCCGGGCCCCGTAGAGCAGAAGGGCGGCCTCCTCCGGATGCGCGCGGCTCCAGGCGACGACGTGGCGCGCCGCCGCGCTCCCGGCCCGCCGGGGGTCGGCCTCCCCTTCGAGGGCGGCGAACCAGCCCTCCTGGAAGCGTTCGACCGTCCGCAGCCACACCTCGGCCAGCAGCACGGTCCGCCCGGCGAAGCGGTGGTACACCGACCCGCTCGGAGCCCCCACCTCCTTGGCGACCGCGGACATCGTCACGCCGGCCGGTCCCGACGCCGCGGCCAGCCGTACGGCGGCGTCGAGGAGCTGGTCGAGGTCGAAACGGGGTGGTCGGGCCATGAGCCGGAGAGTACTCTCCACAATATTGGAGAGACCTCTCTAATATTGCTTCCGGGAGACGGAGGATCCATGGACGTCCACAACGTGCACGAGCGCCTGCTGCCCGTGGCGGAGCACGAAGCGGGGGCGCTGATCGACTCCCTCGCGAGTGACGGGGACCGGCTGTGGCCGCACGGATCCTGGCCGCCCATGGCCTTCGACCGGCCCCTCGGGCCGGGGGCGGCCGGCGGCCACGGCCCCGTCCGCTACACCGTTGCCGCCTACGTCCCCGCCACGTGGGTCCGCTTCGCCTTCACCGGGCCGCGCGGCTTCCACGGCTTCCACGAATACGCGGCCCTGCCCGCCGGAGACGGGCGCACCGTCCTGCGCCACACCCTCTCCATGAGCGCCCGCGGCCCGGCCCGCCTCACCTGGCCACTGCTCTGGCGCCCGCTCCACGACGCGTGCCTGGAGGACAGTCTCGACCTGGCCGAACGCGCCTGCACGGGGACGGTGGCGAGGCCCGCACGCTGGAGCCCGTACGTCAGGCTGCTGCGGGCCCTGGTCCGCTGACGCGGGCCGATCATGGCTGGTTCGTCCCGGTGTTCACCACCAGGCGGGGGTAAGGCTGATCCCGACCGGTCCTGCGGCGAGAGGAGCACCTGTGCACAAGGAAGCGAATGGGGAAGCGAACCAGGACGTGAACAAGGAAGCGAACCAGGACGCGAACGAGGAAGCGACGCGCAGCTACTACGACTCCGGCGACGTGGACGCCTTCTACGGCGCGGTCTGGGGCGGCGAGGACATCCACACCGGCATCTACACCCGCCCCGGCGAGCCGATCGCCGAGGCCTCCCGCCGCACCGTCGAGCGGGTCGCCGACCGGCTCGCGGGCAGCTTCGGCCCCGGCGGCACCGTCATCGACCTCGGCTCCGGATACGGCGGGACCGCCCGCCGGCTCGCCGAGCGCTTCGGCTGCCGCGTCGTCGCCCTCAACCTCAGCGCCGCCCAGAACGAGCGGCACCGCGCCGTCAACGCCGAGCGCGGCCTCGACGGCCTCGTCGAGGTCGTCACCGGCTCCTTCCACGACGTGCCGTTCCCCGACGGCCACTTCGACGCCGTGTGCTCCCTGGAGGCCTTCTGCCACAGCAGCGACCGGCCGAAGGTGCTGAGCGAGGCGGCCCGCGTGCTCAAGCCCGGGGGAGTGCTGGCCTTCACCGACATCATGGCCGCCGAGGACGCCTCCGCGGAGGCGCTGCGCCCGGCCGTCTCCCGCCTCGGCGTGGACGCCCTGGCCACCGTGTCCTTCTACCGGGACCGGCTCTCCCGCCTCGGTCTGTCCGGCATCGGATTCGACGACCACAGTGGCCAACTGGTCAACCATTATGTCCGGCTGACGGAGGAGACGGCGGCGCGCGCGGCGGAGCTCGGCGGGCGCATCGGCGCCGCCTACCTCGGCCACCTGCAGGAGAACCTGCCCGTATGGGTGGACGCCGCGCGCCGCGGACGGCTGCGGTGGGGCGTCCTGCATGGACGCCGTCCGTAATCAACCGGCCACGGAGTGGCTCAATCGGCCTTCTCCCGCTGATCCATACCCGCGAGTAGCGTGCCCGGGCGCGGGGGGCTCTCTGGGAGAAGGGCGTTTGCATGTTCTATTGCGCGTTCAAGGCCGTGGTGCTGGTCCCGCTGCTGCGGTGGCTCTTCCGGCCGAGGGTGGAGGGGCTGGGGCGGGTCCCGCGGCACGGCGGTGCGATCGTCGCCGGCAACCACCAGTCGTTCACCGACCAGTTCCTGATGGGCGTGACCCTCCGGCGCCGGATCACCTTCCTCGCCAAGCAGGAGTACTTCACCGGCCGCGGCCTCAAGGGCAGGCTCGCCGCCGCCTTCTTCCGCGGCCTCGGCGCGATACCCGTCGACCGCTCCGGCCGCGGCGCGGGACAGGCCGCCGTCGAGGAGGGCGTGAAGGTGCTCCGCCGCGGCGAACTCCTCGGCATCTTCCCCGAGGGCACGCGCTCGCACGACGGACGGCTGTACAAGGGCAAGGTCGGCGTCGCCGAGATGGCGATCCGCTCCGGCGTGCCCGTCGTGCCGTGCGCGATGATCGGCACGTTCGAGGCCCAGCCCGCGGGGCGGCGGCTGCCCCGCCTGGTGCCCGTCACGGTCCGCTTCGGCGAACCCCTGGACTTCTCCCGCTACGCGGGCATGGCGGACCAGCGGCACGTGCTGCGCGCGGTCACCGACGAGATCATGTACGCGATCCTGAAGCTGTCGGAGCAGGAGTACGTCGACGTGTACGCCGTCGACGCCAGGGCCCGGCTGAGCGCCCTCGGCTCCGGCCCGGCCCGCGCCGAGGTCCTGGGGAGCACGCGATTCGCTCCCGGCCCGGACCGCGCGGCCCCCGGAGAGGACCGCACCGCGGCGTAGCGGGCGCACACCCGTGGGGCGGGCGCGCCGGGCGGCCGGCAGGATCTCCGCCGGACCGCCCGGCCGCGCCCTCCGTCACCGCCGCCGCCCCGTCCCCCGGCGAGCCCGTCACCGCCCGCCGCTCAGACGAGCCACTCGCCGTCGCGCATCAAGTGGCGTCCGCGGAGCTCGGGTTCCTCGTGCCACGCCTGCACGGCGCGCGGCACCACCTTGAAGTAGGCGTACGCGTCCCCCTGTTTGCGGGGGTCCCAGCCCGAGTGCCGGGCGAACGCGTCGCCCGCCGCGTCCGGCACCTCCTTGGTGCCGTACGTCTCCACGTCGCCGTCGATGAGGACGACGTCGCGCGTGTGCCCGAGTGCGAGCCGGGCCCGGCCGCCGTCCCGCAGGTTGCGGCCCGTGGGGTTGGCCGGCCGGGTCGCCATCCAGATCGCCTCCCCGTCCCACAGGAACCACAACGGCACCAGGTACGGCACCCCGTCGGCGCCGGCCGAGGCGACCCAGATGTCCAGCTCCCGCCCCAGCCGCTCCAGGACGTCCCGCTTGCGCTGCGCTCCGCTGCGGATGACGGGGGTCCGCCGGTCCCGTGCCTCCTCCGGGGCCTGCCCGGCCGTCTCCGATTCGATCTTCATGCCCGGACGCTATCCGCACGGGCCGCGGTGCGCCTCGGGCTGCGGCCGTAGGGCCGTCGACCGACCCGGCCCGGGCCCGTAGGCTGCCCGCTCATGAACGACGACGTGCGCAACATCGTGCTGGGACTGGTCGCCAGCGGGATCAGCGCCGCCGCGGGCTGGTTCGTCCGGACCCTGCTGTGGCGGCGCCAACTCCGGCGCAAGCAGATCTTCTTCGGCCTGCCGGCGGGCTCGGAGTGCCTGCTGGTGGTCAACCAGGACCCGAGCGCGAACGGCTGGGGCGTCGCACGGCACGACGCCTTCGCGCTGCTGGAGATATCCGCGCTGATCAAGGAGTGCGGGGCGCACGCGGACATCGTGGTGCACGACGCCGCCCGCCAGGGGATCGGCGTGCGCACCGAGTTCTGCGTCGGCGGTCCCGTGTCGAACCGGCGCACCGAGGCCCACCTGCGCTCGCTGCTGCCCGGTGTCGCGGTGGCCACCGGCCACGGCGGGCCGGAGGGGGGCGCGCTCACCGTCGGCGGCGAGACGTACCGGGTGGACAAGGGGACGGCCGAGTACGTCCTGCTCGCCCGGCTGACCGGGCCCGGCGGCAGCCGGCCGGTCTTCCTCGCCTCCGGCCAGCGCAGCGTCACCAACCAGGCGGCCATAAGGTATCTGGCCCGGCACCACGAACAGCTCGCCCACCGTTACGGGCTCGACGGCACGTTCTGCCTCCTGCTGAAGGTCGTGAACTCGGACGCGTACGGGCCGGACATGGTGGAACTGGTCTCCGACGTCACCGCGGCGGCCACCGCCGCGCCGTCGCCCACTCGCTGACGGTCCCGTTCCCGGCCCCGTTCCCCGCCGGGGGCTCACCCGATCCGGCGGCGCGGGCCGTGCGGTGGTTCCTTCCGCGGGGGCGGCTTCGCTACGGTGGCCGTGCCTGCCCCGCTGCCGCGACGACACCGTGCCCGGAAGCCGATTCCGGGAGCGGACCCCTGGAGGCACGTCCATGGCGATTCCCGGTCACGACCGGTCGCCCGCGGACCCCGGCCTGCGGGCGGGCCGGGCGCCGGGGGCCCGGCCCCTGGCAGGGCACCTGCCTGTCCTCTACAGGTCGCCGCTGGACTTCCTCGGCGCACTGCCCCGCCACGGGGACCTCGTCGAGGTCCGCATCGGCCGCCGCCCGCTGTTCGTGCTCTGCCACCCCGATCTCGTGCGCCGGGTCCTGACCGACGACCGGACCTACGACCGGGAGGGTCCCTCGTACCAGCGCTCCCGGCGCGCGATGGGCAACGGCCTGGCGACCTGCCCCCAGGCCGAGCACCGGACGCAGCGCCGGCTGATGCAGCCCGCCTTCCGCCCGGACCACCTCGCCCGGTACGCGGCGGTCATGCGGCGGACGATCGGCGAGGCCGTGGACGGCTGGCGCCACGGGCAGCGGATCGACCTCGGCGGCGAGCTGTTCGCGCTGGCCACCAAGACCGCGGTGCGGGCGCTCTTCGACGCCGAGCTGCCGCCCGCCGAGGGCCGGGAGCTGCACGAGGCCCTGGACACCTTCCTCAAGGGCATCTACCGGCAGACGCTCCTGCCGTGGGCCGCCGGGCTGCCCACCCCCGGCAACCGCCGCTACGGGCGGGCGCTGGCCCACGGGCAGGCGTACACCGCGCGCCTCGTCGAAGGCCGCCGCGCTGGTGCCGGGACCGGCGGCAGCGGGGACGTCGCCAAGGACGTCCTCTCCCACCTGCTCTCCACCCGTCTGCCCGACGGGACGCCGGTCGCCGGCGACGCCGTCCACGACCAGTGCACCGCGCTCGTCCTCGCCGGCTCCGAGACCACCGCCTCCGCGCTCGCCTGGTCCTGTCACCTCCTGTCGCGCCACCACGACGTCGCGGAAGAGCTCTACGCGGAGGCGCACGGCGTCCTGGGGGGACGGGCCGCAGCCCAGGAGGACCTGCCCCGGCTGCCGCTGACCGGGCGGGTCGTCACCGAGGCCCTGCGGCTGTACCCGCCGGCATGGCTGATCCCGCGGGTGACCACCACGGAGACCGAGCTGGCGGGCCGTCGCCTGCCGGTGGGCAGCATGGTGGTGTTCAGCCCGTACGTCATCCACCGCCGCGGCGACCTCTACCCCGAACCCGGCCGGTTCCGGCCCGGCCGCTGGGCGGAGGAGGACGTTCCGGCCGACGGCCCCGCAGCCGACCGGAACGCATCGCTCCGTGCCTACGCGCCGTTCGGTCTCGGCGCCCACCGCTGCATCGGGGAGTCCTTCGCGCTGACCGAGGCGACGTTGGCGCTGGCGACGATCGCCGCCCGCTGGAGGCTGCAGGCCGTTCCCGGCGCCGTCGTCCGCCCGGCGGCCAGGGCCGTGCTCGCCCCCGAGCGCCTGCCCATGTACCTGTACGCGCGGTGAGCCGTCACCGGCCGGTGCGCGACTCGTCGGGGAAGATCTTCGTGACGATCTCGCCGCCGGCCGTCAGATAGCCGTAGAGCATGCCCTCGCTGCTGTGCGGGGCGGCGAGCACTCCGTCGGGGCCCAGCGCGATCACGCCGCCCGTGCCGCCCAGCCCGGCGAGCCGCTCGTGCACGACCTCATGGGCCGCAGCGGTCACGTCCCTGCCGCCGAACTCGACCAGGTGCGAGATGGTGGACGTCGCGGCTCCGCGGATGAACACCTCGCCGTGCCCGGTCGCACTGGCCGCGACCGTTCCGTTCTTCGCGTACGTCCCCGCCCCCACGAGAGGCGAGTCGCCCACGCGGCCGGCCATCTTGTTGGTCATCCCGCCCGTGGACGTCGCGGCGGCGAGGCCGTGCTTGCGGTCGAGGGCCACGGCGCCGACCGTGCCCATCGCGGACTCGCCGACGGCCTCGGCGCCGAAGGCCTTCCCGCCGGCAGGCTTTCCACCGGCAGTCTTCCCGTCGGCGGACTTCCCGTCGGCGGACTTCCCGCTCGCCGACGGCGAAGTGCCGCCCCTGCTCTGCTCCTTGGCCTTCATGAGGCTGTCCCAGCGCGCCTGCGTCCAGTAGTAGTCCTGGGTGACCGCCTGCAGGCCGTTGCGCACGGCGAAGGCGTCGGCACCCTCGCCCGTCAGCAGCACGTGCGGCGTGCGCTCCATCACGAGGCGGGCGGCGGAGACGGGGTTGCGCACGTGGCGGACGCCGGCCACGGCACCGGCCGCCAGGTCCGAGCCGCGCATGACCGACGCGTCCAGCTCGTGCCCCGCGTCCTCGGTGAACACCGCGCCCTTGCCCGCGTTGAACAGGGCGTTGTCCTCCAGCGACCGCACGGCCGCCTCGACCGCGGCCACGCTGCCGCCGCCGTCCCGCAGGACCTTGCGGCCGGCGCGCAGGGCGTCGGCCAGCCCGTCGCGGTAGGCCTTCTCCGTGCGGGCGTCGGTGTCCTCCCGCCGCAACGCCGTACCGGCGCCGCCGTGCACGGCCAGCACCACGCCGGTCGCCTCCGGCCGGGCCGACGGCTGCGACAGCGCGGGCAGTGCCACCGCTACCGCCACCAGGGCGGTGAGGACGGGAAGGATCCAGAGTCTCGAACGCATGCGCATGGGCCTCTCTCCTTCGCTTTCGCGATCCGGGCTCGCTTCACGGGGCGTTCGCCGGTCCGGGCGCGCACGTAATACGGATGCGCCCGCCGCGCTCGCGCGGCTACCCTCGGCCCCATGTCTACGCCCCGCATTTCTTAGCTCAAGGACCCGATCCCACGCCACCCGTGTGTCCTTGAGCTGTTCCGGAGCGTAATCCCATGATCACCGTTCGCGGTGCCGGCATCCGTGCCGGCGCCCGCCTCCTGCTGTCCGACGTCTCCTTCCACGTGGCCCCCGGCGACCGCATCGGCCTGGTCGGCCGCAACGGCGCCGGCAAGACGACCCTGATGAGGACCCTGGCCGGCGAGCTGAGGCCCGCCGCCGGAGACATCACCGTCACCGGCTCCCTCGGCTACCTCCCGCAGGACGCGCAAGCCGCCGACCCCGCCACCCTCCTCACCGACCGGATCCTCTCCGCCCGCGGCCTGGACCGGGCCGTCCGCGCGCTGCGGGCCGCCGAGGACGCCATGGCGAAAGCCGGCGGCGCGGCCGCCCAGGAGCGTGCCATGAACGCGTACGCCCGGGCGGAGGCCGTCTTCCAGGCCCGCGGCGGTTACGCCGCCGAGGCCGAGGCCGCCCGCGTCGCCGCCGGCGTGGGGCTGCCCGCCCGCACCATGGGCGAACCGCTGGGCACCCTGTCCGGCGGGCAGCGGCGCCGGGCCGAGCTGGCCCGCATCCTCTTCGCCGGGCACGGCACCCTGCTCCTCGACGAGCCGACCAACCACCTGGACGCCGACGCGACCGCCTGGCTGCGCACCTTCCTGACGGCCCACCGGGGCGGGCTGGTGCTGATCAGCCACGACACCGGCCTGCTGGCCGACACCGTCAACCGCGTCTTCCACCTCGACGCGCACCGCGCCGCCGTCGACGTCCACAACACCGGCTGGAGCGCGTACCTGGCCCGGCGCGCGGCCGACGAGCGGCGCCGCACCCGGGAACGGGCGAACGCCGAACGCAAGGCGGCCTCGCTGCGCACCCAGGCGGACCGGATGCGCGCGAACGTCGCCACCGCCGTCGCGGCGAAGAACATGGTCCGCCGCGCCGACCGGATGCTCGCCGCCCTCGAACCGGCCCGCCGGACGGAGCGGACCGCCCGGATCCGGCTGCCCGAGCCCGCCCCCTGCGGGCGCACCCCCCTCGGTGCCGTCAGCCTCGTCAAGTCCTACGGCGGCCGCAGCGTCCTCGGCGGCGTCGACCTCGCCGTCGACCGGGGGAGCCGGCTCGCCGTCCTCGGCCTCAACGGCGCCGGCAAGACCACGCTGCTGAAGATCCTCGCCGGGCGCGAGGCCCCCGACGGCGGCCGCGTCGTCCACGGCCACGGCCTGCGCCTCGGCTACTTCGCCCAGGAGCACGAGACGCTCGACCCCGCGCTGACGGTGCGGCAGAACCTGGCCGCGGCCGCTCCCCACCTCGGCGACGGGGAGGCCCGGCACGTGCTGGGAGCGTTCCTCTTCGGCGGCGACGACGCCGACAAACCGGCCGGGGTGCTCTCCGGAGGCGAGAGGACCAGGCTGGCCCTGGCCGGCCTCGTGCACTCCGGCGCCAACGTGCTGCTGCTGGACGAACCGACCAACAACCTCGACCCCGCCTCGCGCGACGAGGTCCTCGGCGCGGTCGGCGCCTACCCCGGCGCCCTCGTGATGGTGACGCACGACGAGGGCGCCGTCGAGGCGCTGCGCCCGGACCGGGTCCTCCTGCTGCCGGACGGCACGGAGGACCTGTGGGACGACGGCTACCTGGACCTGGTGTCCCCGGCCTGAGACCGGCCGGCGGGCCGCGCGGCGGGAGGCCCCGCGGCCCGTCCGGTCACACGGGTTTGCGCGTCACACGGCCCACCGCGTCACACGGCCCACCGGGTCACACGGCCCACCGGGTCACACGGGCTTGCGGGTCACACGGGCTTGCGGGCCTCGATGAGGAAGCGTGCCGAGTGGGCGATGAAGGGGCCTTCGGCCGTGATGCGTTCGTGCAGCTCGCGCAGCCGGTCGCGGTACTGGTCGACGGTGAAGCCGGGGACCATCCAGATCACCTTCCGCAGAAAGTAGATCACCGCGCCGACGTCGCGGAACTCCATCCGCAGGGTCTCGGCGCGCAGGTCGACGACGCCGAGCCCCGCGGCCTCCGCCTCCCGCCGCTCGTCGTCGGGGTGCCGCCTGCGCCGCACCTCCTCCGGCTGCGGGCCCAGGAAGTACTCGACCAGCTCGAAGACGCTGGCCGGGCCCACGTGCTGCGCGAGGTACGTACCGCCGGGCCGCAGCACCCGGGCGATCTCCTCCCACCACACGGTCGCCGGGTGACGGCTGGTCACGAGGTCGAACGCCTCGTCGGCGAAGGGCAGGGGAGGCTCGTCGGCATCGGCGACCACGACCGCCCCGAGGGGGTGCAGCAGCCTCGTCGCCTTGGCGACGTTGGGCGGCCAGGACTCCGTGGCCACCATCGTGCGGGGCAGCTTCCGCGCGCCGGCGAGGACCTCCCCGCCGCCCGTCTGGATGTCGAGGGCCGCGTCCGCGAGGGCCAGGCGCTCGCTCATGGTGCGCTGATAGCCCCAGGAGGGGCGCTCCTCTGTGGCCCGGCCGTCCAGCCAGGAGAAGTCCCAGCCGGCCACGGGGGCCGCCTCGGCCTCGGCCACCAGTTCGTCAAAGCTTCGTGACATATCAGAAGTAATACCGCAAAGCGCATCGATAGTCTCCGGGGTTTCCGGGGCGGCATTCACCACCGGAGGCACCCGTTCCCGGTGGCGTGCGGCATGGGAACGGGCATACCGCGAACAGACGTGCGTGTCGCCGTGCGGTGCGGCGCGCACGCGCACCCCCACCCCCCAGCCCCGAGGAGTCGTGATGGCCTGGTACCCGGGCGCCACGAAGATGGAGCTCCAGCCGGAGTCGGACGACCAGCCGGCGATCCGGCCCACGCAGTTCATCCTGCACAGCGTCGGCGCGCCGTGGACCGCGCGCCGCCTCTACGAGTTCTGGCGCGAAAGCACCAACCTCGAGTCGCATTTCGGCGTCGGTTACGGAGGCGACCTCGCGCAGTACATCGGCACACAGACCCGCGCCGACGCCAACTACCGGGCCAACCTGCGCCCGGACGGCAGCGGGGCGGTGAGCATCGAGACCGCCTCCAACCTGGAGCACACCGACCCGTGGACCGACCGGCAGGTCGACAGACTCGTCGAGGTCGGGGTGTGGCTGCACCAGTACCACGGCCTGCCGTTACGGGTCTGCCGCTCCTGGGACGAACCCGGCTACGGCTACCACCGGCTGTTCCCGCAGTGGTCCTCGGGCGGCACGGCCTGCCCGGGCGACGCCCGCGTGGGGCAGTTCCACGACGTGGTCTTCCCCGCCATCGTGGCCCGGGCCTCCGGCAGGCCCGCCGACCCGCAGCCGGGCGGGGCGGCGCCGCGGACGCTGGGCGAGTACACCGACGCGCGGACCGCGCTCGTCCCAGGCGCGTGGACGACGCTCTCGGTCAACGGCCAGACCTTGATCAGCGGCGCGAAGGCGTACACGGCCACGGTCTTCCTGACCGTGACCGTTCCGGCGGGCAGCACCCTCCAGGGCCGCTTCTACCACCAGCGGGCGGACGGCTCCCGCTGGAACGGCCCGATCGTCGAGCGCATCGCGACGGTGGGCGCGTCCTTCGTCGACTTCACCCACCACGGGTCGGTCTCCGAAGGGGAGACCGTCCGCTTCGAGGCGTGCTACGACCCGCCGGCGCCGGGCGTGCGCGACCCGGGCACGGTCTCCGCCTCGCGGGCGCGCGGCTTGTACTGGACCTGACCCGGCGGCGGGAGCGGTGGCGGAACGCCGGGCCGAGGGGCGGCCGGGCCGGGTCTGCGGCGACCCGGGCCGGGCCTGCACGTCCCGCGTCCCGCGTCAGGCCTGCGACGCCTCCGGCTCGGCGGGCTCGGCGATCAGCGCCGTGCCCGTGCGGCGGAAGCCGAGCCGGGCGTAGATCCGGGCCACGTCGTCGTCGCCGGCGGAGAGGAAGACGGTCTCCGCGCCCCGCGACCGCGCGTCGGCGACGAGGGCCGCGGTGACCGCGAGGCCCAGTCCCTGCCGACGCACGGCGGGCAGCGTCCCGATGGCGACCAGTTCGGTCACCGCGCCGACGGGCTGGTGCATGCCCGAACACAGGGCCGTGTCCCCGCGGACGGCCGCGGCGGCCACCGTCAGGCCCGCGCGGATGCGCGCCGCCAGCCGGTCCGCCGTGCCGTCCCGGGCGGCGCGCCGCTCCGCCGCCGCCAGCTCCTCGGTGCCCATGGTGCCCACCGCCGTGCCGAGCTGGGCGAAGGCGAGCGGGCCGACGGCCACCGCGCTCGGCAGCGCCGGGTCGTCCGGGCCGAGCAGCCGCACGGCCAGGCCCTCGGGCAGCGCCGCCGCGGCCGTGGTGCTGCCCGGTTCGAGCACCATCAGGGGGTGCTCGTGCACGGTCAGCCCCGTCTCCTCGGCGGCCGCCCGCAGCGCGGGCGTCGTCTCGGCCACCCACTCGAAGCTTTCCGGAAGGCCGAGCTCGCGCTGGCGGGCCCTCACCCGCAGCACGTCGGCGGCGCTCACCGGCCCGGCGCCCGCCGGGCCCCGGGAGGGGCGGGCGTAGTACGGCCAGCCGTCGCTCTCGCGGACGAACAAGGTGAGCGGGCCGAAGTCCTCGGCCCGGGCGGCGCTGCGCGGCACGCTGTCGTAGTAGTCCTCCAGCCGGTCGAGGAGTCCGGGGCCGGGGGAGACGGAGGTGGGCGCGGAAGAGTCGGCAGGGGTCACGACAGGCATCCAACACGCGCCGTGCGCCCCGCCGCCACCCCCTTTCACCGCACTCCGGCCACGTACGTCCTGTAGTCATCTCCTGACGCGCTGCTACCTTGGGTGCGGTGTCGACGAGACCGGATCACGCCACCAGTGCCGGAAGCATCTCCCTCTCGCGCCGCCGTCTGCTGGGCTGGGCCGCCTTCGGCGCCGCTTCCCTCACGGGGGCGACCACGATCACGGCTGCGGCCGGACCGCGGCCGTCCGCGCCCGGCCCGGCCGGCAGCGGCGCCTTCGTGCCGGCCGTGGTGGTCGGCACCGGCTACGGGGCGGCCGTCACCGCGCTGCGGCTGGGGGAGGCCGGCGTCGCCACGCTGATGCTGGAGACGGGACAGCTGTGGAACCGGCCAGGGCCGGACGGCAAGGTCTTCTGCGGGATGCTCGACCCCGACCGGCGCTCCACCTGGTTCAAGAACCGCACCGAGGCGCCGGTCGCCTCCTTCCTCTGGCTCGATGTCGTCAACCGCCCGGTCCAGCCGTACGCGGGCGTCCTCGACCGCGTGAACTTCGGGCAGATGGGGGTGTACGTGGGGCGCGGGGTGGGCGGCGGCTCGCTCGTCAACGGCGGCATCGCAGCGACGCCCCGGCGCTCCTACTTCGAGGAAGTGCTCCCGCAGGTCGACGCCGGCGAGATGTACGGCCGTCACTTCCCGCGCGCCCTCGCGATGCTCGGGGCGAACGAGGTCGCCGCGGACTGGTTCGAGCGGACGGAGTGGTACCGCTTCGCCCGGGTCGCGCGCGAGGCGGCCACGAAGGCGGGGATGCGGACGAGGTTCGTCCCCAATATCTACGACTTCGCCTACATGCGGCGCGAGGCGGCCGGCGAGGTGCCGAAGTCCGCGCTGGCCGCCGAGGTCCTGTACGGCAGCAACCACGGCAAGCGGAGCCTGGACAAGACCTACCTCGCCGCCGCTCTCGGCACCGGCAAGGTCACCATCGAGACCCTGCACCGCGTCACGAAGATCCGCCGCGAGAAGGACGGCACGTACGTCCTGACCGCCGAGCCGATCGACGCGGAGGGGCGGCGGCTCGCCCCCAAGGAGATCGGCTGCCGCTACCTCTTCCTCGGCGCCGGCAGCCTCGGCTCCACGGAGCTGCTCGTCCGGGCCCGCGACACCGGCACCCTGCCGGACCTCGGCGCGGAGGTCGGCGCGGGCTGGGGGCCGAACGGCAACGTCATGGCCGGCCGCGCCAACAGGCTGCTGCACCCCACGGGCGCCCGCCAGTCGGCCATCGCCGCGACGTGCATCGATGACTGGGACGACCCCGCCGCGCCCGTCTTCGCCGACGTCGCCCCGCTGCCCGCGGGCTTCGAGACCGGGATCAGCATGTACCTGGCCGTCACCAGGAACCCCGAGCGCGGCACGTTCGTGCACGACCGCGCCACGGACCGCGTAGGGCTGCGCTGGGAGCGGGAGCAGAACGCCCCCGCCGTCGCCGCGGCGAAGTCCTTCTTCGACCGGATGAACAAGGCGAACGGCACCGACTACCGCTACGACCTCTTCGGCCCGCGGCCCAAGGCCTTCGGGGACGACTTCTGCTACCACCCGCTCGGCGGCTGCGTCCTGGGCCGGGCCACCGACGCCTACGGGCGGGTCGCCGGGTACCGGCACCTGTACGTGAACGACGGGGCGCTGATCCCGGGCTCGATCGGGGTGAACCCGTTCGTGACCATCACGGCGCTGGCCGAGCGGAACGTCGAACGGGTCCTCGCCGAGGACATCGCGCGATAGGACCGGGGCGCCGCGCGGCGGGCCGGGCGGGGCGGGCCGTCGCGGGGCGGGCCGTCGCGCGGCCGGGGGCGCCGGCGCCGGGCGTCCCGCCCCCGTACGGCGCCCCGCCCCCGTACGACGTCCTACGACTGGACGTTCGCCCGCGCCTTCCCGTCGTGGGCGATCCAGTCCGTGAACGCGCCCTTGCCCGAGCCGCGCAGCCGCGCGCTGCTCAGCTTGTTGTCCAGGCCCATGACGACGACCGCGACCGCGTTGCCCTTGGCGTCGAGCGCGACGCCGGGGACGCCCCGGAACGGAATGCCGTCCTTGCCCCACGGGCCCGGGCGGCCGGACCCGGCGGACAGCCGCACGCGGCCCTTGCTGTCGTGGTCGGTGAGCACGGTGGTGTTGCCGGCCTGTCCGACGGCGACGCGGGCGTGGCCGCTGAGCGGGTCGCACTGGGCCGAGACGCGCCAGCCCTTGTCGTCGCCGAGCCGGTCGACGACGAGCACCCGGGAGGTGTTCGGCTGACGCACGGCCATGCGCATGCCGCCGCCCGCGAGGGGCGTGAGGCTCAGCGGGCCGGTGACGGCGGGGAGCTTCGTCGGCTCGGCCGGCTGCAGCGGGCCGCCGGGGTCGTGCGACATCCAGTGGTGCACGGTCTTGGTGTCGGCGGCGACGAGGTGGATCCGGCCCTGGCCGTCGAGGGCCGCGTCGAGCCCGTCCTCGAGCCTTCGCGGGGGGCCGTCGAAAGCGAGCGTCTCCCACTCGGAGAAGTCCTTGCCGCCGGCGCCGCTGCGCCGGCTCACCTCGCCCTCGAAGGTGCGGACGAAGACGTGGACCGTGCCGTCGGCGCCGGCCACGGCGACCGGGTAGCCCATCTCCATCGAGCGCGCGGGGTCCTGCTCGGGCGAGCCCAGCGACTCCCAGGGGCCGAACGCCGGGGTGCCGCCGGAGCCGTCGCCGCTCTGCAGCGCGGTGACGACCTCGCGCCGGTGCGGCGTGTCCTTGCCGGGCAGCACCGTGCGTATGGAGAACAGCTGCAGGGTGCCGTCGGAGTGGCGCAGCGCCTGCACCTGGCCCTCCAGCATCGAGCCGCCGAGGGAGGTGGGGGTGGACCAGATGCCGCTGCCGGCCTTGGCCTCGGTCCAGCACTGCACCGCGCCGTCGAGGACCGCGAACGCCGCGAGGCGGCCGTCGGGCAGCGGCTGCACCCAGCGCATCGTGCCGGGCGCGCGGTGGCGGCAGTTGCTCGACCAGCCGTGGTACTTCGTCCCGGAGGTGCGGCCCACCTTGCGGTCGCCGCAGCCCGCGGTGTCGCCGCAGTCCTTGCCGTCGGCCCAGCCGTAGGTGTCGAGGAACTTGACCTTGTGGTCGGTGGTGGTCTTGTCGAGGTTGCTGGGGAGGTGGGTGACCTCGTAGCCGACGTAGCTGTCCACGGCCGTGGGACGGGCGTGCTTGCGGCCCCAGTACTCGGCGAGCGCGGCCTGGGCGAAGAACGCGGACGTCGTGTGGTCCTGGTGGTCGTACTTGGCTATGCCCTGCAGGACGGGCGGGGTGTTCGGGAACTCCGGCGGCTTCGGCAGGTGCGTGGGGTTCGGGTCCAGGGTGCGGACGACGGTCGGCTGGTAGCGCTCGAATATCGCGACGAGGGTGTCGATGAGCTGCTTGCGGCCGTACCGGAAGGTGCTCCTGACCGGGCTGCCGGCCGGCAGGAGCGTCGTCAGCTGCGGGGTCGCCCCGAGCCACAGGCCGCGCAGGCTCTCCTTGCGCGGGTTGCGCAGGGTGCGGGCCTCGACCAGCTCCAGGAAGATCAGCTGGATCTGGGGGGCCGCGCGCAGGGTGTGCAGCTCGACCTGGATGCCGGGCAGGAGGGACAGGGCCTCCACGGTCCAGGGGCTGAGCCAGTCGCCGGTGGCCATCTGGGCCGTCGCCTCGCGGAAGCCGTTGAGCCGGGCGCGGACGAACTCGCCCCGCTTCTCGGGCAGCCGCTTGTAGCCGCGGGCGCCCGAGAGCTCGTTGCGGCCGTCGGACTCGCCGCCGGTGAGACAGACCGTCACGGAGGGGCCGCCGCCGAGGATCGACTGCTCCAGCTCCGGGTTCATGAAGTAGAGGGAGTCGTCGGGGTGGGCGATGACGTGGACGAACGACTCGGCCGTCGTGGCCTTCGCGGGGCGCACCGGGGCGCCGTCCTGCGTGGTCTTCTTCTTCGCCTCCGGGGACAGCCACTGCCAGGCACCCACCGCACCGGCTCCGACGACGATGCCGCCGCCCGCGACCTGGAGTACGCGTCGGCGCGGTATGTGCCCAGGCACAGGTTTCCCCCACTCTCCCTGCGCGTGATGCGCGGGTAGAAAAGCAAAGGGGCGATTAGAACTAATCGCCCATGGATCATGAGTTCGATCCTATGACCCGCAACCTGCTGTTTCCCCGCTGTTTTGTAACAGCCGTACGTCGGCCGCATGTAGTTTCGTAGGCGGTTGCGCAACACCGCCCTACGGGCGCGCCAGAGTGACCGGCGGTCGCGTGCCGGTGGCGGAGCGGCTTGTGGAAAGCGCCGGTCCGGTCAGGCCTCCGGGCTGGACCCGCTCGCGTCGTGGACGAGCAGCGCGATCTGCACCCGGTTGTTGAGGTCCAGCTTGGTGAGGATGCGCGAGACGTGCGTCTTGACCGTCGCCACGCTCATGAAGAGCGCGCCGGCGATCTCCGCGTTCGACTGCCCGCGCCCGACGCCGGCCGCGACCTCCCGCTCCCGGTCGTTGAGCGCGGCCAGCAGCTTCCGGGCCCGGTCGCCGCGCGTGTCCGGCTCCCGCCCCCTGACCTGCGTGATCAGCTGCTGCGTGACGGCGGGGGAGAGGACCGGCTCGCCGGCGGCGACCTTGCGCACGGCCGCGACGATCTCCGCCGGCGGGGTGTCCTTGAGGACGAAGCCCGCGGCTCCGGCGCGCAGGGCCCGCAGCACCTGCTCGTCGGCGTGGAAGGTCGTCAGGACGACGACCTCCGGGGCGCCTTCGCGGCGGCGCAGCTCCTCCGTGGCGGCCAGGCCGTCGACCGACGGCATGCGGATGTCCATCAGCACCACGTCGGGCGCGTGCCGGTCGACGAGGGCGGTGACCTCCGAGCCGTCGGCGGCCTCTCCGACGATGAGGATGTCGGGCAGGCCGCCCAGCATGAACGACAGACCGGCCCGCACCAGGGGATCGTCGTCCACGAGCAGGACCCGGATCGGCCGAGGCTGCGGGGACTGCGGGGCCTCGGCCCGGGAGGAGGGCGAGGATTCGGGGCCGTGCGGCGGCTGCGGGGCGTTCATGGCCGCCACGGTAGCCAGCCGTCGACGCGGAAGCCGCCGTCGGGTGTGGATCCGTGCGAGAGGCGGCCGCCGGCGAGGGCGGCGCGCTCGGCCAGCCCGATGAGACCCTGCCCGGAACCGGGCACGGAGGCTCCGCTGCCGTCCCCCGGCGGATTGGTGACCCCGACCGTCAGCCCCGCCTCCGGGGAGCCCTCGACCGTGACCCTCACCGCCGCCCCTCCCGCGTGCTTACGGGCATTGGTCAGCGCCTCCTGCACGATCCGGTACACCGTGCGGCCCGTGGCCTCCGGAACCGACGGGGCATCGGACACCCGCTGCTCGAGCACCACCTCCGTGCCCGCCTGCCGGGACTCCTCCACCAGCTCCTCCAGCGCCGCCAGGGTGGGCTGCGGGCGCTCCCCTCCGCCCTCCGCGCCGGGCGCGCGCAGCACCCCGATCACCTCGCGCAGATCCTCCAGGGCCTGATGCGCGCTGTCACGGATCACCCCGGCGGCCCGGGCCACCTGCTCGGGCGGGGCGTCCGGACGGAATTCCAGCGCCCCCGCGTGCACGCACAGCAGCGACAGCCGGTGCGCGAGGACGTCGTGCATCTCCCGGGCGATGCGCTCCCGGGCCAGGCGCTGCGCCTGCTCCGCCCGCAGCTGCGCCTCCGCCTCGGCCCGCCGGGCGCGCTCGCGCAGCGACAGGACCAGCTGGCGCCGGGAGCGGACGAACATGCCCCAGCCGATGACGGTGAGGACCAGCAGCAGGCCCGTGGCCGTCGCGGCGGGGAAGGGCAGGTCCGGGTCGGGGCGGATCGCCGCCTGCAGCGGCTCGCTGATCAGGGCGAGCCCTCCCACGGCGGCCGCCGTCCGGAACGGCCGGTGCACGGCGACCGTGAACACCGCCACCAGCATGGCCCCCGCGGCGGGCGGCACGGGCGTGCTCACCACCACCAGGACCACGGCGAGCGGCACCGGCCACCTGCGGCGCATCCACAGCGCGACGCAGGCCAGGGCGCCCACGATCTGGTCGAAGAAGAGGAGCGCGGGCGCGGCGTCCGGATCCTTGCGCAGTGCCTCGGCGGCCAGTATCCCGATCACGGCCGCGAGGGCGATGCAGAGGATGTCGACCGCCCAGTCGCGCACACTGCGCGCCGTGCGGGGCCGCACCTCCGCCGTCTCCTCGGTCTTCACGTCCATGAGCAGCCAATTTACCGATGCGGCGGGCGGCCCGGAGGCGTGGGACGAAGGGCCGATACCAAAGTTGTACGAGGCGGGACCTTGGATGATCGGGGGGCCTGCGGGCGGCTACTTCGGTCGGTGCCGCACAGTCTTCCGGGCGATGACCGGGGCCGGGCGGCGGCAGGAGCATGGCGGGCATGAAGAAGCTGCTCGAAGGCGTCGGCGTCCTCCTCGTCCTGCAGGGCCTGGGCGGCGTCGTCCACGGACTCACCGGCTGGTTCCACTACTGGGTGGTCGTGCGCCACCTCGGCTTTCTCGACGGCTACGAGATGTACGCGAGCATCGTCCTCGCCGTCATCGGTACGGCTTTTGTCATAGCCTCGGACAGCGTCGAGGCCGGGTCCGCGCGAGAATGACCTCATGGCTGACAGGACTTCCGGCACTTCGGAACTGGTCGAGCTCCTCAATCTCCAACCGCACGTCGAGGGAGGGTGGTTCCGCGAGACGTGGAGGACCTCGCGCGAGGCGGTCCCCGACGGCTACGGCGGACCACGGGCGTTCGCCACCGGCATCTACTACCTCCTCCACCCCGGCGAGACCTCGCGCTGGCACCGCGTGCGCTCCGACGAGGTGTGGCTGTGGCACTGCGGCGGCCCGCTGCGGATGCGGCTCGGCGGCTCCGGCGACGCGCCCGACGCGAAGGGGGCCGCCGAGGTGGTCCTCGGACCCGGCGTCGAGCGGGGCGAGCAACCGCAGTTCCTGGTGCCCGGCGGCGTGTGGCAGTCGGCCGGGCCCGCGGGGGACGAGCCGGTGCTGGTGACGTGCGTGGTCGCACCGGGCTTCGCCTTCGAGGACTACGAAGACTGCGAGTCCTCGGAACCCCCCGAGCCCGCCGAGTCCTCCGAGGGCTCTGAGCACGCCTGATTCCGAGGATCCCGATTCCGAGGATCCCGAGGGCTCGGTGAGGGAGCGACGGCCCCCTCGCCGACCCCCTACTGAGGTATCACCCCAGGGTTGGCTCCCTGGGGTGACGCAGGTTCGGACACCCTCTTTCTAGCTTTCCCTCTGTCACGCAACGGGGACGAGGGAGAGACAGTCATGGGCCGCTTCAAGCGCACGCTGGTCGCCGCAGCTCTGGCCGCCGCGGTCGTGGCCGGCACGGCCGGCTGGGCCGTCAGCGACGAGCAGGCCGTGGTCACCGGCCCGCCCGCCGGCGCCGAGGCCTGGCGTGCGGACCACTCCCTCCACCGCCGGCTGCCGGACCCGGCGACGGCGGCGCCGCGTACTGTCGCCGCGTTCTTCGCCGGTCTCACCGAGGCCCAGAGCGAGGACCTGGCGGCCCGCCACGCGCTGGTCGTCGGCAACCTCGACGGTGCGCCCGTGCCCCTGCGGTACGAGGCCAACGCCCGGGCGATAGCCGCCGAGCGGGCGAAGGCGCAGGCCCGGGCCGCGGACCCGGGCCTGACCCGGGACGCGCGGGAAGAGGCCCGCGGGCGGGCCGACCGCTACGAGCGGCTGCTCGCGCCGGGCCGCCGGATCCTGGCCTTCGACCCGCGCGGCCGAGGCCAGGTCGCCGAGGTGTACGGCGATCTGACGGCCGCCCGGCACACCGCCGTGATCGTGCCCGGTTCGGACATCGACCTCCGCACCTTCGACCGGACGAAGGACCGCTACGGCACCCCCGCCGGGATGGCCGCCTCCCTGCGGGCCGAGATGGAGCGCAGGGCGCCCGGCACCCCGACCGCCGTCATCGCCTGGGCCGGCTACACCACGCCCGTGGGCCTGGGCCTGGACGCCGCCACCGGGCGCCTCGCGCAGGCCGGGGCCGTGCGCCTGGAGCGCCTGCTCGCCGGCCTGTCGGCAGCCGCCGCTTCTCCCGCCGCGCCGCCGCCCGCCGTCTTCTGCCACAGCTACGGCTCGGTGGTCTGCGGCCTGGCCGCCCCGACCGTCGACCGCACCGAGGCCGCCGACCTGGTGGCGCTCGGCAGCCCCGGCATGCGCGCCGACTCGGTGGCCGGGCTGCACACCGACGCCCGCGTCTGGGCCGCCGCGCGCAACTCCTCGGACTGGATAGGCAACGTCCCCAACGTCGACCTCTTCGGCCTCGGCCACGGCGCCGACCCCACGTCGGCGGAGTTCGGCGCCCGCGTCGTCCCCACCCACGGCGCCCACGGCCACACCGGCTACTTCGCCCCCGGCACGGACTCCCTGCGCAACTTCGCGGACATCACCCTCGGCACCTACACCTCGGCCCACTGACCGGCCTGGCCAAAACTGCCAAGGTTTCTTTGCAAAGAAACCTTGGCGGTCTAGAGTGCGGGGAATGACCGATGCCGTTCTCGACGCCAAGGGCCTGCGCGCCCTGGCGCACCCCGTACGCGTGCAACTCGTCGGACTGCTGCGGATGCACGGCCCGTCGACGGCCACCCGGCTCGCCGAGCGCCTCGGACTGGCCTCCGGGGCGACCAGCTACCACCTCCGGCAGCTCGCCGCCGCGGGCTTCGTCGCGGAGGACACCTCGCTGGGCAACGCCCGCGAGCGCTGGTGGCGCGCCGTCCACGAGAACACCGTGATCGACAACGCAGAGCTCGCCGAGCAGGAGCCCGAGGCCATGCTCGGCTACGTCCAGGGCGTCGTGGCCGCCCACACCCTGCGCACCCAGCTGGCCGTCGCCTCGTACCCGGCCCTGCCGAAGCCCTGGCGGGAGGCGTTCAACATGAGCGACTGGAGCCTGAGGCTCACACCGCAGGAAGCCGTCGAGCTGTCGGAAGAGCTCCGGGCGGTCGTCGAGCGCTACCGGCAGCACGCATCCGGCGCCGACGCCCCCTCCGGCAGTGAGCACGTCTCGCTCATCCTGCACCTCCTGCCCGACTCCGCTGCGGCGGAAGGCGGTACAGCGGAGGGCGCCACGGAAGGCGGCGCGGACAGGCAGGGGGAGTCATGACCCCGCCGGCCCCGCGGCGCGGCCGGATACCGGGCCGTCTGCCGCACGCCCGGCGCCCGGGCGGAGCCCCCGACGCCCCTTCCCCGGGACGCAGCATCCGCCCGCTCGCCGGAGTCCTCGCGGCAACGGCCGTCTCCCTGACGGGCACGCGCGTCTCGGCGGTCGCCCTGCCGTGGTTCGTGCTCGTCACCACCGGCAGCGCCGCGCAGACCGGACTCGTCGCCTTCTGCGAGATGACCCCGTACATCCTGGTCAAGATGTTCACCGGCCCCTTGGTCGACCGCGTCGGACCGCGCATCGTCTCCTGGACGACTGACACCCTCAGCGCCGCCGCTGCCGCGCTGATCCCCCTGCTCCACGCCCTGGATCTGCTGTCCTTCTGGCTGCTGCTCGGCCTCGTCGCGGTGATCGGTGCCGCGCGCGGGCCCGGTGACCTGGCCAAAGAGATCATGGTGCCGGAGGCGGCGGAGCACAGCGGGGTCTCCCTGCAACGGGCGACGGGCCTCTCCGGCGTCACCGAGCGCCTCGCCTCCACGGTCGGCCCGGCGGCCGGCGGTGCGCTGGTGGCGCTGCTCGGACCGATGGCCGGCCTGGTCGTCAACGCTGTCTGCTTCGCCCTGGGTTCCCTCGTGATCGTCCTCGTGCTCCCGCGCGGCACGGGTCTCGCGGTGCCGTCCGGCAATGCGCCCGCGGACGGCGGGGCGGGGGAACCGGCAGGCTACTGGCGCCGTTTCGGCGAAGGCTTCGCCTTCCTGCGCGGGGAACCCCTGCTGCTCACGATCATCGTCACGGTCGGCGTCACCAACCTCCTCGACGCGGGCTTCATGGCCGTCCTCGTCCCCGTGTGGGCCGAGGGCTCCGGCGGTGGGCCCGCGGCCATCGGCCTCACCAGCAGCGCGGCGGGGATCGCGGCCGTCTGCGGCAGCCTCGTGGCCGCCGCGCTCGCCCACCGGCTGCGCCGCCGCCCCGTGTTCTTCGCGGGCTTCCTGCTCGCGGGCGCGCCGAGGTTCGTGGTGCTGGCCTGCGGAGCGCCGTTGTGGGTGGTGCTCGTGGTGTTCGCGGTCGGCGGTTTCGGCGGCGGGTTCCTCAACCCCATCCTCGGCGCCGTGTCGTTCGAGCGGGTGCCGCGCGCCCTGCTGGGCCGGGTGCGGGCGCTGGGCGACTCCCTGGCCTGGGCGGGCATCCCCCTCGGCGGCCTGCTCGCCGGACTTGCCGTCACCTCCGCCGGTCTGGTGCCCGTTCTCCTGGCGGGCGGCGCGGTGTACTTCCTCACCACCAACCTGGCCGCGCTGCGTCCGGAGTGGCGCGAGATGGACCGCCGGCGCGGCGCCGGCGCCCCTCACGAAGTGCCGGAGGATCCCGCCGTACGAAGTTGATCATCTCCGACCTGAGGTGGATGGCAGGAGTGTCACGGCCGCATAACGTGATGATCATGTTGTGGAAATCGCGGAAGACATCGCGGCGGTCCTTCGTGGCCGCCGCGCTCCTCGTGGCCTTCGCCGCGCCCCAAGTGCCCGCCGTGGCCGCGGCGGCGGAACGGGGTGCCGGGCCGGCGGCGTCCGGGAACCCGGCCGAGGTGCCGGCGCCCACGGGCAAGTCGCCCGTCGGGACGAAGACCCTGCGCCTCGTCGACACCTCGCGCCCCGATCCCTGGAAGCCCGCCGCCGGCAAGCGGCAGCTCATGGTCTCGCTCTGGTACCCGGCGCGGCACCAGGGCGACCGGAACGCTCCTTACGCGTCGAAGGAGCTGTCCAAGGCGGTCGTCGGCAAGGAGGACCTCGCCGGCATCCGCACGAACGCGACCCTGAACGCCGAGCCGGCCCGCAAGGCCCGGCCGCTGGTGGTCCTTTCGCCGGGCTTCGGGATGAGCCGGCTGACGCTCACCGCGCTCGGCGAGGACCTCGCGTCGCGCGGGTACGCGGTGGCGGCGGTCGACCACACCTACGAGGCCCCGGTCGAGTTCCCCGGCGGGCGCATCGAGACCTGTGAGATCTGCGCGAAGCCGGACATGGCCGCCGTCGTGCGGAACCGGGCGAAGGACTTCTCCTTCGTCCTCGACCGGCTGACCGCCCCTGGCAGCCCGCTCGCCGTCGACCGCGGCCGGATCGCCGTGGTCGGCCACTCCATCGGCGGCGCGAGCGCGGTGGAGGCCCTGCGCAGCGACAAGCGCGTGGACGCCGCCGTGAACCTCGACGGCAACTTCCCCATCGACCTGCCGGCCGAGGGGCTGAAGAAGCCCGTGATGCTCTTCGGCGCACAGCGGTCCGGTGACGACGCGGAGAACTGGAACAAGAACTGGCCGCGGCTGACGGGCTGGAAGCGCTGGCTCGACGTGCCCGAAGGCGGCCACCTGACGTTCACGGACGCACCCTGGATCGTGGACCGGTTCGGGATGACCGACCAGATCCCGCCGGACCGGATCCACGGCGCCTACGGCAGCCTGCACGGCACCCGCTCGACCGCGCTCACCCGCGCGTACGTGAACGCGTTCGTCGACCGGCACCTGCGCGGCACCCCGAGCCCGCTCCTCGACCGGCCGTCCGCGGCCTACCCGGAGGTCGACGTCCTCAAGAAGTAGCGCACACACCCGGCGGACCCGGGGGTGGTACCAGTGCCACCCCCGGAACGGATACCAGGGGGGTCGATCGCGGCCGCCCCGCCCGGGAGCATCGAACCGTCACCACGCACCAGGAGGTTCGATGTTCGAGCTCAGGAAATCACGGCGGACCGTACCGGCGGTCTCCGCACTCTCCGCCGTGTCGGCCGCACTCGCCGCGGTGGTCGCGACCGCGGTGCTCCCGGCGGGAGCAGCCGCCGCGCAGCAGGGCGCGCCCGCGCAGCCGCGCCAGTCCGCGGCCGTGACCGTGCCCGAGCGGTACACCTCGCAGAAGCTCGCATGGCAGCCCTGCCCCGAGCTGACCGCCATGGAGTGCGCGGAGATGACCGTCCCGCGCGACTGGCACGCCCCGGACGCCGGCAAGGACCTCACGATCGCCGTGTCCCGCGTGCGGGCGAGCGACCCCGCCCACCGGCGCGGGGTGCTGATGATGGCCGCGGGAGGCCCCGGCGGCAAGGGGCTGCTGCGTCCGGCCGGCGTCGCCCGGAAGGCGCCCGCCATCGGCGCCGTCCACGACATCGTCAGCTTCGACCAGCGCGGCGTCGGCCGGAGCACACCGCTGCAGTGCCAGACCCAGGACGAGCTCGACGCCTTCTTCGCGGGCGACTTCCGCGACCGCTCGCCCGCCGCCGTGCAGCGCGTCGTGGACAACTCCCGCAAGCTCGCCGACGCCTGCCGCGACAAGCACGGCGACCTCCTCCCGTACATCACCACCGAACAGACCGTGCGCGACATGGACCTCTTCCGGGCCCTGCTCGGCGAACGGAAGATCTCCTACTACGGGGCCTCCTACGCGACCATGGTCGGCGCGTACTACGCCACGCTCTTCCCGCAGCGCGTCGAACGCGCCGTCCTGGACAGCAACATAGCCTTCGGCGGCACCTGGGAGGACTTCGAGAAGGGCCAGCCGGAGAGCTTCCAGCGCCGCTTCGAGCAGGACTTCCTGCCCTGGCTCGCGAAGAACGACGCCACCTACCACTACGGCCGCACCGCGGCCGAGGCGAAGGCCACCTGGGAGCGGCGCCGCAGCGCGCTGCGCGACAGCCCGCTCAGCCCGGGCGAGGGCAAGGGCAGGTCGCTCGACCCCAACCGCTTCGACAGCGGCACCATCCAGGCGATCTACGACTCACAGGAGGGCTTCCCGGCCCTCGCGACGGCCCTCGCCGCCCTGGAGCACTGGGACACGGCGGCCCCCGCCGAGCGGAAGCTCGTCGACACCGTCTTCGGCTCCTACCTCACCACCAACTTCTTCGCCGAGTTCCTCTCCGTGACCTGCGCCGACACCCCGTGGAACCGCGACACCGGCTCCTGGGTCCGGCGCAGCGCCGAGGACACCGCCAAGTACCCCCTGATGGGTGCCCGTGAGCTCGCCTTCGCCTCCGCGTGCGCCGCGTGGCCCGCCTCCCCGGCCCCGCGCGTCAAGGTCACCGGCAAGGGCCTGCCGCCCGTCCTGATGCTCAACTCCCGGCACGACCCGGCCACGTACTACGAGGCTGCCCAGCGCGCCCACCGGGACCTGCGCGGCTCGCGCCTGGTGACGGCCACCGGCGGCGACCACGGCGTCTACCTGGGCGGCAGCGCCTGCACCGACGGCATCGTGAACAAGTACCTCCTTTCCGGAGAGCTGCCCGCCCGGGACGTCACCTGCGAGGACGCGCCGCTGCCGGCGCCGGCGGCGAAGTAGCCGGCAGCGGGACCGCCCGCCGCGACCGCGACCGCGGCAGAGTCAGCGCTACAGCTGCCGCTGCAGCAAATGCGCGGAGAGCGCGACGAGTTCACCGACAGCGCCTTCCGCGAGACCGGAGCCGTGCAGGCAGTCGTGGGCGGCCGCCGCATGGCGGTGCGCCTCCTCCAGGGCGAACTCCCGGCCCCCGGCGGCCTCGACCAGGCCGGCCGCGCGGTCCGCGGCCGCGGCGTCCGGGGGCGTGTCCGGGCCCAGCAGCCGGGCCAGCTCGCGGGCGGTCGCCCCGTCGTCCAGGGCGACGGCCGCCAGCACCGGCAGGGTCTTCTTCCGCCGCAGCAGGTCGCCGTGGACCGGCTTGCCCGTCGTCTGCGGGTCGCCCCAGATCCCCAGCAGGTCGTCCACGATCTGGAACGCCGTGCCGAGCCGCCGCCCGGCCTCGGCGAGGGCACCCGTCTGCAGGGGCGCAGCGCCCGCCAGCACCGGCCCCAGGGACAGGGCGCAGCCGAGCAGGGCACCGGTCTTGCGGGCCGCCATCGCCTCGTACTCAGGTATGCCGACCGCCCCCCGCCCCGTCCACGGACGGTTCTCGAACAGCAGGTCGTCGGCCTGCCCGCGCACCAGCTCGCCCAGGCAGTCGGCCAGGTGTGCCACCGCCCGGCCGGCGTGCTCGCCCCCGGCCTCCGCGACCGTCCGCACGGCCAGCGCGAACAGGGCGTCGCCCGTCAGGACGGCCGGCCCGGTGCCGTACGCCTTCCACGTCGCGGGCCGGTGCCGCCGCCGCTCGTCGCCGTCCATGATGTCGTCGTGCACCAGCGAGAAGGTGTGCACCAGCTCCACGGCCACCGCGGCCTGCACCGCGGTCCCGAGGGGAGCGCCCACCGCCTCCGCGCCGAGCAGGGCGAACGCCTGGCGGACTCCCTTGCCGCCGGGGGAGGGGCTCGGCGTGCCGTCGGCCTCGCACCAGCCGAAGGAGAAGGCCGCCATGCGGGCCGGCAGCGGGTGCAGCGTCGCCACGGCGGCTCTGAGCGCGGGCTCGGCCAGCGCCCGTGCGCGGGCGAGCGTCTGGGGAGCGGGGATCCGGAGTGCGGTCTGCGTGGGCATGGGGCCGGCCTGCGTGGGCATGGGCTTTCTCTCTCCTGTCGTGGGCTGCCGCGGAAGGACGTGCTGTCAGGCGGCCGGACGTGCCGCCGGGGCCGCCGCCGGCTCCGCCGCAATCCCCAGCTCGGCGCGCGCCGCCTCGACCATCCGCCGGGCGTGGAGCAGGCCGATCCGGCCGAGCGTACGGTGCAGGTCGTCCAGCTCGGCGGACGTCTCGGCGCGGTCGTGCCCCAGCCGGGCCCGGCTCTTGACCAGCCCGAGCCGGGCCAGGGCCGCACCCCGCGGCTCCGCCATCTCCCGGAACTCCTCCAGCGCGCCGCGGTAGCACGCCTCGGCCTCCGCGTAACGGCCCGCCCGGAACAGGACGTTGCCGCGCATCTTGTGGTTGTAGGCCAGAGCGCTGACGAGCTTCATCCGCCGGCACGTCGCCTCGGCCTGCGACAGCAGCGCGAGCGCCCGCTCGGTCTCCCCCCGCAGGGACAGCACGTCGGCGATCCCGCGCAGCGCCCACGCGTGACCGCGGGCGTCGTCCGCCCGGCCCGATATCTCCGCCGCCTCCTCGAACATGGCCAACGCGGTGTCGTACGCACCCGAGTTGCGGTGCATCTGCGCGATGCCCTCCAGCGCCCACACGGTGTGCCGGGCCTCTCCGCGGCGCCGCGCCTCGGCCAGCAGCTTCTCGTGCAGTTCGCCGACGGCCTGGTAGTCGCCCTGGATGCGGCCGGTCTCGGCGAGGCCCGCCAGGGAGTAGCCGCGGGCCACGATGTCGTCGCCCCGCTCGGCGAGTTCGGCGGCGATGGCGAGCCAGCGCCGGGCCAGGGCGAGGGCTCCGCGCTGCCGGGCGAGCGTGCCGCCGCTCCACACGGCCCAGGCCATCGCCCCCAGGTCCGCCGCCTGCCGCGCGGCCCGGTAGCTCGCCTTCCACGCGCGCTCGGCGTCCTCCACCCGGCCGAGTCGCCGGCTCGCCTCCGCGACGGCCAGCTCGGCGTGCGCCATGTCGAGTGAGGAGCCGTCCAGTTGGGCGCGCTGCCGTTGCCCGACCGCCTTGGCCAGCACTTCCTCGAGCGAGGCGTTCACAGAGAGGTCTTCCAGGGAGCCCCGGTACTCGGGGGCGAATGCCTTGCCGTACATGGTTCAGCCTCACTTCGTGATCACTCGGGGAGGGCAGGGGGCGCCCAACCGTTGATCAAGAAGCTATGGCCTCGAACCACCCTGAGTAGTCAGTCCAGGAGGCGGCGTCTCGTACATCTGAAGTCCGGTGCGGACGGCACGGGTCATACGAGAGATGTACGAGCGCAGGGCGAAGCGGGGCGTGCGCGAGGGCTCACCCGGAGCCCTGACGCGCAGGCGCCGCAAGGGTGTTCATCATGGAGGTCCGGGGAGGGCGCCGGGATTCCCGTTGCCCGCGCTGCCGGCATTGCCCGCGGTGTTCCCTCCGGCCGGGCCGGCCGATCCCGGCGGGGGAGCCAGGGAGGCCTCAGGTTTCTTCGACGCCGTCGATCCGGACGTCCCGCCGTCGACCGAACCCGTCGTGCCGCTATTCGAGGCGGACGGCTTACGGCTCGGCGACCCCTTTCCCCGGCCCTGCCCGGACGACGTTCCGCCCTTTCCGCTGCCGTTTCCCCCGCTGCCCGTGGTCGTAGAGCCCTGACCGGCCGACTGTGCAGTGGCACTCGGACCCGGCTTGACGTGGTTGCCGTCGTCCACTGCCGATTTCAGACCGATAACTGCGGCCACAATGGCACCGGCGGCCCCGATGCAGGCCGCGAGGATTACTACGAAATTGCCCGGCCCATTGGCGGAACCCCGACCTCCGCCCGGGCCTCGACCGTATTGGCTCACTCGACCCCCCGAGGTGAAAACCCGAGGGCAAATGTACGCGCGAAATCCACGGGTGTGCTATGCACCGGATCGGGACGGATGCTGTTTCTCCGCCGCAGGATTTGTACAGTGTGCCGCGGGGAAAGCCCGCTGGTACAGGCGTTCGGCTCCACGGGGGAGCACGGGATGGACGGGGGGCGGGGCCATGAGTGAGCCGAGTGCGCTCAAAACGCTGGGGACGGGGATCGGCTGGCGCCCGGAGACAGCCGACGCCGTGGCGGCGGGCCCGGTCCGTGCCGACTGGGTGGAGGTCGTCGCGGAGAACATCTGCCCGGGCCACCTCCCCGCTCCGCTCCAGGAGCTGCGCGAGCGCGGCACGACGGTGATACCCCACGGGGTCTCCCTCGGCCTCGGCGGCGCCGACCGGCCGGATCTCGCCCGGCTCGCCGCGCTGGCAGAGCGCGCCGAAGCCCTCGGCTCGCCGCTCGTCTCCGAGCACATCGCCTTCGTCCGCTCCGGGGGACCGCTGACCGGCTCCCCGCGGATCGAGGCCGGCCACCTGCTGCCGGTGCCCCGCACCCGCGACGCCCTGGACGTCCTGTGCGAGAACGTCCGCATCGCGCAGGACATGCTGCCCGTCCCGCTCGCGCTGGAGAACATCGCGGCCCTCCTTCCCTGGCCCGGCGAGGAGCTGACCGAGGGGCAGTTCCTCGCCGAGCTGGTCGCCAGGACGGGGGTGCGGCTCCTGATCGACGTCGCCAACCTCCACACGAACCACGTGAACCTGGGCCACGACCCGGCGGCCGCCCTGGACGAACTTCCGCTGGAAGCCGTCGCCTACGTGCACGTGGCCGGAGGCGTCGAGCAGGGCGGGCTGTGGCACGACAGCCACGCCCACCCGGTGACCGGCCCCGTCCTCGACGTCCTCGCCGAGCTGTCGGCCCGCGTGACGCCCCTGGGCGTCCTCCTGGAGCGCGACGACGCCTTCCCCGCGCCCGAAGAACTCGCCGCGGAACTGGACCTGATCAGGGCGACGGTGGCAGGTGCCCGGCGCTCCTCCCGGCAGGACCTGCGGCGGAGGGCGGCGCACAGTGTCTGAAGCCGCACCGGAGACCACACCCGAGAGCACACCCAAGACCACACCCGAGAGCACACCCAAGACCACACCCGAGAGCACACCCAAGACCACACCCGAGAGCACACCTGAGACCGCCCCCGACGCCGCCCGGCGGCGCCTCGCGCACGCCCAGCACGCCCTGCTCTCCGCGCTCGTCGCGGACGCGCCCCCGCCGCCCGGCTTCGACCCGCAACGGCTGCGGGCGCAGCAGCAGGCACTGCTCGGCAAGCGCGCGGACGTCGTCGCGAAGGTCGCACCGGAGCTGCCCGAGATCCTCGGGGCGGACTTCCGGCGGCTCTTCCTCGCCCATGCCCGCGGGCGTCCGATGAGCGACGGCTACCGCCAGGACGCGCTCGACTTCGCCGAGGCGCTCCTCAAGGCCGGCGACGTTCGGACCGACGGTATTGGCACCGACGGCAGCCGGAGCAACGGCATCCGGGCCGGAGGCATTCGGCCCGACAGCATCCTCCCCGACCCCGGGCAACGGGAGCGCCTCGCGGCATGGACGGCCGCCCGGCACGGCGCGCGGTCCACCGCCCCCGCCCCGCTCCCGGCCCGCCTGGCGTCGGCCTGGCACATCTTGCGCTCGCGCGTGACCCGAAAGGCAACCGCCCTATGAACGCCGGCATCGTCGTCGCCTCCCTGGTGACGCTCTTCGCCCTCGTCGCCCCGTCGGCCCGGCTCGTCGTGGCCCGCCGCCGTGCCCTCGCCGATCCGCCGCCCGTTCAGGGCGAGCCGGAGCTGCTGGAGATCGCGTACCTGCTCGGCGGCCGCGGCCGCGTGGCGGACACCGTCATCGCCGGCATGTGCGACGACGGGCGGATATCCGTGAACGAGAGCGGCAAGCTCAAGGTCGAGCGGGCCCTCGCCCACAACGCCGTGGAGCGCGCCCTGCTGGGCCGCTGCGGCGCCGACTGGAGCACCTCCCTGCGCAAGGTCCGCACGTCGCTGCAGTTCGCCCCGGCCGTCGACGCCCTCGAAGGCGCCCTCGTCCGGCGCGGGATGCTCATGTCGCCCATGGTGAAGGAGAAGTGGCGGCGCGCCGCGGACGTGCAGGTGGGCGGGCTCGTCCTCGCCGGCGTCGGCGTCGTGGCGCTGGCCCTCATGCCCGGGAGCTTCGTGACGCCCTTCGTCGTCCTCGCCCTCCTCGTCGCCGGCATCGTGCTGCGCGTCCGGTGCCGGCCGGCCGGGCCGAAGGCGCGGCCCACCCCGCGCGGCAAGGACTTCATCAACCGGACGCCGGCGACCGGTCCCTGGAGCGTACGGTTCTCGGCCACGCACCCGGAGGGCGTCGCGGGCGTCGTCGCCGTGCACGGCGCCGGCGGGCCCGAGCCGGACCGGCCGTTCCTCAGCGGGCTGCGGCAGGCGGCGCTGTCGAGCACGGGCGTGGCCGGCGGACATTCCTACGCCAAGAGCACGAAGACCCCGGCTTCCCGGAAGACCTCGAAGTCCTCGTCCTCCTCCGCGTCCTCGTCGTCCCACACCAGCGGCGGGTACGGCTGCTCCGGCGCATCGAGCTGTTCCGGCCACTCCGGCCACTCCGGCCACTCCGGTCATTCGAGCTGCTCCGGCTCCAGCTGCTCCTCCTCCAGTTCGAGTTCGAGCTGCGGCGGAGGCAGCAGCTGCGGCTCCTGAACGGAACGTTCCGGGCAACTGGTAGCTTCACCCCGGTGATCATCCGCAGTGCCGGTCCCCGGCGCTGCGGATCGCCGTGCGCGTTTCGCCGCGCGGCGCGTTCCCGGTCACCTCCGCACCCCCGACCAAGGAAGCACATTGGCCCGCCTCCGGCTCCGCCGTTTAACCCGCCCCGCCGTCTCCGCAGCGGTCTCCGCCCTCGCCCTGGCCACGCTCCCCGCGGCCCCGGCGCTCGCCGACTCCTCGGCCACCCCGCACCTCGACGCCGTCGAGCAGACCCTCCGCCAGGTCTCGCCCGGTCTCGAAGGGCGCGTGTGGGAGCGCACCGCCGGCAACGCGCTGGACGCCTCCTCCGGTGACCCCGCCGACTGGCTCCTGCAGACCCCCGGCTGCTGGGGCGACGCCACCTGCGCCGAGCGCCCCGGCACGAAGCGGCTGCTCGCCAAGATGACCGAGAACATCTCCCGGGCCACGCGCACCGTCGACATATCCACCCTGGCGCCGTTCCCCGACGGGGCTTTCCAGGACGCGATCGTCGCCGGTCTGAAGAAGTCGGCCGAGAACGGCAGCAAGCTCAAGGTCCGCGTGCTGGTCGGAGCCGCGCCGGTCTACCACATGAACGTGCTGCCCTCGAAGTACCGCGACGAGCTGCGCGACAAGCTCGGCAAGGCCGCCGACAGCGTCACCCTGAACGTCGCGTCGATGACCACCTCGAAGACCGCCTTCTCCTGGAACCACTCCAAGCTCCTCGTGGTGGACGGGCAGTCGGCGATCACCGGCGGCATCAACAGCTGGAAGAACGACTACGTCGACACCACCCACCCGGTGTCCGACGTCGACCTCGCCCTGACCGGGCCCGCCGCCGGTTCCGCCGGCCGGTACCTGGACCAGCTGTGGACCTGGACCTGCGGGAACAAGAACAACATCGCGAGCGTGTGGTTCGCCGCGTCCGACGGCGCCGCCTGCATGCCCACGATGGAGAAGGACGCCAACCCCGCGGCCGCCCCGGCCACCGGGAACGTCCCGGTGATCGCCGTCGGCGGCCTCGGCGTCGGCATCCAGGACTCCGACCCCTCCTCGTCCTTCCGGCCGGACCTGCCGACGGCGCCCGACACCAAGTGCGTCGTGGGCCTGCACGACAACACCAACGCCGACCGCGACTACGACACGGCCAACCCCGAGGAGAGCGCCCTGCGCGCCCTCGTGGCCAGTGCGCGCAGCCACGTGGAGATCTCCCAGCAGGACCTCAACGCCACCTGCCCGCCGCTCCCGCGCTACGACGTCCGGCTCTACGACGCGCTCGCGGCGAAGCTGGCCGCCGGAGTGAAGGTCCGCATCGTGGTCAGCGACCCCGCCAACCGCGGCGCGGTCGGCAGCGGCGGCTACTCGCAGATCAAGTCGCTGAACGAGATCAGCGACGTCCTGCGCAACCGCCTCGCGCTGCTCACCGGCGGTCAGCAGGGCGCGAGGACGGCCATGTGCGGCAACCTGCAGCTGGCCACCGCCCGTAGCTCGGACAGCGCCAAGTGGGCCGACGGCAAGCCGTACGCGCAGCACCACAAGCTGGTGTCCGTGGACGGTTCCGCCTTCTACATCGGTTCGAAGAACCTCTACCCGTCCTGGCTGCAGGACTTCGGGTACATGGTGGAGAGCCCGGAGGCCGCCCAGCAGCTCGACGCGAAGCTGCTGGCCCCGCAGTGGAAGTACTCGCAGGCCACGGCGACCTTCGACTACGCCCGCGGGATCTGCCAGGGCTGATCCCCGGCGCTCCCGTGCGGACCTGCGGCCCGCGGCTGGTGACAGCCGCGGGCCGCAGGCGTATGCGAGCAGGACCGTCAGCGCAGCGCCATCAGGGTCGTCGTCCTCTGCTGCCCGGCGACGCCGGACCGCCCCGACGGGGCCTTGCCGCAGTACTCGGCCTCGACCAGCGCGCCGAGGTCGCCCGTCCAGTCGCCGTTGAAGTTGAACGCGGCGGTGTGCCGGCCGTCGGTGCTCGCGCCGGCGATCGTGGTGGAGCCGTGGACGCCGCCGGTGTGCATCCAGATGTTCGTGCCGCACGACAGGCGGACCGAGGCGACCCCGAGGCCGTAGCCGACGCCCGGCATCTGATCGTCGGCGGGCACCGTGGTGAGCAGCTCCCGCTGCTGGGCCTCCGGCAGCAGCTTTCCGCCGATGAGGGCGCCGTAGAAGCGGTTGAGGTCGCCGGCGGTGGAGATGATCTCGCCGGCGGCGCCGCCCCACGACGGGTTGAGCTCGGTGACGTCGTAGATCTTCGGGTCGGGGGAGGGCTCGGCCAGGAGCGTGCTGTAGGCCCGGCCGTGCGGCCCGGGCAGTTCGGGCGCCGTGCCGGGGAGCGTGGTGGCGGTGAGCCCCAGGGGCCGGACGATGCGCCGCTTGATCTCGGTGGCGTACGAGCGGCCCGTCACCTTCTCGACGATCATGCCGGCGAGGACGTAGTTGGTGTTGGAGTACCGCCAGCCCTTGCCCGGCTGGAAGTACGGTGCGTGCGCCATCGCGGTCTTCACGAGCTCTTCCGGCGTGTGGTCGTCGAAGCGGTGCTCGAGGAAGTCGGGGCCGAGCAGCTTTCGGAAGGCCGGATCGTCGGTGTAGTTGTAGATCCCGCTGGTGTGGTTGAGCAGCTGCCGGACGGTGATCCCCCGGCCGTCGTGCCCGTTGCCCCGGACGACGCCCGGCAGCCATCGCCCGACGCGGTCGTCCAGGCCGATCCGGCCCTCCGCCTCCAGCTGGAGCAGGACGACGGAGGTGAAGACCTTGCTGACGCTGGCGATGCGGAAGCGGTCCTGGGAGAGCCGGGGCCGCTGGGTGGTGCGGTCGGCGATGCCGGCGGAGCCCCGCCAGGTGCCGTGGTCGTCCCGGGCCTGCCCCAGGACGCCGGGTATGCCGGCGGCGACCTGGGCCTCCATGGCGCTGCGGGTGGCGGCGTGCCGGTCGTGGCCGGCGGCGGCCTCCCGGCCGCCTGCGGCCGTCGTGCCGGCGGCCTCGGCCGCGGCGGGGGCGGTGAGGGCCGCCGCGGCCATCGCGGCGGCGGCCAGTGCCCCCGCCAGGGCTCTATGGACGGTGCGGGTGCGTACGTTCATGGCAGGTAGCCCCTCTGCTCCGGCGTGTGTGCTGACGCCCGGGAGGACACCGTCAAGTCGCGTGAGGTTGAAGGTCCTTGCGGGCCGGGAGCGGGATCCGGCCAGCGGAATGCGGCGTTCGCGGCGTGAGACACCGCACAAAACCCCTCGTCCGGGAACCGCCGGACGCCCCGGGGCGTCAAGGGGCGCCGTCCCGGCCCCGGCCGCTCCGTCCACGATCGGCTGAATCGCCGCCCGCACCCCCGCCCCCGGGCCCGGCCGGGTGGTCACCGTCGGATATAAATCCCTCACGCAGGGTGCGCCGCCGGTGGTGGGCGGCCCGGGGCGCGCGGTCGCGGGCGGCGTCGGGGGCGGGCGTCCCCGAAGGGTGCGCGTGCGGCGCGTGTAGCTTTGCCGTACAGCCGTGCCGTTGTCACCCCTGCGGCAGGCATTCGTCACCTTCGCGTGTACTGCCGTGCCGGTACCGCCCTACCGATTACAAAGGACGCCCCACCCATGCCGTACGTGCGCCACTGGTTGCGCAACTCGGTCCTGCTGTTCGCCGTCGCGATCGCGCTGGGCCTGGTAGCCGTGCACACCGATCTCATCCAGCCGCACGACCTGAAGCTGGACCGCACGGTCCAGACCACCTTCCGCACCGAGTGGCTGAACGTGGTCATGGAGGGGGTCAGCGCCCTCGCGTCCCCGGTCGCCGGCCTGCTGATCCTGGCGGTCTGGTGCGGCTGGCTGCTGTTCGTGCGGCGCCGGCCGGTGACGGCGGTCGCCACCTTCCTCGTCGTCGCGGTCGGCTGGAACAGCACCCAGATCGCGAAGGCCATCGTCGCCCGGCCCCGGCCGCCGCGGGAGTTCATGCTGGACCCCGAGATCGGCTCCAACAGCTTCCCCAGCGGCCACACCGCCTTCACGGTCGCCGCGTTCATCGGCGCGTACTTCCTCTTCCGGGAGTCCCGCCACCGGCGGACCGTGGTCGTCGTCGGCGTCTTCGCCGTCCTGCTCATCGCCTTCTCCCGCTGGTACGTCGGCGCCCACTACCCGACCGACACCCTGGGATCGGTCCTGATCGCCTCGTCCGCGATCATCTTCATCACCGGCGTCTGGCACGCCTGGCTGCTGCCGCGGCTCTACCGCATCCCGCTGCTGGAGCGCTTCGGCCTGGACGAGGAGCTCGCCGAGCTGGAGGCCGCGGAGCAGCACGGCGGCCACCACGGCCACACCCGTCCCGTGCCGTCCAGCCGCCGCCGCGGTGGCGGAGGGGGCGCGCAGGCCGGCGGCCGCCACCGCCGGCACGCCGGCCGCTGACGGCCGCGGCGCCGCCGCCGCATCCCGCAGGGACCTCGCAGGGCCGACGCCCGCGAGGTCCCTGTTTTCGTCCGCCTTCCGAATTTCTGGAACAGGTTCTACGGTGTGCGCCGTCAGCGCGGCATACGGCGAGCACCCCGGAGGGACCGTGGACCTCGAATACACCCCGGAACAGCGGCGCTTCCGCGCCGAGCTGCGGGACTACTTCGCCGGGCTGGTCGCAGGCGACGCCCACGCCCGCCACGACGACCCGGCCGAGCAGAAGCGCTTCTACCGCGCCACGATCCGCCGCCTCGGCGCGGACGGCCGCCTCGGGACGGGCTGGCCCGTCGAGCACGGCGGCAGCGGCCGGACCCCGATGGAACAGTTCATCTTCTTCGACGAGGCCGCGCAGGCGGGCGTGCCGCTGCCCCTGATGGCGCTCAACACCGTCGGCCCCACCCTCATGCAGTTCGGCACGGACGAGCAGAAGGCGTACTTCCTGCCCCGGATCCTCTCCGGCGAGCTCGACTTCGCCATCGGCTACAGCGAGCCCGGCGCCGGCACCGACCTCGCCTCCCTCACGACGCGGGCCGTGCGCGACGGCGACTCCTACGTCGTCAACGGCCAGAAGATCTGGACCACCAACGGCGACACCGCCGACTGGATCTGGCTGGCCGTCCGCACCACCCCCATCACGGACGGCACACCGCCGCACAAGGGCATCACCCTCCTCCTCGTGCCGACCAGCGCCCCCGGCTACTCCTGCACCACCATCAACACCCTCGCCTCCCACAGCACCACCGCCGGCTACTACGACGACGTCCGCGTCCCCGTCCGCAACCGCGTCGGCGAGGAGAACGGGGGCTGGCGGCTGATCACCACCCAGCTCAACCACGAGCGCGTCACCCTCGCCGCCCACGGCACCACGGCCGCCGGCGCCCTGCGCGACGTACGGCGCTGGGCCGCCGCCACCAAGCTCGCCGACGGCCGCCGCGTCATCGACCTCGGCTGGGTCCGCGCCCGGCTCGCCCGCACCCACCTGCGCCTGGAGGCGATGAAGCTGCTCAACTGGCAGATGGTCGACGCCCTGCAGCGCTCGGCGCTCACCCCGCAGGACGCCTCCGCCGTCAAGGTCTACGGCTCCGAGACCCGCCGCGACGCGTACGCCTGGCTCATGGAGGTCCTCGCCGCGGCGGGCCCCCTCAAGGAAGGATCCGCCGGCGCCGCCCTCCACGGCGAACTCGAACGCGGCTACCGCGCCGCCGTCGTCTTCACCTTCGGCGGCGGCAACAACGAGATCCAGCGGGAGATCATCTCCTGGATCGGCCTGGGGATGCCGCGCGTGCGCCGCTAACCTGACGACGACAGGAGGTGCCCCATGCCGCACGCCGACCCCGGGCTCTTCGGACCCGCATCGGTCACCTGGCAGCTGCACGGCGACCCCATGATGTGGATCGCCGGGGTGCGCGCCCTGTGGCTCCAGGCGCTGCACCCGCGCGCGGTCCGCGGCGTCACGCAGAACTCCGACTTCCGCAAGGACGCCTGGGGCCGCCTGCTGCGCACCGCGAACTTCGTGGGCACCACCACGTACGGCACCACCGAGGCCGCCGAGCGCGCGGGAGCGGCCGTCCGCGGCATCCACCGCCGCCTGTCCGCCACCGACCCGGACACCGGCGAGCGCTATCCCGTGGACGACCCCGGCCTGCTCCTGTGGGTGCACTGCGCCGAGGTCGACTCCTACCTCCACGTCGTCCGCCGCTCCGGCATCGCGCTCAGCGACGCCCAGGCCGACGCCTACTACGCCGAACACCGGCAGTCCGCCCGGCTCGTCGGCCTCGACCCCGCCGAGGTGCCCGGCACGGCCGGGCGGATGGCCGCCTACTTCGAGAAGGTGCGGCCCGAGCTCGCCCTGACCCCGGAGGCCCGCGGGGTCGACGCCTTCCTGCGCCGCCCGCCCGTCCCCCTTCCGGTGGTTCCGGTGCGCGAGCTCCTCTGGGGGCGGGCGGCCTCCCTCGCGTACGCCGCGCTGCCCCCCTACGCCCACGAGCTGTACGGGCGGCAGGCCCCGCCCCCGCACGTCGTCACCCGCCGCCTGCGCGCCGCCGGTGCCGCCCTGCGCACGATCCCCGCGGGCCTCCGCTGGCAGCTGCCGCCCAAGCACATCCTCCGCGCCGTCGCCAGACTCGGGCCCGGTAGCCGTCCCTCCTCCTACAACCTGCACAGACGGGCCGCCATACTGGACGGGCCGGGGGAAGCGCGGGGCATCGACGGGGGCGGCGGCGCGGGATGGCGGAATCCAGGCTGATCCAAGGGCGGTACCGCCTGCTCGAACGCATCGGGCGGGGCGGGATGGGCGAAGTGTGGCGGGCGCTCGACGAGTCGCTCGGCCGGCAGGTCGCCGTCAAGTGCCTCAAACCCATGGGGCCCCGGCACGAGCCGTCGTACCTGCGGGTGCTGCGCGAGCGCTTCCGCCGCGAGGCGCGCGTCGCGGCCGCGCTGCAGCACCGCGGCATCACCGTCATCCACGACTTCGGCGAGTGCGAGGGCGTGCTGTACCTGGTCATGGAGCTCCTCGACGGCCGCAACCTCAGCGAGCTCCTGGAGGACACCGGCGGCCTGCCGCTCGTCCTCCCCGACATCCTGGAGATCGCGGAGCAGGTCGCCGCCTCCCTCGCCTACACCCACCGCCAGGGCGTCGTGCACCGGGACCTCAAACCGGCCAACATCATGCGGCTGGCCGACGGGACGGTGAAGATCTGCGACTTCGGCATCGCCCGGCTGGGCGATTCCCTCTCTTACTCGTCCTCCTTCTCCTCCCGCCTGACCGGCACCGGCATCGCCATGGGCACCCCGCACTACATGTCGCCCGAGCAGATCGGCGGCGGCCCGGTCGACCACCGCAGCGACCTGTACTCCCTGGGGTGCGTGCTGTACGAGATCGCCACCGGCGCCCCGCCGTTCGGCATGGACGACGCCTGGGCCGTGCTCGTCGGCCACCGGGACACCGCGCCCGTGCCGCCGCGCACCCACCGCCCCGACCTGCCGGAGGCCTTCGAGCGGATCGTCCTCGACCTGCTCGCCAAGGACCCCGACGACCGCCCTCCCGACGCCGCCGAACTCCACGGGCGCCTGCTCGTCCTGGAGCCGCCGGACCGCCTCGCCCGCCTGGCGACCGCGCACCGGACGGCGCCCGGGCGCCGCCCGCGCCCCGTCGTGCGGTCGGCCGTGCGGCTGCCCGAGCCGCGGCTGCCCGGCTGGGCCAGGAACATGACCACGGGCTCCAAGGCGACCGGCCCCGGCCCGCGGACGGCGCCGCCGCCGGACCCGGCGGCGGCGCTCACGGGCGCGTGGACGGCGGGTCCGGCGGAGCCCGTGGGGCCGGTGAGGCCTGCGGCGGGGCTGCCGGAGCCCGCCCGGCGCGCCGTGCCAGGGCCGGCCGTGCCCGCCGGAGGCGCGCCCGCCGTCGCGGAGGCGTTCGCCCCGCCCGCGCCGGAGGCCCTCGCCGCGCTCGTGGCCCGTCATCAGGAGGGGCTGCGGCTGGGCCGGCTGGGCCGCTGGGAGGAGGCCGGCCGCGCGCACGCGGCCGTCGCCGCCGACCGCGAGCGCCTCCAGGGCCCCGACCACCCCGACACCCTCACCAGCCGCTACGAGGCCGCCTTCGCCCTGAGCATGCAGGGGCGGCCCGCCGAGGCGCTGCGCGAGTACGCCCGCGCCGCGTCCGGGCGCGAGCGCGTCCTGGGGGCCGACCACCCCGCGACGCTCGCCGCGCGCCAGGAGACGGCGTACGTCCTCGGGCAGCTCGGCCGGCACTTCGAGGCCCACGACGTGTACGCCGCCGTGCTGGCCGCGCGCGAGCGGACCGTGGGCAGCGACCACCCCGACACCCTGCGCTGCCGCCACAACCTGGCCTTCAACCTGGGCCGCCTGGGCCGGCCGGAGGAGTCGTACCGCATGGCGTGCGAGGTCGCGGTCACCCGCTCGCGGGTCCTCGGCCCCGCCCACCCGGACACGCTCGTCAGCCGCTACGAGGTCGGCTACGCCCTCGGCCAGCTGGGCCGCTGGACCGAGGCGCTGCAGACGTACCGCGAAGTGGCCGTCGCCCGGCAGCGGGTGCTGGGGCCCGGCCACCCCGACACGCTCGCCGCCCGCTACGAGACCGGCATCTGCCTGGGCCGCCTCCAGCGCAGCGCGGAGGCCCTGGGGCTGTTCCGCGATCTGGTCGACGAGCGCACCCGGGCCCAGGGGGCCGAGGACCCCGACACCCTGCGCGCCCGGCACTGCCTGGGCGTCAACCTCGGCCGCCTCGGCCGCTGGGAGGAGGCCCTGGCCGAGGCCCGCGACGTCGGCGCGGTCCGCGAGCGCGTGCTGGGCGCCGACCACCCCGAGACGCTGGTGAGCCGGCGCGAGATCGCGGTCGGGCTCGGCTGGCTGGGCCGCTGGACCGAGGCCCTCGCCGTCTACCGCGAGGTCGCGCAGGCCCGGCAGCGGGTGCTGGGCGCCGACCACCCGGACGCCCTCACCAGCCGCAACGACGAGGCGCACTGCCTCGAACAGCTGGGCCGCTCCACCGAGGCGGTGGAGCTCTACCGCCAGGTCGCGGCGGTCCGGCGGGTCGGGCAGACGCGGGGCCGGCCGCTGCACCGGTAGCCGGCTCCCGCCTCGTACCCGGTGGCCCAGTCTGCTGACGACGCGTCAGAAAACCTCTTCCCTCGCCCGGCCTCCTGCGGCATCCTGCCGCCCATGCAGACCGAGCTGAGCCAGCGGCTGGGCATCGAGCACGCCGTCTTCGGCTTCACGCCCTTCCCCGCGGTCGCCGCGGCGATCTCCCGGGCCGGAGGGCTCGGCGTCCTCGGCGCCGTCCGCTACACCGACCCCGGAGCGCTCGCCCGGGACCTCGACTGGATGGACGCGCACACCGGCGGCAGGCCGTACGGGCTCGACGTCGTCATGCCCGCCGGACGGGCCGAAGGGGTCACCGAGGCCGACGTCGAAGCGATGATCCCGGACGGGCACCGCAGCTTCGTCCGGGACCTCCTCGCCCGGCACGGCGTCCCCGAACTCGCCGCCGGGGACCGGCGGGGCTGGCGCATCACCGGCTGGCTGGAGGACGTCGCCCGCGCCCAGCTCGACGCCGCCTTCGACCACCCGCTCGCCCTGCTCGCCAACGCCCTCGGACCGCCTCCCGCCGACGTCGTGCAGCGCGCCCACGCCCACGGCACCCTCGTCGCCGCGCTCGCCGGCAGCGCCCGGCACGCCACCCGGCACGCCGACGCCGGCATCGACGTCGTCGTCGCCCAGGGCTACGAGGCCGGCGGCCACACCGGCGAGATCGCCACCATGGTCCTCACCCCCGAGATCGTCCGCGCCGTCGGCCCGCTGCCCGTCCTGGCCGCCGGGGGCATCGGCTCCGGCGAGCAGATCGCCGCCGGGCTCGCCCTCGGCGCGCAGGGCGTGTGGATCGGCTCCCTCTGGCTCACCACCGAGGAGGCCGACCTGGGCTCGCAGGCCCTGACCGCCAAGCTCCTCGCCGCGGGCTCCGGCGACACCGTGCGCTCCCGCGCCCTGTCCGGCAAGCCCGCCCGCCAGCTGCGCACGGCCTGGACCGAGGCATGGGACGACCCGTCCGGCCCCGGCCCCCTCCCCATGCCCCTGCAGGGCCTCCTCGTCGCCGAGGCCCTGACCCGCATCCAGAAGTACGAGGCCGCCCCGCTGCTGGGCACGCCGGTCGGCCAGATCGTGGGCAGCATGAACAGCCGCCGCGGCGTACAGGCCGTCTTCGACGACCTGACGAGGGGCTTCGACCGGGCCGTCGCGCGGCTCGACCGCATCGCGGCGAGGACGGGTGCCCCTGCGGCGGCGGGTGCCCCCGTGGGGCGGGCAGGACCGGCCGCTGACTCACCGGACTGACCGCCCGGGTCACGTAGGCCGTTCCGGCCGTTCCGGCCGTCCACGCCGCGCGTCCGGCCCGGCCGCGTACGCCCCCCGCCGTGCACCCCGTCCGTGCCGTCCACCTCCGACCCGAAGGAGGCCCCATGCCACCCCAACCGCCCAACGGGTTCTGGGCCCAGGCCGCCGCCGACCCCGACCGCGTCGTCCTGGTCGACCCGGCCGACGGCACGTGGACCGCCGGACGCCTGCACGGCGCCGCCAACCGCCTCGTCCACGGGCTGCGCGCCGCGGGACTCCGCAGCGGCGACGCCTTCGCCGTCGTCCTGCCCAACGGCGCCGAGCTCCTCACCGCCCACCTCGCCGCCACCCAGGCCGGTCTCTACCTGGTGCCGGTCAACCACCACCTCGTCGGGCCGGAAATCGCCTGGATCGTCGCCGACAGTGAGGCCAAGGTCCTCATCGCCCACGAGCGGTTCGCCGCCACGGCCACGGCGGCCGCCGACGAGGCCGCGCTGCCCGCCGCACGGCGCTACGCCGTCGGGGACATCGCCGGCTTCCGCCCGTACTCCGCCCTCCTCGACCGCCGCCCGGACACCCCGCCCGCCGACCGCACCCTCGGCTGGGTCATGAACTACACCTCCGGCACGACCGGGCGGCCGCGCGGCATCCGCCGCCCGCTCACCGGCAAGCCGCCCGAGGAGGGCCACCTCGGCGGGTTCCTGGGCATCTTCGGCATCCGGCCGTTCGACGGCAACACCCACCTGGTGTGCTCGCCGCTCTACCACACGGCCGTCCTGCAGTTCGCCGCCGCGTCCCTGCACATCGGCCACCGCCTGGTGGTGATGGACAAGTGGACGCCCGAGGAGATGCTGCGCCTGATCGAGGCGCACCGGTGCACGCACACGCACATGGTCCCCACCCAGTTCCAGCGGCTGCTCGCGCTGCCGGAGGACGTCCGGGCCCGCTACGACGTCTCGTCCATGCGCCACGCCGTGCACGGCGCCGCGCCCTGCCCCGAGCACGTCAAGCGGGCGATGATCGACTGGTGGGGCGGCTGCATCGAGGAGTACTACGCGGCCAGTGAGGGCGGCGGCGCCTTCGCCACCGCCGAGGACTGGCTGAAGAAGCCCGGCACCGTCGGCAGGGCGTGGCCCATCAGCGAGCTCGCCGTCTTCGACGACGACGGCAACCGCCTCCCGGCCGGCCGGCTCGGCACCGTCTACATGAAGATGACCACCGGCGGCTTCGCGTACCACAAGGACGCCGGCAAGACCCGCGACAGCCGCATCGGCGACTTCTTCACCGTCGGCGACCTCGGCAGCCTCGACGAGGACGGCTACCTCTTCCTGCGCGACCGCAAGATCGACCTCATCATCTCCGGGGGCGTCAACATCTACCCCGCGGAGATCGAGTCCGTGCTGCTCGCCCACCCGGGCGTGGCCGACGCCGCCGTCTTCGGCGTGCCGCACGACGACTGGGGCGAGGAGGTGCGCGCGGTCGTCGAACCGGCCGAGGGGCACGCACCGGGCGCCCCGCTGGCGGCGGACATCCTCGCGCACTGCGCCGGGGCGCTGGCGGGCTACAAGCGCCCCAGGTCCGTCGAGTTCATCGCCGCCATGCCCCGCGACCCCAACGGCAAGCTCTACAAACGCCGCCTGCGGGAGCCCCACTGGAAGGGCCGGGGCCGCTCGGTGTGAGCGGCACCCGGCCCCGGTCAGCGGATGCGGGCCGTCAGCGTTCGCCCACGCGCACCACTCGCAGCTGCGGCGAGGACAGGATGTCCTTCTCGCAGAAGCGGGCCGTGACCATGCGACCGGCCGAGAACAGCCGCGTCTGGTCCGCGTAGTGCGGCGAGGTGGGGTCGGAGGACTGCCCGTACGTCAGGAGGGTGCGGGCCGCCGGGCAGGGGCCGCCGTCGAAGCCGACGGCCTGGATGTAGCTGGAGCCGTGCCGCACCTCGGTGTAGCCGCCGCGGGCGGAGTCCCACGGCGCCGACTCGATCATGTTCCAGATGCCCAGGGCGTCGGCGCCGCCCGCGATGGGGATGCGCTTGCCGTTGCGCTCGACGAACTGGTGCTCGCCCAGGGGCGCGTCCAGGGCGATGCCCGCCCCGCGCAGCTCGGCGACCGCGTCGGCGAGGGCCCGGCCGACCGCCGGGGACGCCGTGTTGAGGGTGTTCGGCGTGGTCACGGGGGAGGCGGGGGAGAAGGGCACGCGCCACAGCTCGGCCTGCGGAGCGGAGCGCACGAGCCTGCGCCAGAAGCGGTCGAAGAGGACCGCGCCCTTGCTGTCCGTACGCACCGTCCGGTCCCAGCGGGCCAGCACTCCGCAGGCCGCGGAGACGTCGACGGGCTTGCCGTCGCTGCCCGTCGCCCTGCCGTCCGGCAGCGCGGCGCAGGCCTTCGCCGCATCGGCCGCGGCCAGGGCCCCCGCGGGGGCACGGTTCGCGAACTGATGCCGCTCCAGGTCCGCCACGGTCAGCCCGCCGCGCTTTGCCATGGCGGACACGTCCTCGATCGCGCCGCGCGTGCGCAGCGAGCGGGCGGTGGAGACGTCGCCGAAGATCCTCGGGTAGCCGGTGAGCGGGCGGTCCGCATTCGGCAGCCAGGGGCTGTCGTTGGAATTTTCGGCGTACGGGGCGTCGACCAGCGCCGGCATCGCGGAGGGGCCGAAGATGCCCGGCTGGACGGCGTCGGCGTCGCGCCCGAGCGCGCAGTCGCCGCGGGAGCCGTCCAGGACGGCCAGACCCGCGGCCGGGAACGTCTGCCGGCCGAGGGCGGTCGAGCAGCGCCCGGCGAGCTCGTCGGTGACCCGGGGCAGGACCTGCGCCTGGGTGTAGAGGCTGTGGCCCCCGGAGTCCGCGGCGATCGTGTTCACCCAGGGCAGGCCCTGCGTGCGGCGCAGGGCGTCCTGGACGCCGCGCACGCTGCGGGACTTGGCCAGGGCGAGCGAGGCGTCGGTGAAGCGCAGGCTCTCGGCGTTGGGGTCGGTCAGGGCGTAGGCCTTGCCGTCGGCCCAGGGCAGGGGGAGGTCGTCGATCGAGGTGACCACCGGCCCGTAGCGCGTCCACCACTGGCTGCGGGTGACCCGTGAGGTGCTGCCGTCCTTGCCGCGGACCGGCACGGTGACCGTGCGCTCGGTCATCCGCTCGGGCTTGCCGTCCACGAGGTAGGCGTGGGCGTCACCGGGGACGGTCCTCAGCTCGTACAGGTTGGTCGGCACGCCGGTGGCCACCGTGTGGCTCCAGGCGATGCGTTCGTTGAAGCCGATCTCCACGACGGGCATGCCGAGCAGCGAGCCGCCGGAGACGTTGAGCTCGCCGGGGATGGTCTGCTGCGACTGCCAGAAGCGGCGGCCGCCCTGCCAGGGGTAGTGGGGGTTGCCGAGCAGCAGGCCGCGCCCGTTCGCGGCGGTGGAGCCCCCGAAGGCGACCGCGTTCGAGCCCATGCCGGCGTTCCTGCGCTGCTCGCCGAAGACCTTGCGGGCCGCTTCGGCGGGGTCCGCCGGCGCCTTGGCCGAACGGGGCGCCGCGCCCGGCTGTGCGGCGCCGGCGATGCCGTCGGCCGCCAGGCCCTGGCCGCCGAGGACGGTGATGGCGTAGCCGCGGCGGGCCACGTCCAGGGTGGTCACCGGCCTGACCCAGTCGGCGCCGCGGCAGGCCGGGTCGGTGGTGCGGTTCTGCGCCAGCCAGGCGTTGTACCCCGCGGCCCAGCCGCGCATCAGCTCCTTGGCCTGCTGCGTGGGCCCGGCGGGGGCGGGCGAGTCGAGGATCCTGTCGACGGTCTTCGCTTCGTTCAGCCCGCGGAAGAACAGGTCGCTGGAGAGGTTGGAGGTGGCGGACGACAGCGATCCGTCGGGCTTCGCGTCGGGGCCGAAGCGGGCCGAGCGCTCGCCGCGCAGGGTGAGGAACCCGTCGGCGAGGATGCACACCTGGTCCGCGGCCTGGGCCCAGCCGGTGCCGAAGCCGAGGTTCGCGTAGTCCTTCGCGACGATGTGCGGGACGCCGTACTCGGTGTAGCGGACGACGGCCGACAGGCCGCCTCCCTCGGCGTGCTCGGCGCGGGCGGGCGCGCCGGCGGCCGCGGCCTCGCCCGGCAGCGCGGCGGCGCAGGTCAGCACCGCCAGGCCGAGGCCGGCCAGGGCTCTCATGCGATGACGTAAGGGCAACGTGGCTCCCATGGGTACGGAGGGACGAGAAGTCGCCTGCGGGGGATAGGACGCCTGCGCGGGGCGGGGAGTTGATCCCGGACGCGACCCGCCCGCCGCCCCTTCACGATCGAGCGCCCGTGCCCGTACCCGCCCGCTCGCCGTCGCGCCCCCTTGACCGCGGTGCGCGCGGGACCCAGGATCCGGGCATGACGGGAGTCCGGGACAGCACGGTGGACGGCATGCTGCGGCGCACGGCCCGGCGGGTGCCGGAGCGGACGGCGCTGCGGTACGGGGAGCGCGCCTGGACGTACCGCGAGCTGGACGAGGCCGTGACGGGCGCCGCCGCAGCCCTGCGCGACGGCGGGCTGCGCGACGGCGATCGCGTCGCCGCCTACGGCCACAACTCCGACGCCTATCTGATCGGCTTCCTGGCCTGCGCCCGCGCCGGTCTCGTGCACGTCCCCGTCAACCACCACCTCACCGGCGGCGAACTGGGCTACATCCTGGAGCAGTCGGGCAGCGCGCTGGTGCTCACCGACCCGCACCTGGCCCACCGGCTGCCCGCTTCCGTCCCCGCCCTGCCGCTGCGCGACGCCACGGGATCCCTGCTGGAACGCGCGGCGCAGCACCGGCGCCCGGGCGTCGCGACCCTGACCGCCGGCGGCCCGGAGCAGGGCGATCTCGTGCAGCTGCTCTACACCTCCGGCACCACCGCGCAGCCCAAGGGCGCGATGATGACGCACGGCGCGCTCGTGCACGCCTACCTGAGCGCGATCACCGCCCTGGACCTCAGGGAGACCGACCGGCCGCTGCACGCCCTCCCGCTCTACCACTCGGCGCAGATGCACGTGTTCCTGCTGCCCTTCCTGGCGGTGGGCGCGGAGAACACCCTCATCGACGCGCCGGACCCGAACCACGTCCTCGAAATGGTGGAGGCCGGGCGGGCCGACAGCTTCTTCGCCCCGCCGACGGTGTGGATCGCCCTCGCGGGCCACCCCGGTTTCGCCTCCCGGGACCTGTCGGCGCTGCGCAAGGCGTACTACGGCGCCTCCGTCATGCCCGTGCCGGTCCTGGAGCGCCTGCGCACGCGCCTGCCCCGCCTCGCGTTCTACAACTGCTTCGGGCAGAGCGAGATCGGGCCGCTGGCCACCGTGCTGCGCCCCGAGGAGCACGGGGGGCGGATGGACTCCTGCGGCCGCCCGGTCCTGTTCGTCGAAGCACGCGTCGTGGACGGGAGGGGTGCCGACGTGCCCGACGGCACGCCCGGCGAGGTCGTCTACCGCTCCCCGCAGCTGTGCCAGGGCTACTGGGGCAAGCCCGAGGAGACCGAGGAGGCCTTCCGGGACGGCTGGTTCCACTCCGGCGACATGGCCGTCCGGGACGCCGAGGGCTACCTCACCGTCGTGGACCGGCTGAAGGATGTCATCAACTCCGGTGGCGTGCTGGTCGCCTCCCGCCAGGTCGAGGACGTGCTCTACGGTCACCCGGCCGTCTCCGAGGCCGCCGTCATCGGCCTGCCCGACCCCCGCTGGATCGAGGCGGTCACCGCCGTGGTCGTCTCGCGCGGCGGCGTGACCGAGGAGGAGCTGACGGCGTACGCCCGGGAGCGGCTCGCCTCCTTCAAGGCGCCCAAGCGCGTCCTCTTCGTGGACGAGCTGCCGCGCAACGCCTCCGGCAAGGTGCTGAAACGGGAGCTCCGGGAGCGGTTCGCCACTGTGCCGCGCGGTTGACCAGGACGGCCTCGGCGGACCTCGCCGCGGCCGCGCCGGGCCGCCGGCACACGGCAGCCGGGGGAGCGCCGGGACGCCGCCGCCCGGATCAGCCCGGTCAGGGTCCGGCGTGCCCGGCCCCCTCACCGCCTTCCCCGCTCGTCCACGATGCGCTTCAGCTTGCCCACCGACCGCTCCAGCGTCCCGCCGTCGACCACCTCGACGGCCACCGTGACGCCGATGCCCTCCTTCACCTGCCGAGCCACCTCGCCGGACGCGGCCCCGCGCTGCTCCGGCGTCGCCTCCGGGCGGGCCTCGGCCCGCACGGTGAGGTGGTCCATCCGGCCCTCGCGGGTGAGGCGCAGCTGGAAGTGCGGGGCGAGGCCCGGCGTCCGCAGCACGATCTCCTCGATCTGCGCGGGGAAGAGGTTGACGCCCCGCAGGATGATCAAGTCGTCGCTGCGCCCGGTGATCCTCTCCATCCGGCGGAAGGCGGGGCGGGCGGTGCCGGGCAGGAGCCGGGTGAGGTCGCGGGTGCGGTAGCGGACGACCGGCATGGCCTCCTTGGTGAGGGAGGTGAGCACCAGCTCGCCGTGGCTCCCCTCCGGCAGCACCTCGCCCGTGACCGGGTCGACGACCTCGGGGTAGAAGTGGTCCTCCCAGATGTGCAGCCCGTCCTTGGTCTCGGCGCACTCCTGGGCCACGCCGGGGCCGATGATCTCCGAGAGGCCGTATATGTCGACGGCGTCGATGGCGAAGCGCTCCTCGATCTCCCGGCGCATCTCCTCCGTCCAGGGCTCGGCGCCGAAGATGCCGGTGGCCAGGGACGTGCTGCGCGGGTCGACGCCCTGGCGCTCGAATTCGTCGAGCAGGGTGAGCATGTAGGTGGGCGTGACCATGATGATCCGGGGCTGCAGGTCCTGGATGAGCCGGACCTGGCGCGCGGTCATGCCGCCGGAGGCGGGGATCACCGTGCAGCCGAGCCGCTCGGCGCCGTAGTGCGCGCCGAGGCCGCCGGTGAACAGCCCGTAGCCGTAGGCCACGTGGATCCTGTCGCCGGGCCGGCCGCCGGCTGCGCGGATGGAGCGGGCGACGACCTCGGCCCATGTGTCCAGGTCCCGGTCGGTGTAGCCCACGACGGTGGGCGTGCCCGTGGTGCCGCTGGAGGCGTGCAGGCGCCGGATCCGGGAGCCGGGCACGGCGAACATGCCGAAGGGGTAGTGCTCCCGGAGATCGGACTTGGTGGTGAACGGGAGGCGGGCGAGGTCGGCGAGGGTGCGGCAGTCCTCGGGCCGTATGCCGGCGGAGTCGAACGAGCGCCGGTAGAAGGGCACGTTCTCGTAGGCGTGGTGCAAGGTGGCCCGCAGCCGCTCCAGCTGCAGTGCCGTCAGCTCTTCGCGCGTCATCCGCTCGGCCGCGTCCCGTGGAACCAACCGATCGTTCGGTCGTTGCATGGACTCAAGTTTTCAGAGGCGGCGCCGGGCGTCAAGAGGGGTGCCGGGCCCTGTGGAGGAAGCGGCCGCGCGCCATCAGCCGTGCGCCGCCGGACCCTCGCCGCCGGCCGCGCGAACCGGCCGCGCGGACCGGCCACGTGAGTCGCCCACGTGAGTCGCCCACGCAAGCCGCCCGCGCGAGCCGGCGGACCGGTCAGGCGCCGGCCTCCGCGACCGCCCGCGCCCACCGGTAGTCGGCCTTCCCGCTCGGCGACCTGCGGATCCGCTCCGTGAAGACCACGCTGCGCGGCACCTTGTACCCGGCCAGCCGCGCCCGGCAGTGCGCCTGCAGCCCGTCCAGGGTCAGGGGGCCCGCCCCCTCGCGCGGCTGGACGACGGCGGCCACGCGCTGCCCCCACCGCGCGTCCGGAACGCCCGCGACCAGCACGTCGTACACGTCCGGATGGGCTTTGAGCGCCTGCTCGACCTCCTCCGGGTACACCTTCTCGCCGCCGGTGTTGATGCACTGAGAGCCCCGCCCCAGGACGGTGATCTCCCCGTCCGCACCGGCTCTCGCCATGTCGCCGAGCAGCACCCACCGTTCGCCGCCGGCCCGGAAGAACGTCGCCTCGGTCCGGGCGGGGTCGTTGTAGTAGCCGAGCGGCACGTGTCCGCGCTGGGCGACGCGGCCCTCCTCACCGGGTGCGACGGGTTCGTGCGTGACCGGGTCAACGACGGCTGTGCGGTCGTTGATGCGCAGCCGTAAGCCGCCGCCCGTGCCGCCCCGAGCCGCGCCCTCCCCGCCCGCGTCCGCCCCGTCCGTCGCGGTCCCGTTGAAGCCCGACTCCGAGGAGCCGAAGTTGTTCAGCAGCGCCACGTGCGGCAGCAGGGCCGTGAACTGCTCCCGCACGGTGGCCGAGAGCACCGCGCCGGAACTGCTGACGCTGAACAGCGACGAGCAGTCGGTGCCCCGCATGGGCCCGGCCAGCGCGTCCACCAGGGGCCGCAGCATCGCGTCACCGACCAGCGAGATGCAGGTGACCTTCTCCTGCTCCACGGTGCGCAGCACTTCCCCGGGGGCGAACTTCCGGTGCAGCACGACCTTCTGGCCGTAGTCGAAGGCGATGAGCGCGGTGAGCGTGGACGTGCCGTGCATCAGCGGCGCGGTGGGGAAGAAGACCAGGCCCTCGCCGCCTTCCGCGACGCGTGCGGCCAGCTCCCGGGGGTGCTTCACCGGCTCGCCCGTGGGCGCTCCGCCGCCGAGCCCGGAGAAGAACAGGTCCTCCTGCCGCCACATCACGCCCTTGGGCAGGCCCGTCGTGCCGCCCGTGTAGATGATGACCTGGTCGTCCCCCGATCGCGGCCCGAAGCCGCGCAGGGGCGTCCCCGACGCCTCGGCCTCCGTGAACGGGACGGGTGCGAGGGCCGGTTCGGGCGCCCCGGCCGGGGGCGTGCCGACGCGCACGAGGTGGCGCAGCAGCTCCGTACGGGGCAGCGCCGCGGCCACCCGGCCGGTGAAGGCCGCGTCGAAGACCAGCGCCACGAGGTCGGCGTCGCGGTAGAGGTAGGCCAGCTCGTCCTCGACGTAGCGGTAGTTGACGTTGACGGGCACCGCCCGGATCTTCAGACAGGCCCAGAACGCCTGCAGGTACTCGACGCCGTTGTACAGGTGCAGCCCGACGTGGTCGCCGGGCCGGATCCCGCTGTCGCGCAGGTGGTGCCCCAGCCGGTTGGCCGCCGCGTCGAGCTCCGCGTACGTCATCCGGCGCCCGGCGCCGCTCCCGGGGAGGTCCGCGTGGACCAGGGCCTCCCGGCCGGGCACCGCGTCCACGACCGACTCGAAGAGATCGGCGAGGTTGTAGTCCACGTCTCCTCCTGTCCGGGGGAACGGCGGCCGCGGGCCCATTAGAGCGCCGCACGCCGTGGGGAGGAAGGGACGGCGCCCAAGAAATCTGACGGGAAGTCAGAAAACTCTTGTACCGCGGACACGCCTCCTGCACCCTGTTCTGGTCACCGGGACGGGAGGGCCACCCATGAGCGGCACCGAACACCTCACGGTCGAACGCACCGGCGCCACGCTGGTGCTCACCCTCAACCGGCCGGAAGCGAGGAACGCCCTGTCGCTGCCGATGCTGGCCGGGCTCCACGACGGCTGGCTGGAGGCCGACCGGGACGACGCCGTCCGCTCCGTCGTCCTCACCGGCGCGGGCGGGGCCTTCTGCTCCGGCATGGACCTCAAGGCCCTGCACGGGCCCCCGGACCCGGCCGGCGACCCGTACCGCGCCCGGTTCAAGGCCGACCCCGACCTGCACTGGAAGGCGATGCTCAGGCACCACCGGCCGCGCAAGCCGGTCATCGCCGCGGTCGAGGGGCCCTGCGTCGCGGGCGGCACCGAGATCCTCCAGGGCACCGACATCCGCATCGCCGGGGAGAGCGCCGTCTTCGGCCTCTTCGAGGTGCGCCGCGGCCTCTTCCCCGTCGGCGGCTCCACCGTCCGCCTCCCGCGCCAGATCCCGCGCACCCACGCCCTGGAGATGCTGCTCACCGGCCGCCCCTACACCGCCGGCGAAGCCGCGCGCATCGGGCTGATCGGCCACGTCGTCCCCGACGGCACCGCCCTGGAGCGGGCCCTGGAGACCGCCGAGCTGATCAACGCCAACGGCCCGCTGGCCGTCGAGGCCGTCAAGGCCTGCGTCCACGACACCGCAGGCCTCGCCGAAGCCGACGGCCTCGCCCTCGAACTCGAACGCGGCCGGCCCGTCCTCGCCAGCGCCGACGCGAAGGAAGGCGCCCGGGCCTTCGCCGAGAAGCGCCCGGCCGTCTACCGGCGCGCCTGAAGGGAGCACCGCCGTGCCGGAGATCCTCACCGCACCCCTGACCGTCGCCTTCCCCTTCACCCGCTCCCTCGGCCCTGTGCAGAGCGCCTTCCTCACCGGCCTCCGCGAGCGCACCGTCCTCGGCGTGCGCACGAGCGACGGGCGCGTCCTCGTCCCGCCCGTCGAGTACGACCCCGTCACCGCCGAGGAGATCCGCGACCTCGCCGAGGTCGCCCCCACCGGCACCGTCACCACCTGGGCCTGGAACCCCGCCCCCCGGCCCCGCCAGCCCCTGCGCACCCCCTTCGCCTGGGTCCTGGTGCGCCTCGACGGCGCCGACACCGCCCTCCTGCACGTCCTCGACGCCCCCGGACCCCACGCCGTACGGACCGGCATGCGCGTCCGCATCCGCTGGGCGCCCGAGCGCACCGGCGCCGTCACCGACATCGGCTGCTTCGAGCCCTGCGACCCGCACGAGGACGACGCGGCGGCCCGCTCACGGGAACCCGCACCGCACGACGGCGACTTCGCCGACCCCGTCACGGGCATCGTCACCCCCGCCCGGCTCGACTACACCTACACGCCCGGCCGGGCCCAGAGCCGCCACCTCGCCGCCCTCGCCGAGAGGAGGATCACCGGCGAACGCTGCCCCTCCTGCCGCAAGGTCCACGTCCCGCCCCGCGGCGCCTGCCCCACCTGCGGCGTCGCCGCGACCGAGCAGGTCGGGGTCGGCCCGCGCGGGACCGTCACCACCTTCTGCGTCGTCAACATCAAGGCCAAGGACGCCCGCATCGAAGTCCCCTACGTCTACGCCCACATCGCCCTGGACGGGGCCGACCTCGCCCTCCACGGGCGCATCGGCGGCATCCCGTACGACCAGGTGCGCATGGGCCTGCGCGTCGAGCCCGTGTGGGGCGCGGACGGCCGCCACCCCGACCACTACCGGCCCACCGGCGAACCCGACGCCGCCTACGACGCGTACAAGGAGCTGCTGTGAAGCCGGCCGACGCGGGCGGCGACCGCGGCACGGCCCCCCGCGACGTCGCGATCGTCGCCTTCGCGCGCAGCGACCCTCGCGCCTGCGCCGAGGGGCTGTCCGAGACGGAGATGCTGCTGCCCGTCCTGCGCGAGGCGCTGGCGCAGGCCGGACTCGCCCCCGGCGAGGCGGACTTCACCTGCTCGGGATCGAGCGACTACCTCGCCGGCCGCCCCTTCTCCTTCACCCTGACCCTCGACGGCGTCGGCGCCTGGCCGCCCGTCGCCGAGTCCCACGTGGAGACGGACGGTGCCTGGGCGCTCCACGAGGCCTGGGTGAAGATCCTCACCGGCCGGGCCGACACCGCCCTCGTCTACGCCCACGGAAAGCCCTCCGCAGGCCCCCTGCGGGACGTCCTCACCCGCCAGCTCGACCCCTACTACGTCGCACCCCTGTGGCCCGACTCCGTCTCCCTGGCCGCCCTCCAGGCCCAGGCCCTCATCGACGCCGGCCACACCGACGAGGAGGCCCTGGCGGCCCTCGCCCACCAGGGCGGCGGCGAGGCCCCCGCGGGCGAATACGTCGTGCGGCCCCTGCGCGCGGGCGACTGCTCGGCCGTCGCCGACGGAGCGGCCGCCGTCGTCCTCGCCGCCGGCGACACCGCGCGCCGCATGTGCGCCCGCCCCGCCTGGATCCGCGGCATCGACCACCGCATCGAGGCCCAGGCCCTGGGCCTGCGGGACCTCACCGACTCCCCGTCCACCCGCCTCGCCGCCGAACGCGCCGGAGCCTTCCGCGCCCCCGTCGACACGGCCGAGCTCCACGCCCCCTTCACCTCGCAGGAGGTCGTCCTGCGGCGGGCGCTGCGCCTGGACGACACCGTCGTGGTCAACCCCTCCGGCGGCGCGCTCGCCGCCGACCCCGTCATGGCCACCGGCCTGATCCGCCTCGGCGAGGCCGCCGCCCGCATCCACCGCGGCGCCTCGGACCGGGCCCTGGCCCACGCCACGTCCGGGCCCTGCCTGCAGCACAACCTCGTCGCCGTGCTGGAGGGGGAGAGCACGTGAGCAGGGAACCCGTGGCCGTCGTCGGCATCGGCCAGACCAAGCACGCGGCGGCCCGCCGGGACGTCTCCCTGGCCGGACTCGTCCGCGAGGCCGCCGTACGGGCCCTGGAGGACGCGGGGCTGTCGTGGGCGGACACCGACGCCGTCGTCCTCGGCAAGGCGCCCGACTTCTTCGAGGGCGTGATGATGCCCGAGCTCCACCTCGCCGACGCCCTCGGCGCCGTCGGCAAGCCTGTCCTGCGCGTGCACACCGCCGGGTCGGTCGGCGGCTCCACGGCCCTCGTCGCCGCCGACCTCGTCGCGGCCCGCGTCCACCGGACCGTGCTCGCCGTGGCCTTCGAGAAGCAGTCCGAGTCCAACGCCATGTGGGGCCTGTCCCTGCCCGTCCCCTTCCAGCAGCCCCTGCTGGCCGGCGCCGGAGGATTCTTCGCCCCGCACGTACGGGCCTATATGCGCCGCAGCGGGGCACCCGCCTCCGTGGGCTCCCTCGTCGCCTACAAGGACCGCCGCAACGCCCTGAAGAACCCGTGGGCCCACCTGCACGAGGACGGCCTCACCCTGGAGCGGGTGCAGTCCTCGCCCATGCTGTGGGACCCGGTCCGCTACTCCGAGACGTGCCCCTCCTCCGACGGCGCCTGCGCGATGGTCCTCACCGACCGCCGGGGCGCCGCCCGCGCCCCGCACCCGCCCGGCTGGGTGCACGGCGGCGCCATGCGCAGCGAACCCACGCTCTTCGCCGGCAAGGACTTCGTCTCGCCGCGCGCGGGACGCGACTGCGCCGCCGAGGTCTACCGGCAGGCGGGCGTCACCGACCCGCGGCGCGAGATCGACGCCGCCGAACTGTACGTGCCCTTCAGCTGGTACGAGCCGATGTGGCTGGAGAACCTCGGCTTCGCCGCCGAGGGCGAGGGCTGGAAGCTCACCGTCTCCGGGGCAACGGAGCTGGACGGCGAACTGCCCGTCAACCCTTCGGGCGGCGTCCTGTCCACCAACCCCATCGGCGCCTCCGGGCTCATCCGCTTCGCCGAGGCCGCCCTCCAGGTGCGGGGGAGGGCGGGGGAGCACCAGGTCGACGGCGCCCGCAAGGCGCTCGGCCACGCCTACGGAGGGGGCGCGCAGTTCTTCTCCATGTGGGTGGTGGGCGACGAACTCCCCACCACCTGAAGGGGCGCACGGCGGAGCGTTCGCCGCCGTGCGGCCTGTCCGGCGCACGCCGCGCTCGCTAGGGTGGGCGCGGACGACGACCGGGAGGAGCTTCAGCAGTGGCGGAGAGCACGACTGAACGACCGGCGGGCGACACCGCGCCCGAGCTCGACCTCGGCAACGCCGCCTGGCTGTCGAGCAGCCAGGGGGCCGGGGAGGTCCAGATCGCCTTCGTCGAAGGCTTCATCGCCATGCGCAACGGACGCAATCCGGACGGGCCCGCGCTGGTCTTCACCCCCGGGGACTGGCGGGCGTTCGTACGCGGCGCGCGCGAGGGCGAGTTCGACCTCACCTGACGGGCGGTCAGCCCACGAGGGTGCCCTCGGTCAGCAGGCCGGCGTGGTGGCGGGCGGCCACCTGCGGGTGGGCGCGCAGCCAGCCCTTGATCTCGTTGCGGCCGTACTCCGCGAACAGCGGGTTGCGGTCGTCCTGGGTGACACCCGGGGCCCGGTCGGCGTGCGCGAAGGGCACCGGCGCGATGCGGGCGTCCAGGCGCGGGTTGTAGAAGAACGGGACCGAGAAGCGCTCGCGGGTGCCGGACGGGCTGACCACACGGTGGTTGGTCGCCTTCAGGTAGCCGTTCGTGGCCACCTCCAGCAGCTCGCCGAGGTTGATGACGAACGCGCCCGGAACCGGCGGCACGTCGATGAACGACCCGTCGGCCCCCTCCACTTGGAGACCGCCGACCTCGTCCTGCAGCAGCAGGGTCAGGAAGCCGTAGTCCTTGTGGGCGCCCACGCCCTGGCCGGCGCCGTCCGGAGCGCTGCCGGGGTAGCGGACCAGCTTCAGGTGCAGGTGGGGGCGGTCGGCGAAGGCCTTGTCGTAGAAGTCCTCGGGGGCGCCGATCGCGGCCAGCAGCTCGTGCAGCAGCCGCTCGGCCACCCCGCTCAGCCGGTCGATCCAGCTCAGGGCGGCGGTGCGCAGCTCGGGGAGGGCCGCGGGCCACTGGTTCGGGCCCTCCAGCCACCAGTAGCCCGGCTCGTCCGCGCCCGGCACGCGGGCCTCCCGCTCGGCGCCTATGTCGAGCTGGTCGCGCCAGTCCTGGCTCCCGCCCGTCCGCTCGTCGCCTATGCGGGTGTAGCCGCGGAAGTGCGGGGAGTTGAGGTTGCTGATGGACAGCCGGTCGGCCTCGGGGAGCGCGAAGAACGCCCGCATGGTGCGCCACAGGTCGGCGGTCTCGGCCTCGGTGACGCCGTGGCCGGTCAGGTGGAAGAAGCCCACGTCGCGCGCGGCCGCGTGCAGCTCCTCGCGGAAGCGGGCACGGGCCTCGGGGCCGGCGGAGGCGGCGGAGAGGTCGAGGACGGGAAGCTTGTTGCTCATGAGCGTTGTCCACAGCGTGAGGGCCCGGAATGTCCGTACGGCGGTGCGCCGGACGGCCGCTCCGCCGCCGCGGGTACGCGGGCAGGGCGGAGCGGGACCGGGAAACGGCAGGAAAAGTAAGAAGGAAAAGCAGGCCACGGCCCGAAGAGAGGGCTGGGCGGAAAGTGAAGATCAGCCGTAGCGGCGACAGGACATGCTCGTGACGCGGAGGAGGTCCACGTGGCGGCGTTTGACGAGCATAGTCACGCGGTCATCGTATACGACGCGGCCGGGAACCGGCGCCCGCCGCTGTGACCTGCGGGTTTCCGGCAGGTGGCGGGCGGGTTCCGGGTGGGTGAGGGGCGCGTCCGGCACCGGGTCCGGACAGGGGAATCCCCCCGCCCCGGGGCCCGTGCACCCGAGACAGGGGGAGATCCGTCCGACGACGCCGTGGCTCAGTGGCCGCCGAAGCCGGGGTGGCCGCCGTGCAGGCCGTGCAGGCCGGGGTGGCCGCCGCCCTTGTTGCCGGAGCCGTTGCCCGAGATGATCGGAATCTCGTCGAGGATGTGCGACAGCGGGTCGTCCCCGTCGCTGATCGTCGAGTTGTCGGTGCACTGCTGCTGCTGCTGGGACGTGAGGATCGGCACGTCCTGGACACCGATGTTGATCAGTGCGAGGAGCGACTGGACGCCGATCTTCCCGATGCCGAGGCACGGCTTGTTGAGCGTGCCCTGGATCAGGCTCATCTGCGGGCTCTGCTTGCCGCCGGTCTTCGTGTTGCCGTAACCGGTGTGCGAAGCGTTGCCGTTGGCCACGTCCTGGTCGTTGCCGATCGCCATGGCCGGGCCGGCGATGGTGCCGACTGTGGTAACCGTCACGGCGGCCGTCGTGAGTACCTTCTTGAGCACGTCTGTGCCTTTCGATCGATTAGCTGCCTCTCACAGACAGGGAAGCGACCTGAGTAACTCGGGCTCATAACGGAAGTTTCGGGAATTCACTCATTTGCTCCAGGTCGGCGATTCCGGGAAAGGGAGACCTCGTCACTGCCTGGTAGCGTGCGCCCGCGGCGGCGTCTTCGGCCGTCGGTCCGCCCGGACAGCGCCCCCACAAGCTGCGTCCGGGCGGGCTTTTGACCGCGTTCCGCAGCGGCGTCCGGCCTGGAACGCCTACGTCAGCGGCGCGAACGTTCCGGTGCGAACGGCACCCCGCTCGCCAGGGCTCGCGCACCGATGACCAGCGCCTCGCCCAGGAAGCTGACCCCGATGTTCAGCTGGACCGGCCGGGCGCCCTCGGACACTCCCGCGTGCGTGGCGAGCAGGCCGAAACCACCCATGATCACCAGGGATCCCGCGAGGACCAGGAAGGTCCGGCCCGTGTAGCGCTGCCAGAGCGCTCCGGCCCTCTCGAAGAGCTGGACGGTGGCCCCGCGCGCCGCGCCGAGTCCGCAGCCCAGGAGGGCGCCGGGGATCACCCAGGCCAGGTCCGCCCCCGTCACCTGCTCCGCCTTCGCCAGGGACACGATGCCGATGGCGGTCAGGGCGACCGGCGGAATCAGCAGGTCGCGCGCATTGAGCGGCTCCCCCTTCAGCCGCCTGATCACCACGACGATCACCACCACGGCGATGATCGCCCCCAGCAGCCAGCCGTTCACCCGCCACTCCCTCCGAGCCTGCGTTCCCTGCTTTTTTGGCACGGTCGCGCCAAAAAAGATGGTAGCTCGACCGTGCTATAAAGCCAACATGCCGAAGATCGTCGACCCCGGGGCGCGCCGCAAGACTGTCGCCGAAGCCGTCCTCCGCGTCGTGGGCCGGAGCGGCCTGGAGGCCGCCTCCCTGCGCAACGTCGCCGAAGAAGCGGGCCTCGCCATCGGATCCGTGCGCCACTACTTCAGCGACCACGACGAACTGGTGATCTTCGCGATGGGGGAGCTGACCGGCCGTATCGAGGCCCGCGTCCTCGCCCACGTCGACCGGCTCCTCGACCCCGCCGACGCCGCGGAGCGCCGCACCCGCGCCGAGGACCTCCTCGCCGAATTCCTCCCCCTCGACCGGGAGCGCCACGAAGAGGCCGTCCTCTGGATCGCCTTCGCCACCGCTGCCCGCACCCGGCCGGGACTGCTGCCCCACGCCCGGCAGTTGCAGGACGGCATGCTCGGCGTCGTGACCCGCGTCCTGCGCGGCGGCCAGGAAGCGGGCGGCCTGCCCGCCGACCTGGACATCGGCACGGAGAGCCTGCGGTTGTCCGCCCTGCTCGACGGCCTCACCCTGCAGGCCGTGCTCCAGCCCGGCACCCTCACCCCCGACGTCCTCCGGCAGGTGCTGCGCCGTCACCTGGACAGCCTGCGCACCTCCGCCTGACGGCCCTGCCCGGCCCGTCCGGCCGCCCCGTCCGCCCCTCCGTGCGCACGCTCCGCCACCCCGTCCCGCAGGGCGCGCGGACGGCCGTGCCGTTGCTCTCCCCGGCGCCACGCCGGGGCCCCGGGCACGTACGATGTGGGCATGTCCTTCCTCCGCCGCCGCAGCGCCACGCCCACCGGGCCGGACTTCGACGTCCTGGCCATGGACCCGGGGGACTGGCCGGGCGATCTCGGGGCCGGGCTGCTGCCCGCGCCCGACGGCAGCTGCCAGGGTGTCTTCCTCCGCTACGACCTCTTCGGCGGGCGCGGCCCGGCGATGATCATCGGCAATATGCCCGAGGGCTCCCCGGTGCGCGAGCTCGAGGAGGGCCAGGTGCCCTTCGAGGTCACGCAGCTCCTCCAGGCCCTCGGCAACGACGAGCCGGTGGAGGTGCTGGAGACCGAGGACATCCCGGTCATGCACGAGGACAACCTGCTGATCGTCCGGCGCATCAAGTGCTCCGAAGGCCGCATCTCCTGCACCCAGTTCGACCGCAGCGACGGCGTCCTCGTCACCATCGCCAGCTGGGACCGGCCCATCACCGACGAGCTCTACCAGCTCCTCAAGCCGCTGCCCGCCGAGATGTTCCAGACGGCCTGACGCCCCGCTCCTCCCGGAGCCCCCGCACCACCCCTCGCGCGCACGCGCACGCACGCACACCGGAGCCCGGCACGGCAGACGCCGTACCGGGCTCCGTCGTCCTGTGCGCCGGGCTACCGGTTCGAGGGCTGCACCGTCACGTCGGCGGCCTTCACGAAGGCCACCCGGTGCCCGAACTGGATCTCGTAGTACGCATCCCTGCCCTTGATCACCTTGTGGCCCGCCGGATCGAAGGTCTTCGCCCACAGGTACTCGCCCGGCACCCGCGGCCCCACGACGTACGACTGGCCGGCGAGCAGCTTGTACGGCAGCGGCGCCAGGGCCTGCACCGGGACGCCCGGGGGATACGCCTCCTGCTCCGGATAGGCGCGCCCGTACACCGCGACCTCGTCCAGCCCCGCCTTCGGGGTGGCCACCCGGCCGAAGGCGTTGACGGCGGTCGGCTGCGACCACGGGTTACGGAACCACGCCTCCTGGCCCAGGTACCAGATCGCCGTCCAGGAGCCCTTGCGCCCCGCCACCGCGAACTGCTGGCCCGTCGAGGCGCGGGCCCCCGTGTCGTTGACGTCGATCGTGGTCGCACTGCCGTCCGGACGCAGCCCCGCGTCCTTCACCAGCGGCGCCTTCTCGCTCGGCGCCGTGTGCAGGCGCACCGCGCCCGAGCCGTGCGGTGCGCAGGGCTTGGCCGGGCCCGTGCAGCCGGTGTACGCGGGCTGGTGCTCCTCGTAGTCGGGAAGGATCGTGACCATGCCGCCGGACGTGCCCCCCGAGGGGTGGAACGGCCTGCCCATCAGGTCGAAGTAGTGCGCCCAGTCCCAGTACGGGCCGGGGTCGGTGTGCATGCCCCTGATCGTCGACGGCGTCGTGCCGGGGACGTTGTCGTGGCCGAGGATGTGCCGGCGGTCCAGGGGGATCTTCAGCCGGCTCGCCAGATGCCGCACCAGGCGGGCCGAGGTGCGGTACATCTCCTCCGTGTACCAGGCGTCGGGCTGGGCGAGGAAACCCTCGTGCTCGATGCCGACCGACTTGGCGTTCACGTACCAGTTGCCCGCGTGCCAGGCGACGTCCTTGGTGGGCACGTGCTGGGCGATGTGCCCGTCCGCGGAGCGCACCGTGTAGTTCCACGAGACGTAGGCCGGGTCCTTGACCAGCTTGATCGTCGTCTCCCAGGACCCCTCGGTGTCGTGGATGACGATGAACTCGGTCTTCTGCGAGGCCGGGCGGTCCGCCAGATCGTGATTGCCGTAATTGTCGCCCTGCAGCTTCTCGTACGGCGCGGGGATCGCCTCACAGGCCACCGTCCTCGGGCACTCGGTCCCCTCGTCCGGCGCGGCCGGCAGGCCCAGCCGCCGCACCTGATCGGCACGCCCGGCGAGGCGCGGGGCACCCGGCAGGGCCACCCGCTGGCCCGCATCGGTGGTGCGCCGCTCGCCCGAGCGCATCACGTCGAAGACGTCACGGGCGAAGGTGGCGGCCGTCGCCGTGTCCGACGCGCCCGGATAGCCCGCCACCGCGCCGTACCAGTCGGCGGGATCCTTGCTCAGGGGCAGCCCCAGCCGCTTCTGCGCCGCCGCGAGCAGCGCGGCGCCCCCCTTGACGTTCGCCGCGGGATCCCGGCGCAGCGCCTCGCGCGACAGACCGGACGCCTGAGCGGCCCGCTCCAGCGTGCGCAGCCGCGCGGGGACCTCACCCGCCGGCAGGGCGGGCGGCCGGACGGCCCGGGGGACCGGGCGGGCGTCGTCGCCCCGGGGGTCCTCACGGCCGTCGCTGTGGTGCGGGGCCTCGGCCAGGGCATGGACGGCATCGGTGAGGTGCATGGGGCCGTAGCCGCCGGTGACGCTCGGAGCACCGCCGTGGGCGTCCCAGCGCGACTGCAGATAGGAGACCCCCAGCAGCACGCTCTGCGGGACCCGGTACTCACGGGAGGCCTCGGCGAAGGCCCGTTGCAGGGCGCCGGAGCCCGGCCGGCGGTCCGGCGCCGTGGGGGTGGCCGTCGCGTGAGACGCCAGGGGCAGCAACAGGGCGGCCGAAGCCATGACTCCGGCCGCCCTGAACGCGGCCTGTCTTCTTCGCCGTGGTCTGAGAAGGGCGGTCCACGGTCGGGGAGCGGATCCTCGCAATGCAGCCTCCTCGGGGCGGCCCGTGCCACGCGCGGGAACGGTCTGGGGCGCGATCGGGCGTGCGGGACCGGACGTAACCAGAGGTAGCCCCTGGCGGACGTTCCGTCAATCATGCTGCTGCGATGCATGTTGCCCACGGCTGCTGCTGCGCCTCTTGCTTCCCGGCACCTTCCCTCCGGATACGACGGCGACACGCCGCGCAGCGTGCGCGGCGTGTCGCGGAGGGGGCGGAGGCGGTGGGTCAGCGGGTGCCGACCGCGGTCCGGACGGCGCGCCTGGCGAGTGCGCAGTCGTCGTGCAGGCGGCGCAGCAACAGCCGCTGCTCCTCACCCGACTCCGCCGCGCCGGGTGCCGCCGGGGCCGGCTCGTCCACGGCTCGCTGCATGGCCGTCTCGCAGGTACGGATCTCCCGGGTCAGCACGAGCATGAGATTCACCAGGAAGGCGTCACGCTGTACCGTGCCGGCCTGCCGGGCGACCTGGCTGATGTGACGGCGCGCCGCGGGGGCGTCGCCGAGGACCGTCCACAGCGTGGCGAGGTCGTAACCCGGGAGATACCAGCCCGCCTGGTCCCAGTCCACCAGCACGGGGCCGGTGGGGGCCAGGAGGATGTTGGACAGCTGGGCGTCGCCGTGGCAGAACTGTCCCTGGACGTGGGCCAGCCCGTGCAGCAGCTTCTGCAGATCGCCCATGTCGCGGTCGGTCAGCAGGCCCAGCTCGTGGTAGCGGGCGATGCGCTTGCCGTAGTCCAGCGGCATGTCGAACATGCCGGCCGGCGGGCGCCAGAGGTTGACCCTGCAGAGCGCCCCGAGTGCGGCCCGCACATCGGCACGGGGCGGCGCCTCCGAGGGGTGCCGCTGCAGGGCGGCGGGACGCCCGGGCATGCGCTCGATCACCAGCGTGCAGTTGTCGGGGTCCGCGGCGATGAGCCGTGGCACCCGCACCGGCGGACGGTGGCGGACGAACGCACGGTATGTAGCTATTTCGTGCCGGAACCGCTCGGTCCAGGACGGTGAGTGGTCCAGTAAACACTTGGCCACTGCCGTGGTGCGGCCCGTGGAGCCGACCAGCAGGACCGAGTGCCCGCTGCGGCGCAGGACCTGGACGGGGTTGAACTCCGGGCAGATGCGGTGCACCGCGGCGATCACGGTGCGCAATTGCGTGCCCTGAGGGCCGGACAAGTCGATTCTCCCGCTGAGCGGTTGCCCCCCCAGCCCCGGGGACCGCCGGGCCCGTCCGCCCCCGAAGGCAGCCCCCGCGGCGTGGGAGGGGTCGAGGTACGGCCCGCCGCCGGCGTGGGGAGGGCGGAGCCGGGGCGGGGCGGACACGGAGGACGAGGCTGCATACATGAGCGGAACGGATCCCTTCGTGTGCCGACGAGTTGCCGCGCTCCCCCGGTCCCCGGGCCGGCGTGCACCCTGGGGAATGCACGTGGTCCGCGGCCGGGCCCCGGACGGTCCCTCTCGGGCGTCCGGCTACCGGCCGGTTCGGCCGACTGGCGGCGGCCGGGGTGGCGCTTTCCTACATCACACCCGCCCGCGGGTGGCACACCATGTGGCGGACCCTGGCGAACCCTGGCGAATACTCGCCTGGCCCATGACGGCCCGCTACCTTCAAGTCAGCCGAGAACCTGGGGGCTTGACGTGACGAGGGAACCCAACACCCGCCTCGCGGATCTGTTCGGCCTGGCCGGATGGTCCAAGGGCGAACTGGCGAGGCTCGTGAACCGGCAGGCGGCCGTCATGGGCCACCCGCAGCTGGCGACCGACACCTCGCGGGTGCGGCGCTGGATCGACATGGGGGAGTCCCCGCGCGATCCCGTGCCCAAGGTGCTGGCAGCCCTCTTCACCGAGCGACTCGGCCGTGTCGTGACCATCGAGGACCTCGGGTTCGGTCGGCGAGGGCGCGCGGGTAGGGGGCAGTCCTCGGACGGCCTTCCCTGGCCGCCCGAGCGGACCGCCGCGGTCCTCACCGAATTCACGGGAATGGACCTCATGCTCAACCGACGCGGCTTGGTGGGTGCGGGCGCCGCGCTCGCCGCAGGCTCAGCACTCAGCAGCGCCATGCACGACTGGCTGCACTCCGATCCGGTCCTCGCCTCCGACTCCCCCCGCTTCGACGATCCCCTGCGCAGCAACTCCGTCCACGCCGAAACCGCCGGGCTCGACCGCTACGAGGCCGCGCCGGTGGGCTCCACGGAGATCGACGCCCTGGAGCGCTCCGTCGAGGTGTTCCGCGCGTGGGACGCGGCCCGCGGCGGCGGGCTGCAGCGCAAGGCGGTGGTCGGCCAGCTCAACGAGGTGGGGGGCATGCTCTCCTACCACCACCCCGAGCACCTGCAGCGCAGGCTCTGGGGCGTCGCCGCGAACCTCGCGGTGCTCGCCGGCTGGATGTCCCACGACGTGGGCCTCGAGCCCACCGCCCAGAAGTATTTCGTCATCGCCGCCCACGCGGCCCGCGAGGGGGGCGACCGGCCCCGCGCGGGGGAGGCCCTCTCCCGGGCGGCCCGCCAGATGGTGCACCTCGGCCGGCCCGACGACGCCCTCGACCTGATGACGCTCGCCAAGTCCGGCTCCGGCGACGAGACCCTGCCGCGCACCCGCGCCATGCTCTACACCATCGAGGCCTGGGCGCAGGCGTCGATGGGCCGGGGCCAGGCCATGCGGCGCACTCTCGGCGAGGCGGAGGAGCTGTTCGTCTCCGACAAGCGGGACGTGCCGCCCCCCAGCTGGATGCAGCACTTCGACGAAGCCGACCTCCACGGCATGCAGGCCCTGGCGTATCGCACGCTCGCCGAGCACGACCCGGGGGCCGCGGCCATCGCCCAGCAGCACGCCAGGGAGGCGCTGGCCCTGCGCAGAAGCGGCCACCAACGGTCGATGATCTTCGACTACATCTCCATGGCCTCGGCCTGCTTCATCAGCAACGACCCCGAGCAGGCGGACACCTACGCCCGGCTGGCCCTGGTGTCGATCGGGGAGACCTCCTCGCACCGCACCTGGGACCGGCTCCGCGAGATGTACCGCCTGACGGGGAAGTACGCGGGATACGCCCGGATCGAGGATCTCCGGCAGGAGATCAAGCAGGCGCTGCCCAAGGCTCCCAAGGCGCAGCCGAAGAAGGGCGGCGGCGCCGGCGGAAAGGGGATGGCGGTGTAAGCCGCCGGGGCACGCGCCGGGCGGTCCCGGCAGCGCAAGCGGGCAGAAGCGGGCAGCGGCCCGGGCTGGTGACGGCCTCAGCCACTCACCACACGGTCTCGGTCCAGCCGTTGGCCTCCGTCATGGACGGTCTCACATGGACGGTCTCAGTCGTTGACGCGCCCGATCAGCAGGCAGGCGTCGTCCTCGCGCTCCTTGCCGCCGAACTCCTCCAGCACGGCCCGTACGCACTCCTGTGCGCACTTCGCCGTGGCGAACCGGGAGGCCAAGCCCAGCAGTCTGTCGGTGACGGTCTCGGTGATCGGACCGGCGCTGTGGGGCGAGAGCCCGTCGGTGTGCAGGAGGAGGACGTCACCGGGCTCCAGGAGCTCCTCCGCCTGTCCGTACGCGGCGTCGGAGACGGCACCGAGCAGCATGCCCTCCGGCGGCTGCAGCGCACGGCCCTTCCCCCGGCGGAAGAGCAGGGGCGCGGGGTGGCCCGCCTGGGACCAGGTCAGAGTGCGGGTCGCGGGGTCGTAACGGCAGCAGACCGCGCTGCCCAGGGCGGGCTGCGCGGAGGCGTCGAGGAGGTGGTTGAGCCAGCCCATCAGCGGGCCGGGGTCGGCACCGGTCACGGCCATGCCGCGCAGTGCGCCCAGCAGCATGGCCATGCCGGAGGTGGCGGTGGCGCCGTGCCCGGTGAGGCCGCCGACGCTGAGCAGGGTCTGCCCCCCGGGCAGCCGGAGGGCATCGAACCAGTCGCCGCCGATGAGGGCGCTGCTGGCGGAAGGGAGGTAGTGAGCGGCGAGGTCGAGGGTGCCGGGGGAGCCGTCGGACCGCGCGGTGCCGCCCTCGGGGAAGCGCAGGGAGCCGCGCCACGGTGGCAGCACGGCTTCCTGCAGCTCGACCGCGAGCCGGCGCTCGGCCTGGGCGAGGTGCTGCCGGCGCTGCAGCGAGTGGCATGTCTCGTCCACCGCCTCGCGGCTGCGGCGGAGCTCGCTGACATCCCGTAAGACGGCCCACATGGAGGCCGTGGAGCCGTCGGCGCCGAGGACGGGCTCGCCCATCATGTGCACCGTGCGGACCGAGCCGTCGCCGCGCACGATGCGGAACTCGCCGTCGATGGGCTTGCCGTCGATCAGGCAGCCGGTGACCATCGCGGTCAGCTGCCCGCGGTCCTCCTCGGGCAGCCAGGAGGGCAGCTCGTCCAGCGTGAGCGGGCCGTCCTCGGGGCGGCGCCCGAAGAGCGCGAACAGCTCGTCGGACCAGGTGGCCTCGTCGGTGAGGAGATTCCACTCGGCACTGCCGACCCGGGCCGCGGCCGTGGCGGGCGGGGCCGCGGGCGCCGGGACGGCGGTCCGCACCGCGCCCGGGGCGTCGGCCGGGCCGGGCGCCGGGGGGCCCTCGCGCAGCTGGCCGAGGTGCTCACCGAGATCGTCGAGGTGGTGGGCGGCCAGATCGCACAGGGCGCGGTGCCAGCGCCGCCGGGCGTCGTCCGGCTCCTCCGGGCCCGTCGCCTCGCGCCGCACGGCGTCGAGCCCGCCGCGCAGCTGACGCGTCTGCGAGATGAGGGCGTCGACCGTGCCGTGCTCGGGCGGCTGAGCTGCGGAGGAGTCCGCGTGGAGGGGGGACGGCATCTCGTACTCCGATTGGGGGGCGCGGCGCGGCCGGCTCCATAGGGTCCGTGGGATGGGCCGTAACGACTGTTGCACAGCGAGCGAGGGCCTGTAAGTGCTTTGGCAACACCCGATCCGGTGGTGTCTTAGGCATATGCCTAGGGCAGGGCGAAGTGGTGGTGAAGGTTCACCTTGGGGGTGACCAAGTGATTACGGGGAGTGGGATCGCGTCAATGCGGGGGCGGAGTGGCCGAGGTGCGGGCAAACCGGACAGGACTCGGCGGAATCCCTCACTCCAGGTAGGCTGCGGGGCGCTCGACCGACCTCGAGTTCCCCCTGTTCACCACGCATAGCACCGGTGGACACCGGCAAGAATGCCGGACGACGGAAATCCCGTTGCCAGCCGACTCCCCGCACCGGATGCTGACCCCATGTTCGATCCAGACATAGCGCCCAGCGGCACCCTGCTCGGCCTCCTTCAGCGAGGCCGCGGCGACGGGACCCTGCATGCCCTCGCGGCGCCGCGGGCGGAGGCGCTCGCGGCGCTCCACCACTGCCTCCTCAGCGACCCCAGGCGCGACTGGCAGGTGGAGAACCGCTCCCTCTACTACGCGCGCCTGTGTCTGGACCTCGACGCCGGGCTCGACGGGATCGACGCCCACCTCTTCGACGCCGACGACCTCCTCGACACCGCCGAGGAGCGCACCGGGCTCGCCCTCGCCGTCCTCGGCCACCTCGCCTCGTACGGCCGGGAGGACGCCCTCCTGCTGCTGCGGCGGTACGCGATCTCCGGAGCCAACTGGGCCTGGGCCCTCGACGAGCTCGCCCTGCGCGACGACGACGCGGGCCTGCTCGCCCTCGGCGAGAGCATCCTCGCCCGCTTCCCGCGCACCCCGGAGGGCGAGAAGGCGCTGGCCGCGGCCGTGCGCGACGCCTTCGAGCCCCGCCCCTGGCGGCTGTGGGCCGACGCGGCCCAGTCGCCCGCCACGGCGGACCGGGTGCGCGCCGCGCAGGAGCAGGGCTCCTTCGACCGCTGGCAGCGCCAGCTGCGCCCCACCGGCCCGCGGCCCGGCTGGAGCGTGCGCGAGGTCCTCGACTGGGCCCAGGAGGGCCTCGGCCTGCACCCCGTCCAGCTGCGCCACGTCCCGGCGACCCGCTGCCTGAACGCCGTCGCGGGCCCCGAGGACCGGCTGGAGATCATCGAGGCCGCCGCCTTCGGCCCCGAGGGCGCCCGGGCCACCGCCCTGCGCTACCTCGCCGAACACGACGACCCCCAGGCGCTCGACCTCATCGAGACCGCCGCGGCCGAGCCCGGCGAGCTCGTGGCCGAGGCCGCCGTCACCGCCTTCGAGCGGATGCGCGGCACGGCCGCCCTGGAGCGCGCCCGCGCCTGGATCCACCGGAGCGACGCCCTCGGCGGCGCGGCGGCCGGCATGCTCGCCTCCCGCGGCGCCCCCTACGACGCGGCGCTCGTCCTCGGAGCCCTGCGCCGGACCGTCCGGGCCGAGGGGCCCGACGCGCCCGTGCTGTGGGACCTGGTCCCGGGTGCCGGGCGGCTGGGGATCACCTGCGCCGCGCCCGTCCTGCGGCACATCTACCGCGAGACGTCGTCCTCGCACCTGCGCGGGCGCACGGCGCGGGCGCTGGCCGCGACGGACCCGTCGTTCGCCAAGGGCTTCGCGGTCGAGTGCCTGTGGGACTGCGAGGAGAGCACCCGCGAGCTCGCCGCGCACCACGCCGCCACGGGCGACGTCCGCGTCGTCGAGCAGCTGCGCCGGCTCGCGGCGGATCCGGCCGAGGAGGACGAGGTCCAGATCGCGGTCCGCAGCCGGTTCGGCCCGGATTCGGCGGTCTGAGCCGCCTGCGAGCAGAATGATCACGTGAATGAGACAAATGAGATAACGGGCGATTCGACGACCGGCGGCGTTCCGGCGACCCGCACTCCGGCGACCGGTGTGAAGGCGAGGCGGGCGGCCGGGCGGACAGCCGCAGCGGTGGCCGTCCTCGTGGCGGCGCAGATGGCGGCCGGGACGGTCGCGGAGGCGGCCGCCGCCCCGGCGTCCGCGCAGGCCGTGGCCGCGGCGGGCAAGGCCTCAACGGGTGCGACGGCCCCCGTCAGGATCACGGAGGGGCAGGTCGCCGAGGCCGCTCCGGGCGGTGCGATCCTCTACCCGAGCGTCACCAGCTGCCTGACGGTCACCGTCCGGCTGCGCGACGGGGGTCTCGTGGGTGCCCACGCCAGCCTCTTCCAGGTGCCCGGCGAATACCGCTCCGACCGCATCCTGTCCGAGCTGAAGCGCGCGGTCGGCGGCCGGCCGGTGCGGGCGGTCGAGGTCAGGGGCGCCGTCGGCGCCTGGGACCCGGGCTATTTCGTCAAGGCCATCGAGAGCTACGGGGACGGGGAGGCCGTGCCCTTCCCGGAGTCGCCCGACCCCGGCGGCATCGCCGAGGCGGTGGGCAAGGGCCTCGGGCAGCCCCGGGCCTTGGTGACCGTCGAGGACGTGCCCGACGGAGATCAGACCGTCCGCTGACGCATGAGGGTGCGGGGCGGCCGCGCCGCCCCGCACCCTCATTATCCGCTCAGGTGCGACGGCGCTTGAGGGCCTTGCGGATCAGGACGATCGCCAGAATGATCATGGCGATCACGAAGACGAAGACCAGGATCATTACGATGATCATGAAGATGCCGAGCTTCTTGAAGAAGCCCTTCTTTTTCTTTTTATCCTTCTTCGGCTTCTTCGCCGCAGAGGTCACGTGGCCCTTGGGGGACCGGTGACCGTGCGCGGCCTGCAGCGCGGGCGCGGCGCCCGTGCTCCCGGCTCCCGCGGCGGCCCCGGTCCCGGTCCCGGCCTCACGCTCCACCGTGGCGACGGCCGCGGCCGGGCGGGCCTGCTCCGTCGCCTGGGCGGACGCGGGGGAGACCAGCAGGGAGGCGCCCAGCGCGAGCGCCGCGACGACGGCCGCCCGGCGGGCCCGCTGCCACCGCCGCCGTACGGCGGGCGCGGCCGCGCCCGCCCGCTGCTCGTCGTCCATCAGCTCAGCGTTCATTGACGCCCCCATCGGTGTTTCCGGGTGTTCTTGTGCGTACGGGTGCATTCCGGCAGCGGCGGGCCGCAGGGCCCTGCAGCCGGAATGCGGCCCCTATTATCTGCACACCGACAAGCGGTCCATCAGGGCGCACAGAAGCTCTGGAACAAAACCGGAACGATCGACTCCTGAGGCGGGGTCACTATTCCGCACTATGGGCGGATTGGAGTTTCCCGTGCCCACCACTCGTCCCCTTATTCGTCCTGCCGCCCGGCTGATGCTCGCGCCGCAGCACTCCTCCACGGCCGAGCTCCTGGCGGCCGCGGCCCGGCGGCGGGGGATCCGAAGGCGGGTCGGGCGCCGACGTCACGCGTCCGGAGCCGGCCGGGAGCTCTGCAACGCCGGGCTGACGGGCCTTGGCGTCAGCAGGCTTCGCAGCGCCCTGCCCGCGGCGTAGGCGGCGAGCGCCGCGACGGGGACCGCCGTGAGGGCGACCCCGGTCCACTTCTCCGCGTAGTGCGCGGCCATCGTGGGGGTCGAGGCGAAGGTGACCATCGGGCCCCAGGTGTAGTAGCCCCACACCATGATCAGCTGGGAGGCCGCCGCCCGTACGACCGCGTGGAGCGCGGTCGGGGCGGTGGCGGCCACCAGGGTGACGATCACGGCGTACGGCACGTAGCCGGAGGCGAAGCGGCTCGCGGCCGTGACGGTCAGGCCGTCCCCGTCGCCGGCGACCGCGATGTAGAGCGAGAGGGCGCCGGCGCCGAGGGCCACCAGGGCCGTCACCGCGCTCCGGCGGATTTCCTGCTTCACGGGCGCTCACTCCTCACTTGCGTTGATTCATCCCGAAAGAGACCGGAGAGAAAAGCGTGGCGCGTGATTGTGCGCGGCCCGTGTGCCGGGTATGACAGCGGCGTCACAGTCCCGTGCGCGGCCGGTCCCGGGACGACCGTCACATCCGTGGCCTCCGGGGCAAGAGCGTCGAACGCGACAGGCGTGGCGGTAATCCGGACACTTGCCGTCCGGTTCCGTCAAAGACGCGCATTGTTCACTCAGAAGTAGCGAATGTTCACCCAGCGTTTCTTTAGGTTTTGGGTACTTCCTACGTACAGAGAGTGAGCGATGGACTCCCTACGACACCTCGCCGCCCACCTGGGGCTCGACCTCGTGGCCGTGTGCCTGCTGACGTTCGCGATCTACTACCCCCGGCACCGGCGGCGCGACCTCGTGCCGGCCTATCTGGCCCTGAACGTCGCCCTGTTCACCGTCGTCGCGGCCCTCGCCGAGCTGGGCGGCAGCGGCGGCATGGCCCTGGGGTTCGGGATGTTCGGCGTGCTGTCGATCATCCGGCTGCGGTCGGACTCCGTGCAGCACGAGGAGGTGGCGTACTACTTCACCACCCTGGTCCTGGGGCTCATCACGGGGCTGCCGCACCTCGCGTTCGGGCTCGCGGCCGCGCTCAGCGCGGTCCTGCTCCTCGTCGTCTACGCGGCGGACCACCCCCGTCTCCTCGCGCGCTCCCGCCGCACCGTCGTCACCCTCGACACCGTGCACGCCGACCCCTCCGCCCTCCGCGCCGATCTCGCCCGGCGCCTCGGCGACCCGATGCACTGGACGGTCATGGAGGTCGACTACGTGCGCGACCTGACGGTCGTGGACGTCCGCTACCGCGAGCCCGAGCCGGGAAGCCGCCGCGGGAGCGCCGTCCCGGCCGCAGCCGGCTTCGGTACGGAGACCCGTACCGAAGCCCGGGCCGAGGCCGGAGCCGAGGCCGCACCCGCGTGGGGGTCCGTGTGACCGCCACCGTCCGGCAGCCCGCCTCCGCGGGCGCCCCCGCGGTGACGCCCGCGGAAGTCCCTTCCGTGCCGCCCGCCTCCGCCGCGGCGGTCCGGGCCGTCCGGGACGCGGCGCATGCCACCGAGCCCATCCCCCTCGCCGAGGTCAACGCGCGCGCCGAGCTGATGGCGCGCTTCGACCGGAGCTACCTCGTACCGGCGGAGACCTTCCTCTCCATAGCGGCCCGGCTGACCGACCCCCGCAGACCCGGCGGCCCCTTCCGCGCCCTCACCATCGACGGCCGCCGCGCCTTCCGCTACCACTCCGTCTACTACGACACCCCGGGCCTGCGCTCCTTCCACGACCACCGGCAGGGCCGCAGGCTCCGGTTCAAGGTGCGGGAGCGGGTCTACCAGGACACGGGGGAGCGCCAGTTCGAGGTCAAGCTGAAGGGGCGCCGGGGCGACACCGTCAAGCACCGGCGGCCGCTGGCCGGCACGGACACCCCGCTCGACGCCGACTACCGCGCCTTCCTCGCCGACACCCTGCAGCGCGCCTACGGCATCGACTCGCCCGCGATCCTGCAGCCCTCGCTCAGCACGGACTACCTGCGCGCGACCTTCGTCGCCGACGGGGAACGCATCACGTGCGACGCGGGCCTCGTCTGCGACGACCTGCGCGCCGGGGCCGGGGCCGGGGCCGGGTACCGGGTGCGGTGCGACGCGGGCCTCGTCCTCGTCGAGACCAAGACCGCGGGGCACCTCACGGACGCCGACCGGCTCCTGCACGCGTGCGGGGTGCGGCCTGCGGTCTTCACGAAGTACTGCGGGGCTCTGGCCGCCCTCCGCCCGGCCCTGCCCGCCAACCGCTGGCGCCGGGCGGCGCGTTGCGCGTTCGGGGGAGGGGGAGACGGGCCGGAGCGCCCGTGAGGAGACGCCGCGCGGCGGTGCTACTGACCGCTCTTGCGGGGCGCCGTCAGCTCCTTGAGCTCCTTGTCCAGCCACCTGAGCACCACCGGGTACTCCTCGCGCCACGTCTGGAAGTTGTGGCCGCCCTCGTCCCGTACGAGCTTGTCGACCTTGAGCGGCGGCTTCGCCTTCTGCGCGAACTTCAGGCTCGGCTCGTAGTTGCTCTCGTTCCTGCTGGTGCTCACGAGCAGGGACACCGGGGGCGGGGGCATGTGCTCCAGGCGCCACGTCAGGTCGTTCTCGTTCCGGTACGCCTTGCTGCCGGCGTAGAGGTCGCCCGTCCTGCCGTCCTGGCGCGCGAAGTAGTCGGCGGACAGGCCCGCTGCGGCGCCGTAGCGCGCCGGGTTGGTCATCGCGAGCTTCAGCGCGCAGTAGCCGCCGGTGGAGTTGCCGACGGCGCCCCAGCTGCCGGGGGCGTCGGAGGCGCGGTACACGTCGGTGACGGCCAGCGGCACGTCCTCGTTGAAGAAGGTGAGCGCCTGCGGACCGCCCGGCACGTCCGTGCAGTTGGTGTCGCGGTCGGCGACCACCGAGGGCCGGACCAGCAGGTAGATCGTCGGCCTGACCTCCTTCTTCATGATGGCGGAGGAGGCGGCCTGCGGGACCTTCAGCTGGGTGATGAGGTTCTTGGAGACCCCCGGCTGCCCGGTGATCACCACCACCACGGGGAACTTCTCCTTCTCGTGCTCCTTCTGGAAGTACTCGGGCGGCAGGTAGGCGTAGCCGTCCATGCTCAGCCCGCTGACCGGGCCGCGGATCTCGACGCGGTCCACCTGCCCGGCCTTCTCGCGGGTGCCCTTGAGCCCGATGGACTCCTGCCCCCGCACGGTGAGGGCGGGCGGCCGCCTGCCGTCCTTCGTGCCCGGCTGCAGGACCTGCTTGCTCGACGCGCGGCCCAGCAGCTCGTTCCAGGTCGAGTAGAAGCCGTACTCGTTGTTCGCGGCGACGAGCAGCACGGCCAGGACGCTGACCTGCGTCACGACGAGCAGGCCGAGGCGGCCCGCCACCGCCAGGGGCCCCTTCCGCGCGGCACGCGGCCACAGCCACAGCGCGAGCGCGCTCACCGCGAGGGCGATGAGCACGAGGACGAGCAGGAACGTCCGAGACGTCAGACCCACGGCAGTCACTCCTCTTGGAGGGCGCGTTACGCCGGGAGAGACGGGCAATCAGTGGAAGGGGTTTAGTCTTTTGAGACGGAATTTCAGCTTATGTGGACGATGGCGGCCGCACTCCCCGTCCGGCCGTTTCTCAGCCGGCGGCCGTCAGCCGCTCCAGCAGGGCCGCCTCCCGCTCCGGGGCGAGTCCGAGCGGCGGCCGGTCCGGGCGCTGCGGGGCCCGGCCGCCGAGCTCCTGCAGCCAGGCCCAAGTGGCCGCCACGGTCTCGGCCGCGGGCCTGCATCGCAGCCCCGCCGCAAGGGCCTTGGAGGCGTCGCCCCGGTGGAGCACGTCGTACAGCTCGCCCGGCGGCACCCACACCGGCAGATCGGTCCAGGGCTCGATGCCGGCGGCCAGGATCTCCTCGGGCCCGGTCCAGCGCAGGACCGCCCCGGAGCCCGTCGCGCGGACGCAGGCCTCCAGCAGTTCGCCCATGGTGGCGTGCCCGGGCGGGTTCACCAGGTTGTACGGGCCGCCGAGCCCGGCCGCGAGGGCGTCGAGGATCCAGGCGGCGAGGTCCTGCACGTCGACGTACTGCACTCCCAGGTCGCGCGGGCCGGGGGCCAGCACCGTCCCGCCGCGGGCGATCCGCCCCAGCCACCACGGCAGCCGGCCCACGTTCTCGCCGGGGCCGAGGATCAGCCCGGCCCGTACCAGCAGCGCCCGGTCGCCGAAGGAGCCGAGGGCCGCCAGCTCCCCGCCGCGCTTGGCCTCCGCGTAGCCCACCTCGCCTGCGTCCGGTGAGCCGTCCACCACGGGCCAGTTCTCGTCGCGTCCGGCCGGCGAGGGATAGGCGTACACCGAGCCGCTGGAGACGTAGGCGTACCGCCCGGCGCGCCCGGCCAGCAGCCGGGCCGCGTCCCGCACGGCCGACGGCGCCCACGACCAGGTGTCGACGACGGCGTCCCACTCGCCGCGCCCTAGCGCCCGCAGCCCGTCCGCCTCCCGGCGGTCGCCGTGCAGGGCGGCGGCGCCCTCCGGCGGCGCGTGCCGGCCCCGGTGGAAGACCGTCACCCGCCAGCCGCGGGCCAGGGCCGCCTCGGTGACGGCGCGGCCCACGAACTCCGTGCCGCCCAGTATCAGTAGCCTCATGCCCCCACCCTGCCTCCTGGACCCCACCTCGGGGAAGGAGGGGAGGGCGGGAAGGGGCCGGGAGAACAGGAGGACAGGGGGCGGGAGGGGTGGAGGCGGGCGCCGCCGTGAAGGAGGGCAACCTTACTTAGAGGGCGAGGAGTTGCTTCCGGTTGCGTCCCGGCCCGGAGGGCGGTCTCGCCCGGTGAGATCGCCTACGGCGGTGACCGGGGGGATGTATGCGGCGATCAGGGGATACGGAAGAAAAGTCGGACGGCCGTCATCCGGCCGATCTCGGGATGGCCCGGCGCTTACGGTACCCCTGGGGCGCCCGGGGGCACACGCCGGGGCATCCGTGCCGGACGGTGATGTCGCCACAGGTCACCCGCGGGCCCGTCGCCCGGCGCGGCGCCGTCGCCCGCGCCGCGGTGAGTGATCGCGCGGCGCTCAATTCCGGCCAGGGACGCGCGAGTTCCGCCCCGCTCATGGCCGGTGAGCCAGCGAGACCTCCGGGCATGGCGCACTATATGCCTGGGCGGTCGAGAGACTGTTGAGGGACGCAAGTGCCTCTCGGTGCCGTGGCACGGGCACGTGTGTGCCCGCCGCCCGCGCTGTGCCGTGCGGTCCGGCTCCGGCCGTGCGGTCCGGTCACGGGCATCGGTGTCCGTGCCGTGGGGGGATCGGGCAGGCGGTCGGGTGGGGAGGCGCGACCGCCGTGGGGCCGTGCCGCTGGGGACCAAATGGGGATCATCAATTCGATGTGCGGGCCGGGCCGTCGGCCGCCGCCCGCACGTGTCTTTGGAACCGGAGGGCCGCGCCGTGCGCGCCGCCGTCCTGGGGGGAGAATCCTATGGGTCGTTCGACCCGCCTTGCCGCAGCATGGACTGCGGCCGCCCTGCTCGCCGTCACCGTTCCGGCCGGGGCCGCCCATGCCGCCGACCCGGCGCCGAGGATCGACCTGCGGGTCCTCGTCGTGGACGACGGCGGGCCCGCCACGGAGGCGATCCGGGCGGAGCTCGACGGCGCCGGCACGCCGTACACCGCGGTGGACCTGACGGACGGCGGGCGGCCCCGCATCGACGAGGCGTTCCTCAGCGACACCGTGGACGGCAGACCGCGGGCCAGATTCCAGGGCGTGGTGCTGCCGAACGAGAACCCCTTCGGGACGGACTCGCCGGAGATGGCCGCCCTGGCCTCCTTCGAGAAGCGCTTCGGCATCCGCCAGGTCGACGCCTACACGTACGCGAGCCCCAAGGTCGGGCTCAACAGCCCCCAGGGCACCGGCTACAGCGGCCCCCTGGACGGCGGGACCGCCCAGGTGACGGCCGACGGCGCCACAGGCCCCTTCGGCTACCTCAAGAAAAACGTTCCTTTCGAGGACAACGACCCCTCGGTCAACGAGAGCTACGGCTATCTCGCCGCGCCCCTGGCGCAACAGGAGCAGGGCGCGACCTACACCAGCTACCTCGACGCACCGATCCCCGGCAGCACCGCGCGCGGCTCCCTGATCGGCCAGTACACCCACGACGGCCGCAGCGAGCTGGTCGTCACCTTCATCGCCAACCAGTACCAGAGCCAGTTCCGCCTGGTCTCGCGCGGCATCGTGGAGTGGCTGACGCAGGGCATCCACCTGGGCGCCTCCCGCAACTACCTCGGCGTGCACGTCGACGACGTCTTCGCCTCCGACGACCGCTGGGACGTCAAGCGCAAGTGCACCCCCGGCGACGTCGACTGCCCCGGCAACCCCGCCCCCGACAGCCCGCCGATACGCATGACGGCCGCCGACGCGCAGTACGCCAAGCAGTGGTCGCAGAGCCACAACCTCCCGCTGGACCTGGCCTACAACGGCGTCGGCAGCGAGGAGTTCAAGGCCGAGCACGGCGGCACGTACGACCCGCTGCTCGACCAGCTCCGCGCCGACCAGAAGTCCTTCCGCTGGATCAACCACACCTACACCCACGCCTTCCTCGGCTGCGTGCAGAACACCACGGTCGTGCCGTGGAAGTGCGCCACCGACCTGTTCGGCAACGTGCGCTGGGTCAGCCGCACCGCCATCAACGGCGAGATCGGCAACAACCTCAACTGGGCGGCGCGCCAGGGCCTCACCCTCGACAAGGACGAACTGGTCACCGGCGAGCACTCCGGCCTGAAGACCCTGCCCCAGCAGAACAAGGACAACCCCGAGCTCGCGCCGTCCCTCACGCAGAACGGCGTCGGCTGGATCGCCAGCGACAACTCCCGCGAACGCCAGCAGCGCCAGGTCGGCCCCGCGCTCACCGTGCCGCGCTACCCGATGAACGTCTACTACAACGTCGGCAAGGCCACCGAGCAGACCGACGAGTACAACTGGCTGTACACGAAGAAGGCCGACGGCGGCAGCGGCACCTGCGAGAACTCCACCACGACCACCTGCCTGAAGGCCCCGCTGGACGTGAAGACCGGCTTCTCGTCCTACATCGTGCCCCTGGAGGCCCGCATCGCCATGGGCCACGTCCTCGCCAACGACCCGCGCCCGCACTTCATGCACCAGTCCAACCTCGCCGAGGAGCGCATCGGCTACACCGTCCTGGAGAAGGTCCTCTCCGACTACTCCGGCCTGTACGCCGACAACACCCCGCTGGTCAACCTCCGCATGCGCGACATCGGCACGGAGATGAGCAAGCGGGCCGCCTGGGCCGCCGCCGTCTCCGCCGGCAAGGTCACCGCCTACCGCATCGGCAGCACCGTCACCGTCTCCGCACCCGCCGGGACGCAGCTCTCCGCCACCCTGCCCGCCGGCACCGTCCGCAACGACACCCGGGCCGCCTTCGGCGACGCCTACGCGGGCCTGCGCTCCGGCTGGGCCGCCCCCGCCGCCGGCCAGGACCGCCTCGACCTCACCCTGCCCGCCGGCGCCACCCCGTCGGCCCGCGCGCTGACCTCCGCCACCGCCGCCGCACAGCCCCCGGCCGCGAAGTCCCTCCCGGTTCCCGAGGGCGTCACCGCCCGCGTGCCCTACGGCCCCGGGGATGCCGCCGCCCGGCGCTGACCCGGCCCGCCATCACTCCGTGCCGCACCACCCCTTGCACAGCCGACACTGGAGAGAACCGAGTTCTATGCACGGACCGCCTGCCGAAACGGCATCCGACACCCCCACGGTGACCCTGCTCACCGAGGGAACGTACCCGCACAGCCATGGCGGAGTGAGCGTGTGGTGCGACCAGCTCGTCCAGGGCATGCCCGACGTCGACTTCCGGGTCATCGCGGTCACCGGCACCGGCCGCGAACCGCTCGCCTGGGAACTGCCCGGCCACGTCCGGGAGGTGGAGAGCCACGCCCTGTGGGGACCTCCGCCCCCCGGCCGCGCCCCGCGCGGCCGGGACCTGCGGGCCTTCCTCACCGCCTACGAACAGTTCCTGCTGTCCCTCCTGGACCCGGACCAGGAGCCGCACTTCGCCCGCACCTTCTACCGCCTCGCCGACCACGCCGCCTCCGGCTCCCTGTCGGCCGCCCTGCGCGGCGAGGCCGCCGCCCGCACCCTCGTCCGCGTCTGGAACCGGCCGCACCTGCACACCGCGGCCGCCCGCCCCACCCTGCACGACGCCCTGCTGGCCACCGACCTGCTGGAGCACGCCCTGCGCCCGCTCGCGGCCACCCCGCCCGCCGGAGGCGTCACCCACGCCGTCAGCGGAGGGCTCGCGACGCTGCCCGGCCTGGTCGCCCACCACCGGCACGGCACGCCCTTCCTCCTCACCGAACACGGCATCTACCTGCGCGAGCGCTACCTGAGCTTCCGCGCCGAGTCCTACCGCTGGCCGGTCAAGGCCCTGATGCTGGGCCTGTTCCGGATGCTCGCCGCGGAGAGCTACCGGTGCGCCTCCCTGGTCACCCCCGGCAACCGCTACAACCGGCGCTGGGAGGAGCACGGCGGCACCCCGCCCGACCGCATCCGCACCGTCTACAACGGCGTCGACCCCACGGCCTTCCCGCCCGCCGGGCCCGAGCCGGACGCCCCGACCCTCAGCTGGGCCGGCCGCGTCGACCCCATCAAGGGCCTGGAGACGCTCATCCGCGCCTTCGCGCTCGTCCGCGAGGAAATACCCGAGGCCCGCCTGCGGCTCTTCGGCGGCACCCCGCGCGGCGGCGAGGGCTACCGCACCGCCTGCGAGAAGCTCGCCGCGGAACTCGGCGCCGGCGAAGCCGTCGTCTTCGAAGGACGCGTCGACGACATCCGCGACGCCTATGCCGCCGGCAACGTCGTGATGCTCTCCAGCATCAGCGAAGGATTCCCCTTCACCCTCATCGAAGCCATGTCGTGCGGGCGGGCCACCGTCTCCACGGACGTCGGCGGCGTCCGCGAGGCCGTCGGCGACACCGGGCTCGTCGTACCGCCCCGCGACCCCGAGGCCATGGCCCGCGCCGCCCTCAAGCTCCTGCGCGACCCCGCGCGGCGCGCGGACATGGGGGAACGGGCCCGGCTCAGGGTCATCGAACAGTTCACCCTCCGGCAGACCATCGACGCCTTCCGCGGCATCTACCACGACCTCGCCGGCACCCGCCGGCCCGAGTCCGCCCTCGAACGGCCCCGGCGCAGGCAGGAGGCCCCGGCCCGGGACCTCGCGGACGCCGAGAGACCGGTCATGGCCCTGGCCGCGGGCGGTGCGCGATGAGCGGCTTACTCCGCCTCGTGCCCGACGAGCCCGAGCCCGCCCACGAACTGGCGGCCGCACCCGCGACGGTGCGGCCCCGGCCGCGGCCGAGCTGGGCCGCCGACCCCGTCGACGAACTCGCCCAGCAGCTGGCCGAGGTGTGCGCCGCGGCCGTCCACCCCGACGAGATCGCGGCCGTCCTGGAGGCCGACGGCCTCACCGGCGAACAGATCACCGAACGCTACGGACGCGCCGACGCCTTCGAACTCGCGGCGGAGCTGTACGCGCGCGTGCCCCGCAGCCACCCCGAACCCGGACCCCGTCCGGACCCCTGGAAGGTGACCCCGGGCCGCTTCGTCCTGCGGGCCCTGGTGTTCACCCTCCCCGGCTTCGGCTACTCCCTCGCCGCGCCCCTGATGGCCGGCGCCAGGGACGGCTACGGCCTGCCCCTGGGCACGGCGGGCCTCGTCGCCTCCGCACTCGTGGCCTGGGCGTGGAACCAGGCCCTCGCCCACCGCGCCTACCTGCGCCTGGCGACGGGCGGGCGCAGCGCCGCGGCCCGCTGCCTGCAAGGGGGCGCACCGCTCGGCGCCCTCCTGGCCACGGCCGCGGCGGTGATCCCGCCCGGCCTGCCGGGAGTGGCCGCCTTCGCGGCCGGCCAGGCGCTCTACCTCGCCGCGGCGACGGTCCTGCTGGTACTCGGCCGGGAACGGCTGCTGCTCCTCACGCTCGCGCCCACCGCGGCCGGCGGGGCGGCACTCCTGGCCGTCCGGCCGCCCGACGCCCTTCGCGTCGCCCTGCTCCTGGCCACCGCCGGGGGCGTGCTCGCCGCGGCGGCCCACGAGGCCGTACGGGCCCGTCGCGAAGGCAGACCACCCGCACAGCCCGCCCTGTCGCCGCTCGCCTCCGTCCCGTACGGCCTGTTCGGCCTGGGCTGCGGCGTGCTGACGACCCTCGCCGCACTCGGCGACGTCCTGCGCCGCACCCCGGGCGCGACCACCGCCGGGGCCGCCGTCATCGCGCTCACCCTCAGCATGGGAGCCGCGGAATGGCTGCTCTACCGCTGCCGCGGCACGGCACTCGCGGCACTCGCCCGCTCCACCACGACCGCCGGCCTCAAGTTCGGCGCGGCCCGCGTCCTGGGCCTGTGCGTCGCCGCCTACCTCGCGGCGCTCGCCCTGCTCGGCCTGGCCACGGGCGCGCTGTGGCCGGACGGCCCGCCGGTCACCGCCGGACGGACCGCCTCCCTGCTCGCCCTGGGCGCCGTCCTGTGGACCGGGCTGCTCCTGCAGGCCTTCGGCGTCGCCTGGCTCCCGGCCCTGGTGTGCCTGGCCGCGGCCGGCGCCGAATCGGCCGCCGCCGTCCTGCGGATCTCCGCGCCCGTCACGGCCCAGCTCCTCGTCTGTACGGCGGCGGCAGCCTGCCTGCTCGCCGCCGCCACCGCCCTGCTCAGCCGGATCACCACGCACCGCTGACGCACCGTTCGCTCCGTCCCCGCTCCACCGCGGCCGGAGCCGGCCGCCACCGCTCACCCAAAGGGAGACCGTCATGCCCGCATCCGCACCCGCCCCCGTAGCCGTCACCGGCGCGGAAGGATTCATCGGCTCGCACCTGGTGGAAGCGCTCGTCGCCGCCGGCCACCGCGTCCGCGCGATGGTGCAGTACAACTCCTTCTCCTCCTACGGGTGGCTGGAGACCCTGCCCGGCGAGGTGATGGACAACGTCGAGGTCGTCCTCGGCGACGTGCGCGACCCCGGCTCGGTCCACGGCCTGGTGACCGGCACCGAGGCCGTCTACCACCTGGCCGCCCTCATCGCGATCCCCTACTCCTACCGCGCCCCGCACAGCTACGTGGAGACCAACGTCACCGGCACCCTCAACGTGCTGGAGGCCGTGCGCCACCTCGGCATCCCGCGCCTGGTCCACACCTCCACCAGCGAGACCTACGGCACCGCGCAGACCGTGCCCATCAGCGAGGACCACCCCATCAACACCCAGTCCCCGTACGCCGCCTCGAAGGCCGGCGGCGACCGCCTCGCGGACAGCTACCACGCCAGCTTCGAGGTCCCCGTCGTCACGCTGCGCCCCTTCAACACCTTCGGCCCGCGCCAGTCCATGCGGGCCGTGATCCCCACCGTCATCGGGCAGGTCGCCGCGGGGGAGCGCACCATCACCCTCGGCGACCTGCGTCCCACCCGGGACTTCAGCTACGTCAAGGACACCGTCGCCGCCTTCCTCGCCGTCGGCACCGCCCCCGCCGCCGACGTCGTCGGACGCACCTTCAACTCAGGTACGGGCGAGGAGATCTCGGTCGGCGACCTCGTCTCCCTCATCGGCAAGATCATGGACACCGAGCTGGAGGTCCGCGCCGACCAGGAGCGCATCCGGCCGGCCGCGTCGGAGGTCATGCGCCTGGTGTGCGACGCGAGCCGGCTGCGTGCCGCCACCGGCTGGGCCCCCGCCCACACCCTCGAGCAGGGACTCGCCCAGACCGTCGCGTTCTTCCGCGACCCGCTGAACCTCGGCCGGTACAAGGCCGGCATCTACAACGTCTGACGCGCGACGGCACCGCCCCGACGTCACCCCCGCAGAGAGGAACAGCACCCATGCACGTCGTCATTCTTGCCGGAGGCAAAGGCGTCCGGCTCCGCCCGTACACCACCGCCCTGCCCAAGCCCCTGGTGCCCATCGGCGAGGAGCACGCGATCCTGGAGATCGTGATGCGCCAGCTCGTCAGCGCGGGGTTCACCAGCTGCACGCTGGCCATCGGCCACCTCGGGCACATCATCCGCGCCTACGTAGGCGACGGATCCCAGTGGGGCATACGCGTCGACTACACCACCGAGGAGAGCCCCCTGGGCACCATGGGCCCCCTCCTCACCATGCTCGACCGGCTGCCCGAGAACTTCCTCGCCATGAACGGCGACATCCTCACCGACCTCGACTTCGGCGATGTGTACCGTACCCACGTGGCCTCCGCGGCGCCGCTGACCATCGCGACCTACGCCCGCCAGGTGAGCATCGACTTCGGGGTGCTGACCACCGACTCCGGCAGAGTCGTCGGCTTCGCCGAGAAGCCCAGAATGGACTACCGGGTCTCCATGGGCGTCTACGGCGTCTCCCGCGCCGCCCTCGCCCGCTACACCCCGGGGCTGCCGCTGGGGTTCGACGAGCTGGTGCTGGACATGCTGGAGGCGGGCACTCCGCCGAGCGCCTACGAGTTCGACGGCTACTGGCTCGACATCGGCCGGCCCGACGACTACGACCGCGCCAACCGGGAGTTCTCCCTGCACCGCGACATGCTGATCAAGGGAGCGTGAACGGCCGGCATGCGCATCATCGTCCTGGGCGGCACCGGCTTCCTGGGCCGGCACGCCGCCGAGCACCTGCGCGCCCTCCCGGGCGCGCAGGTGCTCGCCGCCGGCCGCTCGGCCGCCGCCGACGTTCCCGTCGACCTCCTCTCGGCGCAGGTGGACGCCCTGGCCGCCGACCTGCGGCGCGCCGCGCCCGACGCCGTCGTCAACTGCGCGGGTGCGGTCGGCGGCGGCCCGGTGGGCCTCACCGGCGTCAACGCCCTGGGCCCCGCCGTCCTGTGCGAGGCCCTGCGCGCGGCGGCGCCCCGGGCCCGCCTCGTCCACCTGGGCTCCGCCGCCGAGTACGGGCCCGCCGAACGGCCCGTCGCCGAGACCGACGCCGCGCGCCCGCTCGGCCTCTACGGCGCGACGAAGCTGGCCGGCACCCTCGCCGTCACCGGCTCCGGCCTGGACGCCGCCGTCCTGCGGGTGTTCAACCCCGTGGGCCCCGGCGCGCCCGCCGCCTCCCTGCCCGGCCGCCTCGCCGGGCTTCTCCGGGACGCCGGGCGGGACGGCCGCATCAAGGTCGGCGACCTGTCCGCCCACCGCGACTTCGTCGACGCGCGCGACGTCGCCGACGCCGTCGCGCTCGCCGTCACCGCGCCCGGCCCGCTGCCGCCCGTCCTCAACATCGGCAGCGGCACCGCCCGCCCCGTCCGGGCGGTCGCCGACGGGCTCATCGCCTCCGCGGGCTTCCGCGGCCGGCTCGACGAGGACGGCGACGGCTCGCCCCGCTCCGCCGCCGTGCCCTGGCAGCAGGCCGACACCGCCCTGGCGGCGAAGGCCCTGGGCTGGACGCCACGGCGCCCCCTCGCCACCTCGCTGACCGACCTGTGGGCCGAGACCCGCGACCGGGCCGGGGAGCCCCCGCGGTGAGCCCACCCGACCACCGGCCGGACGGGCAGCGGCTGCTCGTCCCGCTGTACGTCCACCCGGACGCCGACCCCGAGGCGTGGGCCGCCCTGGAGGCGGCCGCGCCCCGGCTGCACGGCGTCGTCCTCAACGTCGCGGACGGGCCCGGCTCCCGCCCCGACCCCGCCTTCGGGGCCGTGGCCGAACGCCTGCGCGGCGCCGGCGTACGGCTGCTCGGCTACGTCGACACCGGCTACGGCCACCGGCCGCCGCGCGCGGTCGTCGGCGACATCCGCCGCCACCGCCGCTGGTACGGCGTCGACGGCGTCTTCCTCGACCAGACGGCCGCGCAGGCCGCGCACCTGCCCCACTACCGCCGGCTCGTCATGCTCGCCAGGGCGCTGGGTGCGCGGACGGCCGTCCTCAACCCCGGCACCCACCCCGACCCCGGCTATGCTCGCGTCGCCGACCTCCTCGTCACCTTCGAGGGCACCTGGGACACCTACCGGAGCGCGACCGTGCCGCCTTGGACCGCCGACCACCCGCCGGCCCGCTTCTGCCACCTCGTTTACGGCGTGCCGACCGGGCACGCCGCCCACGTGGCGCGCACCGCCGGGGACCGGGGCGCCGGGGTGCACTGCGCGGTACCGGGAGAGGGGGCCAACCCTTGGCGCTCCGCGCCGTGGGTTCACGGCGAACCGCTCCCCACCGGGCCGGCCGGCCCGCGGCCGGCACCGGCTGACTCCCGGCCCGGGACGGACGGTTCCGGGGCCCGGCCGGGGGCGGGCGATGTCCTGTCCGGGGCGGACGGATCCGGGCTCGCGCCGGGCAGGCCCCCGCACCCGCGGAGCGCGCGGTGAACCGGCAGCGGCGGCAGCGGCCGTACAGCGTCCTCGCCGCGCTGCTCCTGCTGGCCGCCCTGGCCGGCTGCTCGGCCACGGAGGTCGGCGACGGCCCGGATGACGAGGCCGGCGGCGGCACGCCCGTGCCCTCCGCCTCCGGCGAGGCCCGCCGCCACGGCGGGCCGCACTGGCAGCCCCGCCCCGGCACCCGCTGGCAGTGGCAGCTCGACGGCAAGGCCGACACCTCCGCCGACGTGCCCGTCTACGACATCGACGGCTTCGAGAACACGGCCCGTACGGTCAAGGAGCTGCACGACCGCGGGGCCAAGGTGATCTGCTACATCAACGCCGGCGCCTGGGAGGACTTCCGCCCGGACCACAAGGCGTTCCCGCAGCGAGTGCTCGGCGAGCCGAACAAGGGCTGGAAGGGCGAGAAGTGGCTGGACATCCGCCGCCTCGACGTCCTGCGGCCGATCATGGCGGCCCGCTTCGACATGTGCCGGCAGAAGGGCTTCGACGCCGTCGAGCCGGACCTGACGGAGGGCTACCGCAACCGCACGGGCTTCCCGCTGTCCGCGGCCGACCAGCTCGCCTTCAACCGGATGCTCGCCTCGCTCGCCCACGAACGCGGCATGGCCATCGGCCTGAAGAACGACCTGGACCAGATCCCCGCCCTCGTGGGCGACTTCGACTTCGCGGTGAACGAGCAGTGCGCCGAGTTCGAGGAGTGCGAGAAGCTGACGCCGTTCGTGAAGGGCGGCAAGGCCGTCTTCCACGTCGAGTACGCCCTGGAGCGGAAGGACTTCTGCCCCACGGCGCAGCGGCTCGGCCTCAGCTCGATGCGCAAGAAGCTCGAACTGGACGCCTGGCGCGAGCCGTGCGGGTGACCGGCACCGTGGTGACCGGCACCGCCGCCGCGCCGGTCACACCTCGCCGACGTACACCCACTGCCCGTCCTCACGGGCGAAGCGGCTGTTCTCGTGCTGGAAGTCCGCGCGGCCGCGGGCGGTGTAGTGGGCGCGGAACTCCACCGTGCCCTCCTGGTGGAAGGCCGTGCCGTCCGTCGTCCCCAGGATCTCCAGCCGGGTCCACTCCATGACGGGGTCGAAGTCCAGCCCGTCCGGCCGGGTCGTGGAGTGCCAGGTGCGCAGCAGGTAGGCGGCGTCGCGGACGGCGAAGGCGCTGTAGCGCGAGCGCATCAGCCGTTCGGCCGTCGATGCCGCCCGCTCGCCCGCGTGCAGGCAGCCGCAGCAGTCGCCGTAGGACGCGTCGAGGCCGCAGGGGCAGGGGGAGGCGGCGGTGACGGCCGGCCGGGGCGCGTGGGGTCTGGTTCTTCTGGACACCCCACGATTGTGCCCGTTCCCCGGCCCGGCCCCGGCACCGGCTCAGCCGGCGGCGGGGATGTACGCCAGCCCGTGCGCGCCCGCCTCGCCCTTCCGGCCGACCTCCAGCGTGGTGATCACGTCCATCCGCTCCAGGTCCACCACGGTCACCGTGCTGGACATGACGTTGGCCACGTAGCCCACCTTCCCGTCCGGCGAGGACGTGATGGTCAGCGGGAACCGGCCGACCGGCACCCGGCCGGCGACCTCGAAGCCGTCGGGTTCGAAGACGGTCAGCACCCCGTCCTGCTGGGCGCCGAGCGCTCCGCCCTCGCCCCCGCCCATGCGCAGCTCGCCCGCGAGGACCGCGCCCGTGACCGTGGTGTGCACCGGGAAGACCAGGCCCTCGGTCGGCAGGACGCGCCGCACCTCTCCGGTGACGGCGTCGATCACCCGGATGCCGGGCTGTGCGGCCGGGGTGGGCAGGAAGTCGCCCTTGGGGGCGGCGACGTAGACGTGCCTGCCGTCGGGAGAGACGTCGAGCCCCTCGCTGCCCGGCACGGCGACGCGCCCGGCGAACTCGTCCTTCTCCAGGTCCACGACGGAGACGAACGACGCCTCCTTGTTGGTGGACCAGCCGCGACGGCCGTCCGGGGAGATGGCGAACCAGTGCGGCCCGTCGGCCATGACGGGTATCCGGCCGATGCGGCGGCGGGTGTCCGCGTCGAGGATGACGACGCCGCCCGGCTTGGTGTCCGTGGCCTCGACGCTGACGTACAGCCGGGAGCGCTCCCGGTCCAGGGCGAAGCCGTGCGGGGCGTGGTCCGGGCCGATGTCGACGGTGTCGACGACCTTCCGGGCGTCGGCGTCGATGACGGCGATCTGCCGGGCCCGGCCCCGGTGGGCGTGGTAGTAGCCGTCGACGTACGTGGTCGCGCAGTACAGCAGGCGCCGGTCGGGGTCGAAGCACAACTCGTGCGGCTGGGAGGGCACTTCGACCACGTCGAGCTGCTCGTGGGTGCCGGCGTCGAAGAAGGTGACGGTGGGTCCGGTCTGGCTCACGACGGCCAGCACGTCGGTACGGGAATCCGTGTTCGTGTTCATGCCTCGTATCCTCGGCCGCCCCTGCGGGGGCGTTCCAATGCCGGGCGGGCAAGGATGTCTTGCGGCGGGCGCATTCGTCCAGCTGAACGCGGCGCGGGCCGCGGAGGGCGTGGCGCGCGTCACGCCCGCGTCCCCCGGAAGCGGCCCCGTACGCGCCCCGCCCGAGGCTCGCCGGGTCCCTCCCGGGCGTCGTCCTGCTGGCGGCCGGACCCCGGCGCCGGGATCATCTGAACCCCGAACGGTGCCGAGGGAGGAGTTCCCGCATGTCCGGTTCGTCGCGCCGCGTGCTCCACCTGCCCCGCCCGCCCCGCGTCCGCCCGCCCCTGGGCGCGGCCCTGGCCGCGCTGACCCTGGTGCTGTGCGGGCTGCCCGCCTCCGCCGAGCCCGCCTCCGCCGAGCCCGCGGCCGCCTACGACCACCGGAGATGCGGGAACACCTCCGGCCGGGTGCTGCTCACCCTCGACGACTGGCCCTACGACCACGTCGAACGGGCCGTGGAGACGGGCGCCTACCTCAAGGAGAGGGGGATCCGTGCGGCGTTCTTCCTCATCAACGAGTACGCCTCGCAGCAGCCCCAGGTCGCCCGGACCCTGCGGCGCCAGGGGCACTGGGTGGGCAACCACACCTATTCGCACCCGCACTTGACGACGCTTCCGGAGGCCGAGGCGCGCAGGGAGATCCGCGATGGCGTCAGGAGCACGCTGCTCCGTCCGCCGTTCGGGGACTACGGCCCGCGGGAGACGCGGATCGCCGCGAGCCTGGGCTACCGCGTGTGCACCTGGACCGTCGACACCCTCGACTGGGAGAACTCCGGCGGCCGCTTCCCCGACGTCGCCACGCTGCGGGCGAGGATCCGCGACGCCCCCGCGGAGGACAAGCGCGGGGGAGTGGTGCTCGGGCATCTTTTCAGCAACTTCCCCGACGCCCTGCCGGGCATCGTCGACGACCTGCGGGACCAGGGTTACGCCCTGTGCCGCAACACCGGCCCCACCGGTCCGGTGATCAGGGACCCGCTGCGGTGCTGACCGACGGGGTGTCGCCTTGAAGCCGACGTTTCCTCACCTAATGTGAGGATCATTATGATCCGCACAATCAGCTGGAATGCCGCACCCGGCCCCCGGGCCGCTCCGCCGCACTCCTGCGGGCGGAAGGCGCCCCGGTGGACGCGGGCATGATCGTGTCCGCCCGCCGGCTCCTGCGTCACGAGGGCGTGCCGCAGGCGGCCCGCCGCGCCCTGTGGGCGGTGGCGGCCGCCTGCCCCGGCTTCTCCTTCTTCCGGTACGTCACCGGCGACTCCGTCATGGCCCTGTACGCCATGTTCGGGGCACTGCCCCTCGTCATGTTCTGCCGCGTCCCCGGCCCGCCGCGGCAGCGGACCCGCACCCTGCTCACCGCCCTGCCCGCCGGCTGGGTCCTCGTCACCGCCGGAACGCTCCTCGCCGTCCATCCCTGGGCGGCCGCCGGCGGCATGCTGGCCGTCGGCTTCGTCCTCGCCTACTGCGGCGTCGGCGGCCCGCGCCTGACCGGCCTCGCCACGGCCTTCCAGCTCTTCTACGTACTGCCCTGCTTCCCGCCCTACGATCCCGGCTCCCTGGACTCCCGGCTCACCGGCCTGACCACCGGCATCCTGCTCGCCGTCCTGGCCGAGCGGTTCCTGTGGCCCGAACCCGCCCCCGTCCCCTACCGCGCCGTCCTCGCCGAGGCGGTGGCGGCCGTGGCCGACTACGCCAGCGCCACCGCCTACCACCTCGAAGCCGGCGGCGGCGCGCCCGCCGAACGGGAGGCCGCCGACCGCGCGATGGCCGCCGCCCGCCTCTCCCGCGTGCCCGTCACCGAGCGCCCCGCCTCGCCCTCCGTCCGCGACCGGGCCCTCAACCACACCCGCGCGGCCGTCCACCACGTGCGTGACCAGCTCGACCGCCTCGCCGACTGCCCCGGCCACCCCGCGGCCGGTCCCGCCGCCGTGAACCTGCTCCGGCACACCGAACTCTCCCTGCGGTCCGTCGCCGGCGAGCTGCGCACCGGCACCCCGGACACCCGGCCCGACCCGCTGCCCGCCGCCCTCGCCGCCTTCGACGCGGTCCGCGTCGCCGAGCTGCGGGAGGCCTCCACCGCCCGGCTGCGCCAGGACGCCGTCGCCCGGGGCGCCGCCGAAGCCACCCGGCTGGCCGCCGGGGCCGCCCGCCTCGCGCTCGGCCCGGCGCAGCCGCCCGCCGCAGCGCCGCCGCACCCGGGCGCGGACGTCCTCGCGTACGCGGACACGCCCGCGCACCTGCTGTGGTGGCGGCGCCTGCGGATGCACCTGACCCCCCGCTCGGTCCACCTGCAGAACGCCCTGCGCCTGGCCGTGGCGCTGGCGGGCGCCCGGCTGCTCGCCGGCACGCTCGACCTGGCCCACGGCGTCTGGGTACTGCTGGCCACCCTCAGCCTCATGCGCACCTCGGCGGCCGACACCCGGGCGGCCCCGGCCCCGGCCCTCGCCGGCACCGTCGCGGGCGCCGCCGTCGCCGCCCTCACGCTCTACGCCGCCGGGGACCGGCCCCTCTTCTACGCCCTCGCCCTGCCCGTCGTCATCCTCGTCGGCTTCACCCTGGGGCCCCTGCTCGGGCCCGCCTGGACGCAGACCGCCTTCACCCTCGCCTCCGTCCTGGTATTCGCCCAGGTCTCCGGCCCCGGCTGGCGGCTGTCCGAGGTGCGGCTCCTCGACGTCGCCGTAGGCGGTGCCGCCGGGGCCCTGGCCGCTCTCCTCGCCTGGCCGCGCGGCGGCCGCGGCGAACTCGCCCGTGACATGGCGGACCTCCTCGCCGAGGGCGCCGTCGCCTGCCGCACCGTCACCGCCCTGCTGGGCGACGACCGGCTCCAGCGCGACCGCTCCCAGGGCGACCCGCTGCAGGCCGCGCGGCGCGCCATGCACCTCGCCGAGGCCTCCTTCGCCCAGTACCTGACGGAGCGCACGCGCCGCAACCGGCCCGAGCCGCACTGGGAGGCCGCCCTGGCCACCGGGCGCACCATCGTGCACGGCGCCGAACTGCTGCTGATGACCCATCAGGAAGGGCTGCGCGAGCCCCTCCCGCCGGGACCCGCCGCCGCCCTGACCGGGCTCGCCGGGCAGGTGGCGCAGGAGGTGCTGCGCGCCGCGGACACGCTGCGCGGCTCCGGGCAGCGCGAGCCCCGCACGACCGTCTCCCGCTACCCGGCGGAGGACTCCGGACCCCTGAGGCGGGCGGCCGACCGGCACGGCATCGGCGACGCCCACGTCCTGCTCGTCGTCGACGCCGAGGCCTGGCTCACCGGAGTGGCCCACGACGCGGTCCGCACCCGTTCGGCCCCGCCCCGGACGGAGGTGCCGGCCACGCGCCGGGCGGAACCGCCGAGGGTGCGGGTGCGGGGCGCCGGGTCCGGCGGCCTCAGGCCCTGATCCGCGCCTGCGCCCCCGGGCCCGGCGCCGGCCCCTCGCCCCGGTCCGCCGGCACGGGCTCGCCCTGCGCGAGCCGGTCCGCGACCTGGCGGGCCTGGCGGACCACGTTGCGCAGGTGGTTCGAGAACGGGATGCGTACGTGCGTACCGACCCCGACCACCCACACGTGCTCCGGCGCCGCCTCCGGCCCCCTGCGTACCCGCAGGTCCGCCTCCAGACGGCTGACGGCCGTGCCCCCGTCGGGCGCGCCGTCCACGTGGAGGGCGGTCCTCTCCCGGTCCCAGTGCAGCAGGGGCGGGCCGAAGCCGGTCGCGTTGACGACGTAGTCGAAGCGCTCCGGCGCCGCGCCCGAGCGCTCCACCCGCCACGCGCCGCCCTCGAAGGAGACGGACCGCGGGTAGGGGCGGACCATGCGCAGCGCCCCGGAGTCGAAGTGCGCGAGCAGCCGCCGGGCGTTGACGTGGGACAGCGCGGTCGCGTACCGCCCGGTCATCCAGGCGAACTCCGCCGCCAGTTCGCGGAGGCGGCCCGGGGACAGGGCGGGAGCCAGCGCGATGAGCTGCTCGATCACGGGCACCATGACGTCCGGCCACGCGCACGCGCCCTCCTCGACGAGGGCGGTCTCCTCGCGCAGCCGCTGCACCGGATCGCAGGCGCGGGAGACCTGCCGGCGCAAGGGGCGGCGGTCGTGCAGCCGGATCGCCTCCACCACGCACCGCACCAGCCGGTCCTCCAGGTACGGGTCCGCGGGGTCGAGGCGGGAGATGCGCTCCAGCGGCGGGTACGGGTGCAGCGGCGCGGCCAGTGACTCGCGGACGGCGGGCAGCCGGCCCGAAGGCGAGGTCAGGGTGGTGCGGTGGCCGTCGCGGCACAGCAGCAGCGCCGCGTCCGCCGCCGACTGGTGGCTGCCGAGGACGAGCACCCGCGAGCCCGGGCGCAGGCCCTCCCGGATCCGGGACGCCGGGTAGGGGCTGTCGAGGTAGCGCGGGTGGCCGACGAAGGCGGCGAAGCCGTCGGGGACGCGGGGGCGGTGGACGCCGGTGCAGACGACGACGTCGTCGGCGCACAGCTCCTCGCCGGTCGAGAGCCGCACCCGGTGGCCGTCCGGCCCGCCGGCGCCGATGCTCAGCGCGCTCGCCCGTACGTGCTCGACGGCGACGCCGGTCCGCGCGGCCTGCTCGCGGGCCCCTGCGGAGCGGTCGGCGCAGTACTCGGCCATCCGGGCGCGGGGGACGCAGTCCTTCGCGGTGCCCGTCCAGCCGTGCTCGCGCAGGTGATCGACGAAGTCGCCGGGCCGGTCCGCGAGGAGCGAGTTCAGCTCGGCCGCGGTGTTGCACAGCAGCAGCGGGTCGTCGTCCCCGAAGGCCAGGCCCCAGCCGGCCGGGTGGGGGTCCACGACGCGGACGGAGGCGACGGGCAGGGGCGGCCGGCGACCGGCGAGCGCGCGGACCAGCTGCAGCAGCACGCTGGTCCCGGCGACCCCGCCGCCGACGATGACGACGTCCCGGCCGGTGATACGAGCGATGCGTCCCACGGGCACCTCTCTCCCCTCGGTCATCCCCCCGGGCCCGTAGAGCACCCTGCCCATCCGGCCGTCCTACGGAACCCGCGGGGCCCGTGCGCACGAGAAGCCGCAGTTCGCGGCCCCGGGCTCCCGGGTTCCTGGGCCGAACGGGCGTCACCGTCCGTCACCTCCGCGCTGTCCGCTCCGGACTGCTTGTTCCTGCTGGTAGATCGGCAGGAACGGGTGCGACGCGGAAGGAGCGGCCATGGGTGAGCCTGCGGCAACGGTCTCGGCACCGGCCGAGGCGCCGGCCCCGGCGCCGCCCTCCGGCGCTGCGAGTGCCGCGCGGGTCGCCGCGGCCTGTGCCGGGGCCGGTCCCGCGGTCGTGGTGCGGCTGAGCGGTGCCGAGCTGCCGCCCGGTCCGGCCGTGGCCGTCTTCGGGCTGGGGGTGCTCTGCTCGGCGTTGCTGCTGATGTGGGCCGCCGAGACGGCCCGCGTGGACATGGCCGGGGCGCTCGCCCTGGCCCTGCTGGCCTTCATCGCCGTGCTGCCCGAGTACGCCGTCGACCTCTACTTCGCCTACGCGGCCGGGTCCGACCCCTCCTACGCCGCCTACGCGGCGGCCAACATGACCGGCGCGAACCGGCTGCTGGTGGGCGTCGGCTGGCCGCTCGTCGCGCTCGCCGCCGCCCTGGCGCTGCGCCGCCGCGGCGCGGCCCCGGGCGCGATCGTGCTGGAGCCGCACCGCCGCATCGACGTCGCCTTCCTCGCGGTGGCCGCCGTCTTCGCGTTCGTGATGCCGCTCAGCCGTGAGATCGGCTGGTACGTACCGGTGGTGCTCGTCCCCTGGTACGGCTACTACCTCTACCGGATCGCCAAGTGCGGCGCGGGCGGGATGGAGGAGCTCGTCGGCGTCCCGGCGCGGCTGGCCCTGCTGCCGCGGGCCGGGCGGCGCACCGTGACGGCCGTGCTCTTCGCGGGCGCGGCGGCCGTGGTGTTCGCCTGCGCCGAGCCGTTCGCGCTCGCACTGGTGGAGGCGGGCGCCTCGCTCGGCATCGACCGCTTCGTCCTGGTCCAGTGGCTCGCCCCGCTCGCGTCCGAGGCCCCGGAGCTGATCGTCGCCGTGGTCTTCGCCTGGCGCATGCGGGCCGGCGACGGGCTCGGCGCGCTGCTGTCGAGCAAGGTCAACCAGTGGACGCTGCTGGTGGGCTGCCTGCCCCTCGCCCACGCGCTCGGCGGGGGAGGGGAGGCCCTGCCGCTGGTGACCCGTCAGGTCGACGAGGTCGCCCTGACGGCCGCGCAGACCGTGCTGGCCGTCGTCGTCCTGCTGGACCTGCGCTTCGTGCGGTGGGAGGCCGTAGCCCTTTTCGTCCTCTTCGCGGTGCAGTTCGCGCTCCCGGGCGAGTACGCCCGGGAGGTGCTGACCTACGTCTACCTGGGCCTGGCGGCCCTGCTGCTGACGAGGCGGTGGCGAGACCTCCCGGACACGGGCCGGGCCCTGGGCGGGCGGGTCGCGGGGGACCCGCACTTCTGACCTGCCGCTCCGGCCTGCCGCTACGGCTCCGAGATCAGTTCCGTCACCGCCTTCAGCCCGTCGGTGGCCAGCGCCCGGCGCTGCCGGTCCGCTCCGGTGCCCCGCCGCAGCAGGCGGTTGACCAGCGAGCTCACCTGCCGGGTGTCGCCCGACTCCTCCAGCGACCGCCCTATGTGGGCGAGGAGGCTGCGGACGACCTCGTCCGCGCCGTGGCGCCGGCCCGCGGGGTCCACGAGGACCCCGTCGAGCCCGTGCCGGGCGGCGTGCCAGTTCGCCGCGGCCAGCAGCTCCGGCAGGCAGGGCGTCGGGGGCCGCCCGGCCTTCTCGTCGCGGATGGCGGTGGCGACCAGCCCGCGGACGATGCCCGCGAACATGACGGCGTCGTCGGCGCGCAGCTGGACGTCCAGGCAGCGCACCTCGATGGTGGGATAGCGGTCCGACAGCCGTGCCTGCCAGTACAGCTGGCCCCGGTCCTCGATCGCCCCGGCCGTCAACAGCGCCTGGATGCGGGCCTCGTAGTCCGCGAGGCCGTCGAAGTACGGGGGCGGGCCGCTGACCGGCCAGCGGCTGTAGACCACGGTCCGCCAGCTGGAGAAGCCGGTGTCGATGCCGTTCCACAGCGGGGAGTTGCCCGCCATGGCGACCAGCACGGGCAGCCAGGGACGGACCCGGTTGAGGACCGCGACGCCCATCTCGCGGTCGGGGATGGCGACGTGGACGTGCATCCCGTGGACGAACTGCTCGTCCACGAGCTGGGCGGCACGGATCCGCATCGCCAGGTAGCGCGGGTTTCCGGTGACCGGGATGGGCTCGGGGCCCGAGCACGGCGCCGTACCGCAGGCGGCGATCCGGCAGCCGGACCGCTTGGCGGCGGAGCTCACCGCATGGCGCAGCCGCAGCAGGTGCCGGCTGGCCTCGGCGAGATCGGAGCAGACCGGAGTGGCAACTTCCACCTGGGCCTGCAACAGCTCCGCCTGAATCTCCCGCTCGTTCACGACCGGTTCCAGGTCGACCGCCGCCCGGACCTCGTCGGCCAGGGGTACCGGCAGTGCGGTGGCCGGGTCGAGCAGAAGATACTCCTCCTCGATCCCTAGGGTGAGCATGCCGTAGGGCTACCCTCGCGCTCTCGAAGCGAACCGTACGGAGCCCGCCGCCGCGGCCTTCTGACGCAAAGACGCCCTGTCGCCGCCCTGCCACGGCCCCCGTCACCTGGTCTTTCGCGCACCGCCGGGGTGACTCGAATCAGTTCTTCAACTCCCTTTTGATAAAGGGGATTACCGGTTACGCGTGATGCCGGGTAACACCCCGGTTCCAGGGATCGCCGTGAAGTGAAGAAGTTCACAGAAGCGCCTTTCGGCTCCGAATTCCGGCGGCCCGTGATGCAGGATCGTGCACCGAACAACAAGATCCCGTCACCGAGGCGGGCGACCCGGGCGGACGCCGAGTCCTGCCGCCGTACCGGGTGCGGAGCAGAAACGAATGGATCGGCAGGAGCGGGAGACCCGAGCACGGCGGACCACGATGGCGGTGGTCCTTGGGGTGAAGCCATTTCATGTGGCCGGGCAACTTCGACAGCCCGAACCCGACAGGTCATCTTTCGCAGGCGGATGACGAAGGGTTTTGGCATGTCTGCGTTCCCTGGCATATCCACGCTCATGTCCCGCGCCGGTGCCGCTTCCGTGGTCACCGCGGCCACCGTGACCGCGTCGATGCTCCTCCCCGGAATGTCGGCCGAGGCGAGTGCGGCCACTCCGGGCGCCACCGCCCTGAAGGTCGCGGCCTCCAAGCAGGGCTCCCCCTACCAGTACGGCGCCGCGGGCCCCAACCGGTTCGACTGCTCGGGCCTCACGCTCTACTCGTTCAAGAAGGCCGGCAAGACCCTGCCGCGCACCGCGGCCGCGCAGTACAACAAGACCCGGCACATCTCCGCCGGCTCCCGCCAGGCGGGCGACCTGGTCTTCTTCCACTCGGGAAGCAACGTCTACCACGTCGGTATCTACGCGGGTAGCAACAAGATCTGGCACTCGCCCAAGCCCGGCGCGAAGGTCCGGCTGGAGAAGATCTGGTCCGGCAGCGTCTGGTACGGCCGGGTCAACTGACCGTCCGGGGCTGCCCGGGCCGCCCTGTCCGGCCCGGACGGCGACGACCGACCGGGCCGGGGCGACCCAACCCCGGCCCGGAGACCTCCGGGGAACCCGTGAAGGTTTCCCCGGAGGAGTGCGTCACGGCAGCGCCTCACAGCAGCGCCCCGGAGCGGTGCCTCAGGGCAGCTGCGCCCCGTACGCCTGCAGCGCCGCCGGTACGGGCTGGAAGAATGTCTCCCCGCCGCCGGAGCAGTCGCCGCTGCCGCCCGAGGTGAGGCCGAGGGCGGTGGCACCGTCGAAGAGGGCGCCGCCGCTGTCGCCCGGTTCGGCGCAGACCGAGGTGCCGATCATGCCCTCGACCGCCCCTTCCTCGTAGTTGACGGTCACGTCGAGGGCCGTGACCTCGCCGCCGTGCACGCGGGTGGTGCTGCCGCTGCGCTGCACCTGCTCGCCGACGACGGCTTCCCCGGCCTTGCTGATGTTCTGCGTGCCGCCGTTGTAGAGGTCCACCGCGCTCGGGTGGGCGATGGTGGAGGTGTAGCGGACGAGCGCGTAGTCGTGGCCGGGGAAGGACGAGCTCTCGACCACGCCGATCTGGGCGCCGCCCCGGGTCGCGGACCAGGTCCGCGAGGCGTTGCCGCAGTGCCCGGCCGTGAGGAAGTACGGCTTGCCGCCCTTGGTGACGTTGAAGCCCAGCGAGCAGCGCACGCCGCTGCCCCAGATCGCGTCGCCGCCCGCGATGAGCGGACGGAACGTCCCTGCCGTTCTCTTGACCGCGACCTTGTCGCCGAGCTGTGCGACGGCCTTGTCCAGCCGGTCCTGCCGGGCGCCCGTGACCGTGCTGTCGGCGGTGACGACGACCTTGTTGGAGCGGGGGTCCACCGACCAGGCCGTGCCCGGAATCGTCGCCTCCGCCTTCAGGGTCCGCAGGGCCGAGGCGAGCTCGGCGGCCGAGTGGCGCACGGTCCTCGGTTCGGCGCCGGCGGCCTTCACCCTGGCCGCCGCCTCCTGGTCGAGGACGCCGACGACGAGCCTGCCGGTCCCGGCGTCGTAGTACGAGCCGGCCGAGTCCGCGCCCAGGTCGGCGGATATCCGCTGAGCCAGCTCGGCGGCCTGCGGCGAGGAGAGCTGACGGGGCGCCGGCGAGGCCGCGTGCGCGCCGGGGAGCGTCAGGGCCGCGGCCGTCAGGGCGACCATCGCCGCGCCGGCGGTGGCCGTACGGCGCGTGGAGATGCGGGAACGTTTCACTCGTGACCTCCTGTGGGGGAGTGCCCGGCGGCACGGTGGTGCCCGGGCGTGGAGGACGTGCGGGTGCGATGCGCGTGCGTGACGCACGTGCGCGACCCGTGTGCGTGACGCGTAGGGGATGCGCATCGGTGGGGAGACACGGTGCGCGACAGGCCGATGAGATCGTCGCGTCCATGTCAAGTACGGGATATGGGCGAGTATCCCGAGAGGACGAGCGGAAGTTCAAGAGCGACATTCGGTCGTGCGAAGGGCGGCGGCCGCGGTCCCCCGGCGGCACAGCGGCACCGCAAGCCGTCCCCCTGAACGGGAGTGACGGGCCTGGACGGCCGCCGGGCGGTGACCGGACACCGCGGGGCACGCCTGTCCGGTAGTCGCTCCCCGCGGGCCGCCCGCGGAGCGGAGCCGGTGCGTTCTTTGCTCGGTCCTAACGACCGGGGCGCCGCAAAGGGGAGGCCGGGTCCCGCCGTACGCACGGCGGAACCCGGCCCGGCCTTGCCCGGCCTTGCGGTTACTGCGCCCCGGTCGTGTGGGTCGGACGGATCGGGCCGCTGCCGCCCGGGTTCTGCGGCGCGGTGCCCTCCACGTGCTCGACCGGCTTGTCCAGCTCGGACGCGAGCGCCTCCTCGGACGGCGTGACGGGCTGCGCGGCGGGGGCCCCGGCCTGCTCGGTGCTCTTGGGGTCCTCAGCGGTCATATCGAAAACTCCTGTGTCAGGCGCGCTGTGATGCGCAGGGAACAACTGTGCCTGCAGTATGTAACGGCGCCATCAACGGACGATCAACGGCCCCTCACCCGTCCTCTGCTCCCCTGCCGGGCGCTGAGGTACTGTCACCATCTGTCGCCGGACAGAGCCGGCAGGGCACGGTCGGGGGAAAGATGCGGGACACAACGGAGCCGTCCGCAGACCGGCTCCATTTCCAGCTGCTCGGCCCGGTGCGCGCGCTGGCGGACGGTCACCACGTGGACCTGGGCGCGCGCCAGCAGCGCGCCATGCTCGCCGTCCTCCTGCTGCGCGGCGGCGCCACCGTCTCCAGCGACGAGCTCATCGACGCCCTCTGGGGCGAGGCCGCACCGCCCCAGGCCCTGGGCACCGTCCGCACGTACGCCTCCCGCCTGCGCACCCTCCTCGAACCCGGGCGCGCCGCCCGCACCCCCGCCACCATCCTCGTCTCCGTCGCCGGCGGCTACGCCCTGCGCGTGGCACCCGAGCGCGTCGACGCGCTCGTCTTCGAGCGCCTCCTCGCCGAGGCCTCCGCCGCCCACGCCGCCGGCGACACCGCGACCGCCCACGCCTCGTACGCCGCCGCACTGGACCTCTGGCACGGCGCCGCGCTCGCCGGTCTCTCCGGCCCCTACTGCGAGCGCCAGCAGGACAGGCTCTCCGAAGCGCGCCTGGCCGCGCAGGAGGGGCTCTTCGACTGCGCCCTCGCCCTCGGCCGCCACGCCGAGCTGGTCCCCGAGCTCACCTCGCTCACCGCCGAGCACCCGCTGCGCGAGCGGCTGCGCGCCCAGCTGGTCCTCGCCCTCTACCGCTGCGGCCGCCAGGTCGACGCGCTCGCCGCCTACGCCGAGGCGCGGCGCCTGCTCGTCGAGGAGCTCGGCGTCGAACCCGGCCCGGAGCTGACCCGGCTGCACGCCCGGGTGCTCGCCGGCGACCCGGAGCTCGCGCTGCCCGCCTCCGGAGCCGCGGCCGCACCCGGCACCGGCGAGGCGCGCCGCCCGGCCGGAGCCCCCTTCCAGCTGCCCGCCGGCATTCCCGACTTCACCGGCCGCGAGGATCTCGTGCGCGAGGTGCACGGCGCGCTCACCGGCGCCGCCGGACCCGCCGTGATGATCGCCATGCTCACCGGCATCGGCGGCGTCGGCAAGACCACCCTCGCCGTCCACACCGCCCACCTGGCCCGCCCCGACTTCCCCGACGGCCAGCTCTACGTGGACCTGCGCGGCGCCGGCTCCGACCCCGCCGACAGCGGCAGCGTCCTGGCCCACTTCCTCCAGGCTTTAGACGTCCCCGAGACCGACATCCCCGACGACCTGGAACAGCGGGCGGCCCTCTACCGGTCCGTGCTCGCCGACCGGCGCGTGCTGCTCCTCCTCGACAACGCCCGCGACGCCGCCCAGGTCCGCCCGCTGCTGCCCGGCACCGCCGGCTGCGCCGTGCTGGTCACGACCCGCTCCCGGGCCATCACCCTCGGCGGCGCACGCCACTTCCACATCGGCGTGTCCAGCGAGCCGGAAGCCCTCTCGCTGCTGGCCGCCATCGCCGGCGAGGAGCGGGTCGCCGGCGAGCCGCGCGCCGCACGGGCCCTGGTCGCCTCGTGCGGCCACCTGCCGCTGGCCGTGCGCATCGTGGCCTCCCGCCTGGCCTCCCGGCCGGGCTGGACGCTCGCCTCGCTCGTCGCCCGCCTCGACGACGAGCGCCGCCGCCTCGACGAGCTGCAGGCCGGCGACCTGACGGTGGAGACCACCTTCCGGCTCGGCTACACCCACCTGCCGTCCGACCAGGCCCGGGCCTTCCGTCTGCTGGCCCTCGCCGACGCCCCCGACCTCCCGCTGGACGCCACGGCCGCCCTCCTCGACCGCGACGACTTCACCGCCGAAGACCTCGCCGAGGGCCTCGCCGACGCCGGCATGCTGGAGTCGTACGCCCCCGGCCGCTACCGCTTCCACGACCTCCTGCGGCTCTACGCGCGTCGGCAGGCGGAACGCACGGAGACGCCGCAGGAGCGGAGCGGGGCCGTCTCGCGCCTCCTCGACCACCTGCTCGCCACCGTCGGCAACGCCTCCCGCGTCCTCGAACCCGACCACGCCCTGCACCGCCACCTGCACCCCGTCGCCGCCCCCGGCCTCGCCTTCGCCGACGCCGACGAGGCCCGCCAGTGGCTGCGCCGCGAGCACATCACCCTCGCCGCCACCCTCGCCCAGGCCGTGCGCGAACTCCCCGGCGCGCTGCGCGCCGCGGGCGACCTGCTGCTCACCTGGTCCGGCCTCATCGAGGGCCCCGCCCACCGCGACGAACTGCGCCGCCTGTCCGAGCTGACGGCCGCCGCCGCGCGCGGGGCGGGCGACGCGTGCGTCGAGGCCCGCGCCCGGTACACCCTCGGCAACCTGCACTACCTCACCGACGTGTACGAGGCCGCCGAACGCGAGCTGTCCGAGGCGCTGCGCCTGGCGGAAGGCGCCGGCGATCCCATGTGCCGTCACCTCGCCGCCAACGCCCTCGGCATCCTCTGCTTCGCCACCGACCGCCCCGCGCGCGCCCTGCCCCTGCTCGAACAGGCCCGCGTGCTGTGCGACGTCCTCGGCGACAAGGGCAGCGAGGCGCGGGTGCTCGCCAACACCGCCCGCGTCCGCCTCGCCCTGGACCAGCCCCGCGAGGCCGAGCGCGACGCCGCCGAGGCCGTCCGCCTCGCCGAGGCCACAGGCAACGGCCCGACCGTCGCCCTGACGCTCTACCAGCACGGCTGCGTCCTCCAGAAGACGGGCCACCCCGACCTGGCGGCCCGTCAACTACGCGACGCTCTGGGCTACTTCATCGAGCAGCAGCAGCGCGGCTGGGAAGGGCTGGCCTGGGCGCGCCTGGCGGAGTGCCGGCTGGCCGAATGGCGCGACACCGACGCCGTCTCCTGCGCCGAACAGTCCCTGCAGATCGCCCGCGAACTGGGCAAGACCTACTGCCAGGGCCTGGCCCACGCCGTCCTGGGCCGGGCCCTGCCCCGCCTGGGCGACCCCTCCCGCGGACGGGACCACCTGCGCGAGGCCCTGGCCCTCTTCGAACGGCTCGGCGTCCCGGAGGCGGCGTGGGTCCGCACCCTCCTCGCGCAGACGCCGGCACCGACGCGGTGACCCGCGGGCACGGGTCTTCCCGTCAGCGGACCGCGCGGTTCGGGGCGCCGCCGTTGACCGGCTGAGGGGCCGGGCCGGGATCGGGGAGGTTCTTGAAGAACTCCGAGGACTCGCGGCGGCGGATGCGGAACACCGCGTCGAGCAGGGCGTTCGCCGACCGGGACGAACCGTCGGACGTGTCCGTCCCGAGTCCCCCCGCCCGCCACGCGAGGTACACGCGGGTGAGCTCGATCTCGGTCTCCCGCAGCAGGATCCAGGAGACGTCCCAGCGGTAGAGGGTCTTGAGCGCCGTCGTGATCGCCACCAGGAACCCCGCCCCGGAGATGGCCACGGACTTGCCCGGGAATTCGAGGGCGGTCAGCACGGGCAGGGCCGCGCCGACGAGGATCACCACGGCACCGCTCAGCCGGTAGAGCCGCCGGTGCCACCCGGCGCGGACGTCGTAGAAGTCGATGACGTCCAGGACGTACCGCTCGGCGGCGGCCGTGAAGCCCTCCTCGGAGTTGCGCCAGCGCGGCGCGGTCGCTCTCAGGCCCAGTTTCCTCAACACGCTTTTCCCCCACGTTCACAGGGCTGACACGGGCAGGTACCCGGAGAAGAAGACGTTGCTGACCGACTCCCGCGCGGCGCGCTCCTCCTCCGGCGAGTGGACGGTCCAACCGATGACGGGAAGGCCCCGCCGCTGCCAGAAGCGCAGGGCCCGCGACGGCAGGGCGTCCAGTTCGAAGCTGATGAAGCCGGGGCGGGAGACGGCGTTGGTGACCATGGACCGGCCGGCGGCGCGCAGGACCGGCGGCGCGGACCGGAGGGCGCCCGCGATCTGCCCGACCGGCACCCCGGGGAGCATGCGCCCCAGCCGGTGGACCGTACGGGGGTCGAAGGACTGCACGGCCACGCAGCCGCCGTAGCCGCGGAGCGCCGCGGCCACGGCCCGCTCCAGGCCGGACGCCCCCGCCACGCCCCACCGGCGCACGTCGACCATGACGGGCACGCGGCCGGCCACCACGGCCAGCACCTCCGGCAGCGTGGCGGGCAGGTGGGCCCCGAGGGCCGAGGAGGCCACCGCCCGCAGCTCCCCCAGCCGCAGGGAGGTGACGGGCAGTTCGCGGCCCGACGGCAGGCGGACCGCCGCGTCGTGCACGACGGCGAGGGCGCCGTCCCTGGTCAGCTGCACGTCGAGCTCGAAGGGGACGCCGTGCTCGACGGCGCGCCGGAACGCGGCCATCGAGTTCTCCGCCACGGCGTCCGGGCCCCCGTGCAGGCCCCGGTGCGCGATCGGCCGGCTCAGGTGCCAGGGGAGATCTCGCACGGTGCCCTCCGGAACGGTCGTCACGACGGTGTCGCGGGCCGGGGGGTGTCGCACAGCCGCTGGAATGCCGCGAGCATGCGGGTCTCGGCCCGGGAGAGGGAGTTGTGCACGCCGAGCAGGTGGTGGAGCTCCTCGAAGCGTACCCACGCGTCGCGGTAGCCGAGGCGGCGCAGCGCCTGGACCCGGTCCGGGGAGAAGGACAGCAGACCCGTCAGCGGCCCCAGCGGGCCGGGCGGGACGATGGGCACGCTGGGCCGGATGTCGATGCGGGTGACGCGGCTCGCGGCGTGCGAGCTCACGACGGCGTCCGGGTGCAGGTGGACCACCACCACGACCTCGCAGTGCTCCTGCTCCGCGAAGGCGCGCACCGGCGTCCGGTCGCCGGGGCCGCCGAGCCCGCCGTCGAGGTAGGCGCAGCCGTCGACCACGCGCGAGGGGAAGATGAACGGCAGCGCGGCGCTGGCGAGGACGGCTTCCCGGATCTGGTGCTCCGGATAGCCGTTGATCGGCAGGACGTCGCCCCGCGCGCCGCCCAGCCACCGCAGCACCTCCATGAGGTGGCGCAGCCGCACGGGCAGCGACTCCGTGCGGGCCAGCGGGTAGGCGACCACCCACAGGGGACGGCCGGCCCGGATCGCGGCCGCGTCCACCGCCTCGTTCACCAGCTCCTCCAGCAGGCCGACCCGGCGGCGCAGGCCCAGCAGCCGCGAGGCGAGCAGCCGGGCCTGCCGGGCCGTGCCCTCGGCCGCCGCCCCGGCCGCGTCCAGCGGCAGGCCCCGGTCGGCGAAGGGCGCCACGCCCGACTGCGTGGAGAAGCGCTCCCAGAACTCGGCCAGGCGCAGGGTGCCGGTCTTCAGGTCCGGGGCGCTGGCGAGCACGGCGCCGTTGAGGGCGCCGATGCTGGTGCCGGCGACGGCCGCGATGTCCAGGCCCATCTCCGCGAGGTAGTCGCAGACGCCCAGCTCGTAGGCGCCCTTGGCGCCTCCGCCGGCCAGCACCAGGCCGATGCGCAGGGAGCCGGCCGGCCGGAACGGGGGCCGGGTCCCGGGCGCGGCGGCGGGGCCGTCCGGGCCCGGTGCCGCCGTGGGCACGGGGGCGGTGCGCCCCGGCGCCACGCTGCTCGCGCGCTCCGCCCACGCGCCGAAGGTGCGCTCGACGTCCCGTGCACCACTCACATCCTGTGCGTCACTCACGTCCCGCACCGCCCTGTCCGCCGTCGTCGGACTCCGCGAGCTTGCGGAGCCGGATCCGCCGCTGGCGCGCCTCCGCGAACTGCTCGGCCACGATGCGCCGCACGAGCTGCTCGACGCTCAGGCTGGACGGCAGGAAGAGGTCGCCGCTGCCGCTGCTGTCGCGCAGGGCCTGCCGCGCGGCCTCGTCGGCCCCGGATCCGGCCACGGCCAGCTCCGCCGCCCGGGCCAGGGCGGCGGTCAGCGGGCCGGCCGCGTCCGACAGCTCCTCCGCCACGCCCAGGCCGAGCAGTTCGGCCACCATCAGCCGGTGGTTCTCGCCGGGCAGGTCGCGGACGGCGGTGGTGAGCATGGCCGGCAGCGACTTGACCCCCTCGAACCACGGCACGGGCGGGTCCTGCAGCATGCGCTCGGTCAACTGCCGCTGCATGAGGGCCTCCCCGCCGCTGAAGGCGTACGTGCCGGCCGGGCCGGAGGCCACCTCGCGGGCGAGCAGGACCGCGCCCACGAGCCAGGGCAGGCCCGGGTCGGGCCGCGGGTGGCGCCAGCGGCGGGCCGCGGCGTCCATGGCGGTACGGGCCTCCAGCGCCGCCAGCCGGCGCTCGTGGTCGGACAGGAAGCGGCCCGTGTCACCGGCCAGCCGCGCCAGGACCGCCCCCAGCTCGCCGATCGCGTCCGCCGACCACTGGGTCGACGCCTCCACGCGCTCGATCCGCTTCTTCGCGTCGTGCACCTCTTCCGAGACCTCGGCCACCACGAGGTCGGTCACGGTCATCCGCTCGCTGAGGTGCGTCAGCCAGCGCAGCGTGAGCTTCTGGGTGCTCAGCATCCGGTCGCGGACGGTCCGTTCGCGGATGCGGTCGCGGCCGGTGGCGCGGCCGAGCAGCCGGGCGAAGAAGCCCTCGCGGGCCCCGGCGCGCGCCAGGTCGTTCGCGGTGTGCAGGTCGTTGGTCAGTTCGAGGAGCAGCCGGTCGTCGACGAGCGGCACGCCGCGGGCGACGATCTCCAGGGAGAGCGTGTCCTCGGGGGCCGTCACGGCGCCTCGTCGGGGACGAGGAAGACGAACGCCTTCAGGTGGTGCTCGGGCGCCTCGCCCTGGACGGCGTAGGCCGGTGCGACGATGAAGCCCGGGGACCCGGTGTCCTGTCTGTTGTACGGCTGGTAGTCGCCCTCGGCGAGGGCCTCGACGTCGGCGTCGAACTGCAGGGTGGCGGGCAGTTCGACGGCGGCCATGTCCCGGATGACGCCGTTGGCCGCGTCCACGGCCTTGCGCAGCCGCGGCTCGACGCCTTCGGTCGCGTAGCCGCGCTCCGCCAGCGCGGACAGCACGCCCTCCGTCGTCGCGGCCGCGCCCTGCTGGGCCGGGGCGAAGAGCAGGTGCACGGTCTCGGTGACGGCGCGCGCCCGTGCGGCCGGCATGCCGCCGGCGATCCGGTCCCACTGCCGGGCGTCGGCGGGGCACAGCTCGCGGGCGAGGTTGCGCAGGTCCTGGTCGACCAGCCGCTGGTAGCGCTCCTTGATCTGGGAGTGGCGCCGGTGCATGTCGCTCGGGGCCTCGCCGGTGGCGATGGCGTCGCGGACGCCCGCGGAGCGCAGCCGGTCCAGCAGGGTCTCCACCTGCCGGAGCCGCGCCTCCAGGTGTTCCACGTGGGAGGCCATGACCGTCACCCCGTCCGACAGCCGGCCCACCGTCTCCCGCAGGCGCGTGATGTCGTGCTGCGCGGAGCCCCTCCGGGGCTTGGCGTTCTGCTGCTCGGCGCGCGCGTCCACGCCGTGCTGCGACGACTCCACCGCCACCAGCCGCTCGTGCAGGTCCCGCAGCTGGCCGAGCCACCACTCCTGCGAGTACTGCCCGCTGGTCGCCGCTCGCATGGAGGGGGCTGCGGGCTGCTCCTGAGGGGCCTCGTGCTCGTTCCACCCGTAGTGGTCGTACATGGCTCGGCTCACCTTCCTGGGGAGGGGTCGGGGCGGTCGGTGCTGCCGCGGCCGTAGAGGTCGTCGAAGGCGACGTCGGCGCTGCGGGCGGCTCCGGACCGGCGGTCGCGGACCTCCACTTCGATCTCCGTCGTCCCGAAGGAGAACGCGACGTCCAGGGAACGCCGGCTCGTGGGCAGGCCGACCGAGCCCGAGATATCGGGAATGACTTTCCCGATGGCTTCGCAGCCCTCCTCGTCCGTGTATTGCGGGTCGTGTGCGTACGTGGCGTGGATCGTCACCTGGACCGAGGTCCACTTGGGGAATACCGCCACGGTGCTCAGCGCCTGGTGATCGGTCGGAACGAGATCGCCGCGCCGGGCCATCACGACGAAACGGTCATTGCACTTCTCGTTTCCGTCGTCGTCGATGAAGAATTTCTCCAGGGGGTCGGTGCCGTGCCGGAACGGCATGCTGCAGCCGAATCCGTAGGTGTATTTGGAGCGCCGGCCCCAGATGATGGACGGGTCGTAGGCGAAGTGCACGGCGCCGCCGAGCACGGCGACGGCCGGGTCCATCGGCGTGATCACCCGGACTTCGTGACCGAAGCGCTGGGCGATGCGGTCGCGGAGGTAGGTCGAGCGGGCGAATCCGCCGACGAGCAGCATTTGCTCGCGCCCCACCGGCGGCCCGTCGCCGGACGCGGCGGCCCGCTGCCGCTCGATGGTGCCGAGGATGGGGCGCACCACGGATTCGAAGAGCTTCGTGACCTCGTGGGCGGTGATCTCGATGTAGTGCGTCTCGCCCGAGGCGAGCACCGTCAGCCGGGACTTGGTGCTCTCGTCCAGGGCGTCCCAGATCTTGCCGGGGATGCTGACGAGCACCGTGTCGCTGATCACGGGGGTGCCGTCGGCGGCGGTCTCGGAGACGAGCCGCACCTTCTCGGTCTCCCAGTCCGACTCCAGCTGCCCGACCTCCTTGGGGAAGGCGGCCACCAACTGCTTGAGCTGCTGCTCCCCGAAGCGGTCGGTGAGGATGTCGGTGACGAAGGCGTGGTTGACGTAGGCGGAGCCGAGGCGGTCGCCGTCGGCGACGCGGGTCTCCTTGAGCTGCCCGGGGCCCACGCCCTCGGCGCGGATCTGGTAGCTGGTGATGTCGACGGTGCCGCCGCCGCAGTCGACGACCATGAACCGGCTTCCCGGGGTGTCGACCTCCAGCTGCCCCTCGGGGCGGTCCGGGCCGAGCACGGTGCCCGCGTTGAGCGCGCAGTAGACCGCGGCGGCCTCGGGCTCCTGCACCAGCAGCAGCCGCTCGGCGTCCCCCGGGAGCCCGGCCGAGACGGCGGCCGTCCGCATGAACTGCCGGTCGGCCTCGGTCCACATGGCGGGGATGGTCAGGCACCAGCGGATCTCGTCGGCGGTGTAGGCCGCGCCGCCGACGGCGTAGCGGCCTATCTGGTCCAGCGCGGCCCCGCGGACGTGCATGAGCATGGCGGTGACGAGGTCCTTGACGGTGTCACGGCGTGCCCCCGCCAGGCGGCCCTGGAACTCCGGGATGTCCGACTTTCCCTCGCGGCCGTGAATGGCCATCTTGAACTTGCTGGCGTAGCCGAAATTCTGGGGGTTCCCACGGGCCAGTTCGCGGTCCCAGGCATTGCGTGCCTTTTCGCCGAACTTCACCGGTTCGCCCGCCCGGTCGACCAGAACGGCGCTCAGGTCCTTCGGGTAGGTGTGACCCCCGGATTGCGTGAACGGCTGGTAGACCACGACCCGGTGTCCCGCCGCGTCCTGGAGCGCGGAGACGGTGGCCCAGGCGAATCCGGTGCCGTGCGTTCCGAAATCGATCGCGACGATCACCTTGGGTTTGAAAATCGCACCACGTGTTGACGGCGTCATGGCTCCCCCGAGCTCCGCACAGTTGCCGACAGGTGCTTGAGGGTACACGTCACTCCGGGTGCCCGGGAGTCCATTCGCGGAATGGCTTCCACCTGTACGCGGCGGGGCTCCGCAGAATGGATTCCCTTGCAATCGGCACCGATTGGGGGACGCCGGGAACGCGGGCGGGGAGAGCTGCTGCGCTATTTCGTAGATATATCCGTTCGATCTTTCTCCGGTGTCGTGCGGCGCGTTATCCCGGCAAACCCCCGTTGATCTCGACGACCTGACCGGTGATGTACGAGGCCCGGTCCGACACCAGGTACGCGACCAGGTCGGCCACCTCCTCCGGGGCGCCCGCCCGGCCGAGCGGGATCTGCTCCAGATGACGCTTCGTCACCGCCTCCGGCAGGGAAGCCGTCATGTCGGTGGTGATCAGCCCCGGGGCGACGACGTTGGCGCGGATGCCGTACCGGCCGGCCTCCTTGGCGAGCGAGCGGGTGAAGCCGATGATGCCCGCCTTCGAGGCGGAGTAGTTGGTCTGCGTCGCACTGCCGCTCACGCCGGCGATGGAGGAGAGGGTGACGATCGCCCCCTTGCGCCGCTTCATCAGCAGGAAGACGGCCGCGCGGCAGACGTTGTACGTGCCGTGCAGGTTGGTCTCGATGACCTCCCGCCACTCCTCGTCGGCCATCAGCGCGAGGGGCCGGTCGCGGGTGATGCCCGCGCAGGTGACGACCGCGCCCGGAGGGCCGAGCTCGCGCACGGCCGCGGTGACGAACTCCCGGGCCGCGTCGGCGTCCGCGACGTCCGCCTGCTGCGCGTACACCCGGGCGCCCGCCGCCAGGGCCGCCTTCGCGGCGGCCTCGGCGGCGTCGGAGTGGGAGCGGTAGCAGAAGGCGACGTCGTGACCGTCCTCGGCGAGCCGTGTCACCACCGCCCGCCCGATGCCGCGCGAGCCGCCGGTGACCAGGGCCACCGGCCGCGGTGCGGCACCGGGCGCAGGGCCGCCCGGCGCGGCGCCGGCCGCCGCGCTCATGCCGCGGACCGGCTCGCGACCCGGTCCCGCACCAGCTCGGCGATCCGCCGGAAGGAACCCAGGTCCGCGAGGTCGGAGTCGTCGATGCGGATGCCGTACTGCTCCTCGATGCGCACGGCGATCTCCAGGGAGATCAGCGAGTCCACGTCGAGGTCCTCCTTGAAGCGGGCGTCGTCGGTGACCTCCTCGACGGGGAGTTCGAGGGCGTCGGCGACCACGGCGCGGAGCTCTTCGACGTCGAGGGGGGAGGTCGTGGGCTGAAGGGTCATGGCGGGTCTCCGGATCCGGGGGTCGGGTCTTCGGTACGGGAAATCTGTTCGGGGCAATGCGAGTTGAGCGGTCACGGGGTGGTCGGGGGTGGTCGGGGGCGAGGGGTGCTCAAGGGGCGGTCAGCAGCAGCGCCGCCGCGGCATCGTCCCCGGCGCTTCCGGCCGAGGCCAGGACCGGGCCGTCCGTCGCGCCGTCCTCCGCGCGGCGGTCGAAGTGGGCGACGGCCGCGGCGCACTGCAGCACGCCCAGGGCGCCGGAGCAGCGGCCGAGCCGGCCCGTCAGGTCGACGGCAGGCGCGCCCGCAGGAGCACCGGCGGCGTCCTCGCCCGTCAGCCACAGGCCGACGGAGGCGGGGGAGGCGCCCCGCAGGACGGCGGTCACCGCCGCGCCCGGGTCCGCGCCGCGCGCGTACGCGCCTCCGCCGAGGACGGCCCGCGGCCGAGCACCGCGTGCCTGCGCCCGTGTCCGCGACTCCAGGACGAGGGCGACCGCGCCGTCGAGGACCGGGCCGCCCAGCAGCTTGGTGACGGCGTCGCCCGACGGCTCGACGCCGATGACGACGGCCGTCTCCGCGCGCCCGGCGCCGAGGGTCCCGCACGCCCAGTACACGGCGTCCAGCCCGCTGGTGGGGCCGTTGCACAAGGTGATACTGGGGCCGCGCAGCCCGTGGCGCATGGCGACGGAGCCGGCGATGACGTTGCTGGAGGTCTGCGGCAGGCCGAGGGGGCTCAGGCCGGTCACCGTGTCCCTGGCGATGACGTCCGCGAACGCGCAGACGCTGTCCAGGATGCCGAAGTTGGAGCTGACGAGCACGGCCGTGGCGTCGCCGTCGCCGGTGAAGGCCTTGCCGTCGTGCAGGCCGGCGTCGCGCAGGGCCGGTTCGGCGGCCCGCAGGGCGAGGCGCGAGGCCCGGTCCTTGTGCCGCATCTCGCGGCCGGTGAGCCCGGTGTGCGGATCGAAGCCGCCCTCGCGCACGGCGCCGAGGAGTTCGTCGGGGAAGGTGAGGCCGGGGACGGCGAGTCCGACGCCGGTGACGACGACCTGCGCGGCCGTGGAGCCGCCCGCCGTCCGTGGGGTGCTTGCGCTGTCGCTCATCGGGCCGCCTCCACTATCGCCGCGGCGTTGATCCCGCCGAAGCCGAACGCGTCGATCTGGGCGAGGCCGATGTCGGCCGCGGCCGCCGTCTCCCGGACCAGCCGCAGTCCCGCGGCCTCCTCGACCGGGTCGGCGAGCCCGAGCACCGGCGGCACCGCGCCCTGCCGGAAGGCCAGCGCCGCGACGACCAGGCTCAGCAGCCCCGAGCCGCCCAGCGTGTGGCCGGTCATGGACTTGACGGCCGTCATCAGCGGCCCGCCGCCCCGGTGCCCGGTGCCGGGCCCGAAGATCTGCGAGAGCACCCCGGCCTCGGTGGAGTCGTTCTTGGGGGTGCCGCTGCCGTGCAGCATGACCAGGTCGATGTCCTCGGGGGAGACCCCGGCGCGCCGGTGGGCGTCGCGCACCACCCGGGTGATGCCCTCGGGGTCGGGAGCCGTGGGGTGGTGGGCGTCGCAGTTGATGCCGACGGCCCGCACGCGCGCGTGCACGCGCCGGCCGGGTGACTCGGCGGCGGGAACGCGCTGGACGACGACGGCCACCGCGCCTTCGCCCATCAGCATGCCTTTGTGGGAGCGGTCGAACGGGCGCAGGGCGTCGGGGACGTCGTTCTGCACCCGGTCCAGGGTGCCGAAGGCGCTCTCGCCGATCGCGTCCGTGCCGGCCACCACGACGGTGTCCGCGGCTCCCGCCTCGATGAGGTCGGTGGCCATGGCCAGCGCGTACAGCGAGGCGGCGCATGCGTTGGCGAAGGTGTACGTGCGCGTGGCGCCGAAGGCCTCCCGCAGCGCCGTGCCGAAGTGCAGCGATGAGGGGGCCAGGGGGGCGCCGGCCCGCCACCACAGCTCGGCGCTGCGCTGCTCCTGGAGGGTCGTGCCGACCAGGACGGGGACGTCGCCGAGGTCGTGGGGGAGGCCCGCGTCGGTGAGGGACTGGGCGACGGCCCGCTGCAGCCAGCGGGTGGCCCGGCCGGGTTCGTCCGTGCCCGGGCGGGCGCGGTCGTCGACCTCGTAGGCCTGCTTGGCCCGGTACTTGGTGGTGTCGAAGGCGCGCAGACCGGCGAGCCCGCTGCGGCCCGCGCAGAGCGAGTCGAAGATCTCCTGCGGGGTGGTGCCGATGCTCGCGACCGCCCCCATGCCGGTGATGTCCCAGGTCATGACTGTCCCATCCGCTCGCGCAGCCGGTAGGCGGCGAGCTTTCCGGTGGCCGTCGCCGGCAGGACGTCGACGAACTCGAAGCGGCTGGGCCGTTTGTACGGGGCGAGGCGGGTGCGGACGCAGGCCCGGATGGCGCGGCGGACGGTGTCCCGGTCGGTGCCCTTCGCGGTGACCGTGAAGGCCACGGAGCGCTGCAGCCCGTCGGGGTCGGGGGCGCCGACCACCACGCAGTCCGTGACCCCGTCGATCGACCGGACCACGTCCTCGATCTCGCGGGGGACGACCTTGTAGCCGCCGAGGTTGAGGATGTCGTCGGCGCGGCACAGGTAGGCGAGGGTGCCGTCGGCGTTCCGGCGGACGATGTCGCCGGTGTACGCGCCGCCCGCGTCGAACGTCACCGCGTCGTCGCCGGCCCGGTCGACGTAGCCGAGGGAGACCGTGGGCCCGGCGATGTGCAGCCGGCCGTCGGTGCCGTCGGGCACCGGTTCGCCGCGGTCGTCGCGGACGGTCACGGTCACCCCGGGCACGGGCAGGCCCGCCAGCCCGTGCAGGGAGCGGTCCGGGGGCGTCGCGACGGCGACGTGCATGACCTCGGTCGCGCCCAGGCAGTTCATGACGTGCGCGCCGAAGGCGGCCTCGATGCGCCGGCTCAGTTCGGCCGGGCAGTGCTCGCCGGCGGTCAGGCACAGGCGTACGGACGACAGCGCGTCCGCGTCCAGGCGGTCGGCGGATTCGAGGAGACCGGCGTACAGGCGCGGCACCGAGCACAGCACCGTCGGCCGGTGCCGGCGCAGGGCGGCGCCCACCGACCGCGGGTCGACGGCGCCGCGGAGGACGACGGCGCTCGCCCCGGCGGCCAGCGTGCACAGCACCGAGCTGCCGAAGCCGTAGCCGAACGACATCCGGGCGGTGGACAGCACCACGTCGTCGGGGCGCAGGCCCAGGACCGCGCCGTAGCCGTCGAGCATGGCGCCGATCCCGGTGGCGGAGTGCCGTACGCCCTTGGGCCGGCCGGTGGAGCCGGAGGTGTACTGGATCAGCCACTCGGCGCCGGCGGGGCGGGACGCCGGGGGGACGGGCGCTCCGGTGCGGTGGGCGCCCGTGGACCGGCCGGTGGCCAGGCCCTCCCGGACCTGATCCCCCGTCAGGACGGGCAGGTGGGCGAACGCCTCCTGCAACGAGACCTGCTGGGCCGGAGCCGTGTCGAGGTGGACGACGCCCGCGCCGCAGTCGGACGCGACGAACCGGATGTCCTCGTCGCCGAGCATCGGGCTCACCGGAACCGGCACGCACCCGTGCCACCACAGCCCCAGCACGGCCGCCACCGTGGCCACGGAGTCCTCGGCGACGATCAGCGCGCGGACGCCGGCCGGCACGCCGCGTGCGTCCAGGGCCCGCGCGTAGCCCTGCGCGGCCTCGTACAGGCAGGCGTACGAGACGGTGCCGGCGTCCGGGTCGGTGTACGCGGTCCGCTCCCCGTGGCCCGCCGTGACGTGGCCGCCGACCAGGCGGTCCACCAGGCCGCCCGCGCGCGGGCCCTTCGCGGCCAGCAGCTCCACCGCGTCCAGGACGCTGTCCATCCCCGCCGTCTCGTCGTCGCCGAGCGCGACCCCGAAGGTCTGCTCGATGCGCGCCGCGATCTCCACCTTCTCCAGGGAGTCGACCTTCAGGTCCTGGTGGAAGGAGGCGTCGGCCCGTACGTCCGCCACGTCGAGGTCGAGGACGAACGCCACTATGTCGCGCAGCCGGTCGCCGGTATCGGATTTCCGCACAGGTGGCACTGTGTACTCCTTCTCGGGAACGTACGGCTACCGGTCACTACGGATTCCGGAGCACGCCGGAGGACTTTCCCGAACATAGCCACGGGCCTGTGACGGCCGAACCCGCGGCAGGGGAGTCCGTCAAGTGGAATCCGCCCCGGCCTGCCCCGTCCCTCCGCTACTCGCCGCGGTGCGGGGTGACTTGACGGTCTATCGCGCCGCGGTTGGCGGGCGTCCGGAGGGCGCGCCTAGCGTCGCCACCGGTGGGCCCGCACGGCGGACTGCCATGTTCCGGCACCCCCCGCACCGCACGCCGATCCGTCCCGAATCCGAGGCCAGGTGAATGATGCCCCTCACATCGCACACGCTCCTCACACCGGAGGCCCGCCTGCGCCTCGTGGACCACCCCGGACTCGGCGGCGGCAACGCCTGGCGCGTGGCCGCCGAGACCAACCCCGCCGCCGGCCTGCCGCTGCTCGCCGCCGACATCCCGCTGCTCAACACGGACGGCTGGCAGCAGACCGAGTTCAGCCTCCATCAGCTCGACGGCCTCGCCGAGGCATGGGCCGCCTGGTACCACGACCGCGGCGTCCGGCCGCGCGACCGCGTCGCCGTCTACATCGAGGACTCCTTCGAGGACCACCTCCACCTCGCCGCCCTCGCCCGCATCGGGGCGATCGCCGTCCTCATCAACGGCCGGATGAAACCGGAACTCGCCCTCGGCCTGATCCGCCGCACCGCCCCCGTCGGCATCTACACCGACGCCCCCCGGCTGGCCCTCTTCGCCGGGCGCGAGCGCGAACTGCCCGTCGTCCGCTGGACCTGCACCCGCCAGGACGTGGGCATCCTCGGCAAGCGCACCCTGCCCGCCGGGGCCGAGTACCGCCACGGCGCGGACGACCCCGTCGTCATCTGCCACTCCTCGGGCACCACGGGCAACCCCAAGCCCGTCGTGTGGACCCACGCGCAGAGCGTCGCCGGAGCCCGCTACCGGCTGGCCAACCCGCCCGGTCCCGAGACCTCCGTCGTCCTCGCCGCCTACCCCCAGTCCCACTCCAGCGCCATCGCCTTCACCTTCTACTCCCTCCTCGCCGGCGTCCCCACCGTCGGCTGGTCCGACCCCACCGGGCCCGGGCTCGCGCGCGGCTGCGCCACCTACCGGCCCGGCGTCGTCCTCGCCTTCAACGAGGCCCTCGCCCACCTCGCCACCTACGGGCCCGACCCGGCGGACTTCACCTCCGTCGAGGTGTGGGTCAACCTCGGCGACTGCGGCCACGACGCCCACATGCGCCGCCTGATGGAGCTCGGCCGCACCACCGTCGGCGACCGCACCGTCCCCGGTTCGGTCATCGACGACGGGCTCGGCTCCTCCGAGCTCGGCTGGGCCGCCCTGCGCCGCGAGATCACCCCCGACAGCCCGCCCCGCGCCCGCCACCTCGGCCGCCGCGTCCCCCTCTCCGAGGTCGCCGTCCTGCGCGAGGACGGCAGCCACGCGGACCCCGGCGAGGTCGGCCTGCTCGGCGTCCGCGGCGACTCCATCGCCCGCGGCTACTGGAACGACTCCGACACCACCTACCGCTCCACCCTCGCCGGCTACTGGCTCTCCGGCGACCTCGTCCACCGCACCGAGGACGGCGAGTACTTCCACGTCGACCGCGCCGTCGACCGCATCCGCACCGACGCCGGCGACGGCTACTCGGCCCTGATGGAGGAGGAGATCCTCCTGGGCCTGAAGGAGGTGGCCGACTGCGCGGTCGTCGCGGGGCACGACCAGGACCGGACGGTCCCCGTCGCCCTCGTCCGGCTGTTCGACGGCGGCGGGGACGCCGCGGACCTGCTGCGCCGGGCCAACGACGTCCTCGACCGGATCGGCCAGCCCCGGCTCGCCCTGCTGGAGATCGCCGCCTCCCCGGGCGACATCCCCCTCGGTCCCACGGGCAAGGTGCTCAAGCGGCAGCTGCGCGAGAAGTACGTGTCCCTGCACACCTACCGGCCCGCGGACCCCGCGGCCGTGGCCACGGCCGGTGACGGGACGGCGGTGACGTCCCGATGACGACCGCCGCCCCCCGCCCCGTGAGCCTCCTCGACGCGCCGCCCGAGGACGCCGTCGCCTGGATCAACGCGGCGGGCGAAGGCACCCTGGCCGGCCGCATGGGCATCACCTTCCACGAGGCGACGCCGCAACGCCTGGTCGCCACCATGCCCGTGGCCGGCAACACCCAGCTCTACCGCATGCTCCACGGCGGGGCCTCCGCCGTGCTCGCCGAATCGCTCGGCTCGATCGGCGCCGTCCTGCACGCCGGCGACGGCCACATCGCCGTCGGCGTCGACATCAACGCCACCCACCACCTGGCGGTCCGCGACGGGACCGTCACCGGAGTCGCCACCGCGCTCCACCTCGGCCGGACGACGGCGACCTACGAGGTCGTCATCTCCGACGAGAACGGGCGGCGCCTGTGCACCTCCCGCATCACCTGCGCCATCCACGGCCGGCGGAAGAGCCGCTGAGCCGTAGCCCCTGCGTCGGCCCTTTCCGCTGATCCACCTGATCCGCACACCCGTGGCCGACCCCTTTCACCCGTACCGACCACAGGTCCGCGAACCGCGCCGTCCGCCGCGCGCGACCGGCGCCGAGGAGCCCCATGACCGACCAACTCGCCCCGCCCGCCGTGGCGGAGGCCTCGACCAAACCGACCGTACGCACCGGACCTACCCTCCTCGTCCTGCTGTCCGCCATGTTCTTCGCCCAGTTCGACTTCTTCGTGGTGAACGTCGCCGCGCCGTCGCTGGAGGAGAGCATCCACGCGGGGCCCGCCGCCCTCGAACTCGTCGTCGGCGGCTACGCCTTCGCCTACGCGGCCGGCATGATCACCGGAGGCCGGCTGGGTGACAAGTACGGCTACCGGCGGCTGTTCGTCATCGGCACGATCGCCTTCGGCATCACGTCGCTGCTGTGCGGCATCGCCGTCAACCCCGAGCAGCTCATCGCCGCCCGGCTGGCCCAGGGCCTCGCCGGCGCGGTGATGGTCCCGCAGGTCCTCGCCGTGATCACGGCGGACTTCCCCGACGAGCGCAAGCCCAAGGCCATGGCCTGGTACGGCGCCGCCGCCGGCCTCGGCTCCATCGCCGGCCAGGTCCTCGGCGGCGCGCTGATCGCCGCCGACTTCGCCGGGCTCGGCTGGCGGAGCATCTTCCTCATCAACGTGCCCTTCTGCGCCGTGATCGCGGCCGCCGCCATGCGCGTCCTGCCCGCCCAGACCCACCGGCGGCGCATCGGCCTCGACCCCGTCGGGGCGTCCGGCGTCACCCTCGCCCTCGCCCTGCTGCTCGTGCCCCTGACCATGGGCCACACCTCGGACTGGCCGGTGTGGACCTGGGTCAGCATGGCCCTCGCGATCCCCGTCGCCGCGCTGACCCTGCGCTGGGAGCGCACCCTCGCGCGCCGCGGCGGCGACCCCGTGCTCGTCTTCCCGCTGTTCCGCAGCCCCTCCTTCCGGGGCGGCGTGATCGCGAGCGTCGCGTTCATGGTCTACTTCGGCAGCTTCATGTTCACGCTCACCCTGCTGCTGCAGTCCGGCATGGACCTCGGCCCGTTCCAGGCGGGTCTGGTGTTCTCCCCGATGGGCATCCTCTTCACCGCCACCTCGATGATCGGCGGCAGGCTCACCAACCGCTGGGGCATGAGCGCCCTCGTCGTCAGCAGCGCCGTGATCGTCCTGGGCCTGGTCGCCCTGGCCGTACGGCTGTACGCGGCCGGACCCGACACCGGCCTGCCGTGGATCGTGCTGTGCCTGTGCCTGATCGGTGCCGGCAACGGCGTCGTCCTGCCCGCCCTCTTCGGTGCCGCGCTCATGCGGGTCCAGGCCCGGGACGCGGGCATCGCCTCCGGCATCCTCACCACCACCCAGCAGTTCGCGAGCGCCGCCGGCGTCGCCGTCATCGGCGCGGTGTTCTTCGCCGTCGCCGGCAAGCACGCCACCTCCGCGAGCTGGGCCGACGCCATGGCCTGGGCCACCGCGATCAGCGTGCTGATGGTCCTCGTCGTGATGTGGATGACGTGGACCTTCCGGCGCTTCACCGGCAGCGGGGAACGGCCCGCCGAGGTCCCCGCCGCGCACGTCTGACCACCACCACGGCACCGCAGGGGTGCGGCCCTCCTCGGAACCCTTCCGCAAGGAGGCCCGCACCCCCCTCTCACCCCAAGAGGCACACCGACAGGAGACAGCACGCCATGTGCGGAATAGCAGGATGGGTCTCGTACGACCCGGCACACCCCGTCACCGCCGACACGGCGAACGCTATGACGCACACCATGGCGTGCCGCGGCCCGGACGCCCACGGCCTCTGGCTGGACGAGCGGGCCGCCCTCGGCCACCGCCGCCTCGCCGTCATCGACCCCGACGGCGGCAAGCAGCCCATGACCTTCGAACACGGCGGCCGCACGGTCGTCGCCCTCACCTACAGCGGCGAGGTGTTCAACTTCCGCGAGCTGCGGTCCGAGCTGGAGAGCCGCGGGCACGCCTTCCGCACCAGCAGTGACACCGAGGTCGTCCTGCACGCCTACCTCGAATGGGGCGAGGACTTCACCGAGCGCCTCAACGGCATGTACGCCTTCGCCCTGTGGGACGCCCGGACCCGGGAGCTGCTGCTGGTCCGCGACCGCATGGGCATCAAGCCGCTGTACTACCACCCCACGCCCGGCGGCGTCCTCTTCGGCTCCGAGCCGAAGGCCATCCTCGCCCACCCCGGCGTACGTCCCGCCATCGATGCCGAAGGACTCGCCGAGCTCGTCGCCTTCACGAAGACGCCCGGCCACGCCGTCTACAAGGGCATGTACGAACTGCCTCCGGGGCACACCCTGCGCGTGCGGCACAACGGCACCCGCCTGCGCCGCTACTGGGCCCTGGAGTCCCGCGAGCACACCGACGACCTCGACACGACGATCGCCCGCATCCGCGAGCTGCTGGAAGACATCATCGCCCGGCAGATGGTCGCCGACGTCCCCCTCGGCACCCTCCTTTCCGGCGGCCTCGACTCCAGCGTCATCACCGCCCTCGGCGCCCGGCAGCGCACGGCCGAAGGCGGCGCCCCCGTGCAGTCCTTCGCCCTCGACTTCGCCCGCCACGCCGAGAACTTCACGGCCGACGACTGGCGGGGCACGCGCGACACCCCGTACGCCGAGGCCCTCGCCCGGCACGTCGGCTCCGACCACCGCGTCATCACCCTGCCGTCGTCCGCGCTGCTCGGCACCGCGGCCCGCGAGGCCGTCATGCGCGCCCGCGACCTGCCCTTCGACCTCGGCGACGGCGACACCTCCCTCTACCTGCTGTTCAAGGCCGTCCGCGAGCAGTGCACGGTCGCGCTCTCCGGCGAATCCGCCGACGAGGTCTTCGGCGGCTACCGCTGGTTCCACCACCCCGACTCCGTGGCCGCCGACACCTTCCCCTGGCTCGCACCCCCCTTCGGCACCGGCATCTCCGGCCCCGGCAGCGGCCCCGGCGAGGCCCTGCTGGACCGCGGCCTGCTCGAGAAGATCGACCTGCAGGGGTACCGGGCGGAGCGCTACCGCGAAGCGCTCGCCGAAGTGCCCCGCCTGCCCGGCGAGAGCGGCCCGGAACGGCGCATGCGCGAGATCGGCCACCTTCACCTGACCCGGTTCGTGCAGTGGATGCTCGACCGCAAGGACCGCGCCAGCATGGCCGTCGGCCTGGAGGTCCGCGTCCCCTTCTGCGACCACCGCCTCGTGGAATACGTCTTCAACACCCCTTGGTCCATGAAGACCTTCGACGGCCGGGAGAAGTCCCTCCTGCGCGCCGCCACCCGCGACCTCCTGCCGGACGTCGTCGCCGACCGCGTCAAGGCCCCGTACCCCACCACGCGCGACCCGTACTACCTCGACGGCCTGCGCGGGGCGCTGAAGCGGGCCACCGAGGGCCCGGACTCGCTCGTCCGCCCGCTCCTCGACGGCCCCTCGCTGGCCGCGGCCACCGCCGACGACCCCCGGCCGGGCTACCGCACCGGCAGCGAACTGGTCCTGGCCCTGGACTTCTGGCTGCGGACGCACGACGTGTCGCTGGAATTCTGAGCACGGGTTGCCGGGAGGTGCCGCCCCCAAGTCGGCCAGTTGTCGACTGCCGGGCGGCACGCACAGCCACGACACTGCCAGGTGATTCCCGCGGCCGAGTACGGAGTACGCCGAGACAGGGAGGCACCTGATGATCCATCTGACCGAGACCCTGGCCCTGCAGAGCGTCGAGGAGTTCCTGACGCCGGCGGAGCTCGGACAACTGGTCAAGATCATGGACAGCGAGCTCGCGGCGACCGGATGGAAGCCGAGGCGCCAGGCCGAACTCCTGCGGGCCCCCGTGCTCGCCCAGGAGATCCTGCGCTCCGCCACGGCCCGCGCCCTGCACGTCCTGCAGCGGGCCCTGCCCTCGGTGGCCGCCGACGCCCGCTGGGACTACACCGAACTGACGGCGGGCCAGCACATCCCGACCCACGTCGACGGCATCCCCGACCCGGCCGTCGCCCCCCGGCGCATCGGACGCATCGGCGTGGTCCTCGAAGACGCCGGCGAGGGCGGCGAGTTCTACATCGAGACCACGTCCGGCCCGGCCGTCTGGAGCGGCACCGTCGTGGGCGAGGCCGAGGGCTACGCCCCTGGCACCCCTCTGACGCACCGCATGCCGCACCTGGGCGGCCACGAAGCCGCCCCCGCCTGGCTCCGCGACATCGACTCCACCCGCTGGGTCACCCCCACCCGCCCCGGCACCGCACTCGCCTACGGCGCACAGGTCCTCCACGGCGTACAACCGGTCCGCGCCGGAAGATTGCGCAAGTTCGTCACCGACCTGCTGGACACCCCGGCGCGAAGGTGACCGCGCGGGTCGCAGCGGCCCCCCGCGCGTAAATCGTTTGGCCAGGTCACCGGCCTGTGCACAGACTTGCCCCATGCAGGAGCCCTACCGCCGCATCCGGGCGGCGCACACCGACAGCACCATCACCGTCTACCAGGCCTACGCACCCCGCCTCGGCCTGCCCGCCGCCCGGGACGGCCGCTTCCCGGCGGCGTGGAAGCGGGACCGCATGACATGGATCAAGCCGTCCTTTTTGTGGATGATGTACCGCTGCGGCTGGGCCACCAAGGCCGATCAGGAGTGCGTCCTCGCCATCGAGATCGACCGGGCCGGCTTCGACTGGGCCTTGGCCAACGCCTGTCTGTCCCACTACGACCGGGACGTCCACGCCGACCGTGACGCCTGGCAGCGCGAGCTGAAGGCGGCACCGGCCAGGGTGCAGTGGGACCCCGAGCGCGATCTGCACCTGAAGGCCCTGCCCCACCGGTCCCTGCAGCTGGGGCTCGCGGGCGAGGCGTCGCGTCGCTACGCCGACGAGTGGACCGTGTCGATCACCGACGTCACGCCCCTGGTCCGTGAGGTCCACCGGCTGGTCGCCGCCGGGGACCTGGACGAGGCGCGGCGCAGGCTGCCGGAGGAGCGGCCGTACGAGCCGGCCGGCGGGTCGTGCCCGTAGCGGGTTCATGGCCGGAATTCGCCGGTCGCTTCGCCATGAACCCGCCGATGCGCGCACCGGTGCCCCGGGTCAGTCCGGCGGCAGCAGCTCCGTGAGGGGCAGGGCCGCCACGTCCTGCGGGGGCCGCGAGAGGTACAGCGTCGTGTGGAAGTACCCCTCGGTCTCCTTGCCCCGGGGGTCCTCGCCCACGGCCTCGACGGCCTCGACGGCGTACCGCTGTTCCTCCGGCCCGCTGAAGTGGCGCTGCGGGAACGTGCGGGCGGTGTACTTCTCCGTGGTCAGGCCGTGGGCGGCCAGGGCGTCGGCGATCGGTTCGTACGAGGCGGTCCGGAGCACGAACGAGGCCACCCAGGGCGGCGTGTCCGTGCCCGCGGTGAGGGCCTTGAGCGTCCTGGCGGACAGGAACGTGGTCCCGCCCGTGATGGTGATGAGCCGGGCCCGCCGCGTCTTCCGCAGCAGCTCGGCGCTGGGCTCGGCGGTCTCCAGGTTCTCGGCGGACCCCTCGTCCAGCAGCCCGGCGGCCTGCGCGTAGGACACGGCCTGTGCGGCCACGTCGATGCCGACCACGCGGGCCGCCCGGGGCCGCCTGCGCGCCGCGAAGTACGCCCGGTCGTCCTCGATGAGCTCGGCCGTGGTGAGCGGCGCGACCTGCGGCGAGGTGTAGCGGGTGTAGAGCTCGTCCAAGGTGACGTCGTGGTTGAGGAGTGCCGCGTTGATGCCGTAGGAACAGCAGATGTCCACGACGGTCGGCGGCTCGTCGCCGGGCGGGCCCCCGAGGGTCTCGGCCATACGCCGGAAGACGCTCTGGGCATGGTGCGGTGTCTGGTACTCCAGAGGTCCCAGCACCGTGAAGTACGCCCGGGGGTCGGGCTGGTCGTAGATCTTGTCGAACGAGGTCATCCCGGAGGTCATCGCACAATTCCTCTCGCCCCTGGGGGCCGGCCGGACCGGCCCCGCTACAGGTAGAGCCTCCGGGGCCGAAAAGGGAACAGGGCAGGGTCTGAATCCGGCCATTTTGGGCGAATGTTCAGTTCTGTACTCCTGGCGCACCGGCCCCTACGACCGCAGCCGTGAACCCTTCACGCGGACCTGACCCCCGGCGGCCCGTCGGAGTCCGGTGCCGTGCGGAGGCGCTCGGCGGCGGGGCCCCGGCGGTCCCGGAGCGCCCGGGCCTCCTGCCGGCAGGCCCGGGCCCGTTCGGCCTGGCCGATGAGGTCGAGCGCGCGGGCGAGCACGGTCAGGACCCCGGCGAGCTGCCACCACGATCTGAGCCCGCGGAGGATGGACAGGGCCAGTTCGGCGGGTTGTACGGCTTCCTCGGCCCGCCCGGCGATCAGATGGACCTCGGCCGTCCGGTAGAGGGTGATCCCCTCCCACCACCGCTGCCGGCTCTCCCGGAAGATGCCGAGCGCCTCCGTCAGCCGGTCCAGGCCCTCGTCCGCGCGGCCGTCCTCCGCCAGGGCAAGCCCCAGCGAGTACAGGGCGTTGGCCAGCCGCCAGGAGCCGCCGACGCTCCGGTAGACGGCGAGGGCCTCCTCGGCCAGTTCCACCGCCCGGGCGGCGTCGTCCAGTCCCACGTGGGCGCGCGAGAGGTTGGAGAGGGCGCTGGCCTCGCCGACCCGGTTGCCGTCGGCCCGGAAGTGGTCGAGGGCCCGGCGGAGATGGGCCTCGGCGTCGCGGTAGCGCCGCTGGTGGATGGCGATGATGCCGAGCTGGTTCGCGGCGTAGCAGCGGATCAGCATCGGGTTGTCGATGGCGTCGACGAGGAGCAGGGAGCGGTGGGCGTACTCGTCGGCCTCCTCCAGCTGCCCGGTGAACCTGTGCGCGTGGGCGAGGGCGATGCAGGCCCGCCCCTCCGCCTGCGCGTCACCGGCGGCGCGCGCCGCGGCCAGCACGGCCTCGGCGGCGTGGACGTAGGCGCTCCCGCTGATGCCCGCCTCCACCAGGTCCTTGGCGACGAGCAGCAGGTCGGCCGCCCCCGCCAGGGAGGCCGGGGAGCCTCCTCCCGTCGCCTGCAGGCGCACGCAGGACAGGATGCAGGCGGCTTCGGTGGTCAGCCAGTCGACGGCTTCGCCGCCGTCCTTGAGGGCGAGCCCGGGCACCGCGGTGGGCGCCAGGTGGGCCACCAGCCGGTCCCCGGGCCGTGCGAGCGCGTAGGCCCGGGCGGCGGTGGCGAGGTGGAAGTCGAGCAGCCGCGAGAGGACGGCTTCGCGGCCGGCGGGGGGTTGTTCGTCGCGTTCGGCGCATGCACGGGCGTAGAGGCGTACGAGGTCGTGGTAGCGGTACCGGCCGGGTGCGGCGGACTCCAGGAGAGAGGTGTCGACGAGCGATTCCAGCAGTTCTTCGGTGGCGTCGGGGCCGAGGTCGAGGACGGCGGCTGCGGCGGCCAGGGAGATGTCGGGGCCGTCGGCGAGCCCGAGCAGCCGGAAGGCGCGGGCCTGTCCGGGCTCCAGCTGGCCGTAGCCGAGTTCGAAGGTGGCGGTGACGGCGAGGTCGCCGGTGCGCAGTTCGTCCAGGCGGCGGCGTTCGTCGCGGAGTTTGCGCGCGAGGAGGGGGACGGTCCAGGTGCGGCGGGCGGCGAGGCGGGAGGCGGCGATGCGGATGGCCAGCGGGAGGAAGCCACATGCTTCCACGACGTCCATCGCGGCGTCCCGCTCGGCCTCCACGCGCTCGGCGCCCACGATCCGCGTGAAGAGCGCGAGCCCTTCGCCGGGGCCCATCACGTCGAGGTCGACGATGCGCGCACCGGCGAGGCCGGTCATGCGGTGGCGGCTGGTGACCAGCACCGCGCAGCCGCCGGTCCCGGGCAGCAGCGGGCGGACCTGGGCGGCGTCGCGGGCGTTGTCCAGCAGGACCAGGACGCGGCGGCCGTCGAGGGTGGAGCGGAAGAGCGCCGACCGCTCGTCGACGCCTTCGGGGACGGCGGCCCCCGAGACGCCCAGGGCGCGCAGGAACCACCCCAGCACCGTCTCGGGTTCGGCGGGTTCCGGGCCCGTGCCCTGCAGGTCGGCGTAGAGCTGCCCGTCGGGGAAGTGGTGGCGTACGGAATGGGCGGCGTGGACGGCGAGCGTGGTCTTGCCCACGCCGCCCGTGCCGGTGACGGCGGGAACCGCCGGGCTGCTGCCGGGGCCTGCGGCCAGCAGGTCGCGGATCTCCGTCACGTGCGCGGTGCGGCCGGTGAAGTGCGCGGTGTCCGCGGGCAGCTGGGCGGGCCGTATGAAGCCCTCGGGGAACGCCGTCGCCTTCCGGGCGGGTCCGGCGGCGGCCGTGAGGGCGGGATCGGAGTTGAGGATGCGGTGGTGGAGCTCGGACAGCTCGGGGCGCGGGCCGACGCCGAGTTCGTCGGCGAGGAGGCGGCGGGTGTCGGCGTAGACGGCGAGGGCCTCGGCCTGGCGGCCGCTGCGGTAGAGCGCGAGCATCAGCAGTTCGCGCAGGCGCTCGCGCAGCGGGTGGGCGGCGGTCAGGGCGGTCAGCTCGGAGACGGCCTCCGCGTGGCTGCCGACCTCCAGATCCAGCTCCAGGCGCGTCTCGGTGAGCGACAGCCGCCACTCCTCCAGGCGCGTGCGCTGCGTCTCCGCGTACGGGCCCGGCAGACCGGCGAGCGTTTCGCCCCGCCACACGGCGAGGGCTTCGGCGACGAGTTCCCGGGCGCGCGCCGGGTTCCCGGAGCGACGGGCCCGCTGCCCCTCCTCGGCCAGCGCCCTGGCCCGGTCGAGGTCCAGTTCCACGGCCGGTCCGGAGCCGGCCGGCCCCGGACCGGCGGGCCCGGTGCGGATCGCGTAGCCGCCGGAGTCGCTGACGAGGACGCCCGCCCCCTCCGCGCCGAACGAGCGGCGGAGCCGGAAGGCGTAGGTACGGAGGGCGTTGAGCGCCGTGGCCGGCGGAGCGGAGCCCCAGAGGCCGTCGACGAGCTCCCCGACCGTGGCCGTGTGCCCGCCCCGCAACAGGAGGGCCGCCAGCAGGGCGCGCTGCTGCGGCGAGCCGGTGTCGAGCGCTTCCCGCCCCCGCCAGGCCAGGACGGGCCCGAGCACGGCGAAGCGCAAGGGCTCTTGCGGCGTCCGTGTGCCTTCCAATCAGTGTCCCCTCGCAGTGGCCGACGCGGCTTCGATCCGGTCGTCGTGGCGCGTTCACCATGCCGATTGCGTGATCATATGACTCCGGAAGGTGCAGGCAAGCGCCGAGCGGCGGGAAGCGGCCACGCCCCGCGCAGGGCGCCGGTGCCGGCCGCTTCCCCCCGCCCGCAGGTCAGACCACCGCCCCCGAGTCCCTCGGGTCCTTGCGCGGGGCGGGGGACGCGGGCGGTGCGGCGGCGGGGTGGCGGCCTTCGAGGATCACGGCGAGCGGTGCGGCCGTCAGGACGGTCGAGGCGATGCCGAACAGCACCCCGGCGAGCAGCGCCACGGAGAAGTCGGCCAGGGAGTCGCCGCCCAGCACCGCGAGCGCGGCGAGGACGAACAGGACGCCCATGCCCGTGTTCACCGTGCGCGGCACGGTGTGCAGGATCGCGCTGTCGACGGCGGACGCCAGCGGCATCCGCCCCTCGCCCGCCCCCGCGCCACCGGCCCGCCCCGGGCGCCGCGTCTCGCGGATGCGGTCGAAGACGACCACCGTGTCGTTGACGGAGTAACCGACCACCGTGAGCAGCGCCGCGAGGAAGACGCTGTCGGCAGGCCGGCCCAGCCAGGCGAACAGCCCGACCACCAGCAGCACGTCCTGGACCATCGCCGCCACCGCCGCCGTCGCGAAGGTCCAGCGGAAGCGCACGCTCAGGTAGACGAGCTGGGCCGCCACCGCGACGCCCAGCGCTATCAGCGCCTTGTCGCGCAGCTCGCTGCCCAGGCTGGGCCCGATCCGCTCGTCGCGCTCGACGGTGACGGTCCCGCCGTGGGTTTCCAGGGCCGACTTGATGCGCTGCCGGTCACCGTCGTCCATGGCGCCGGTGCGCACGACGACGTCGCCGTTGCCCGACTTCTGCACGACTGCGCGCGGGAACCCGGCGTCACCGACCGCGGCGCGCGCCTTGTCCACGTCCACGGGGCGGCTCGTGCCGTACTCGACGAGCCGGCCGCCGGTGAACTCGACTCCGAGCTGCAGCCCGCGCACGCCGATGCCCGCGACGGCGAGGGCCAGCAGCACGGCGCTGACGCCCAGCCAGGTGCGGCGGTGGCGCATCAGCCGGGGTCCGCGGCGGGCGAGGAAGGCCCGCATCCGGCCCGCCGAGGCGACTCCGGCCAGGCGCGGACGGCGCCGGACGCAGTCGCGCCGCAGTGCCCAGTCCGCGAGGACCCGGGTGATGACGAGGGCGGAGACCATGGAGGCCGCGACGCCCACGGACAGGGTGACGCCGAAGCCCTTGACCGGGCCCGTGGCGAAGAAGAAGAGCAGGCCGGCGGCGAGCAGGGTCGTCACGTTCGAATCGACGACGGCGCTCCACGCCTTGCCGAAGCCTTTGCGCAGCGGGTCGCGGAGGTCCTGCGGGCCGGTGCGGCGAGCGGGGGCGAGCCGGCTCCGTTCGTACTCCTCCCGGGTCCGTTCGAAGACCAGGACGTTCGCGTCGACGGCCATGCCGACGGCCAGCACGAACCCGGCCAGTCCGGGGAGGGTGAGCGTGGCCTCGAGCGCGACCAGCGCGGCGTACGAGATCAGCCCGTACAGCGCGAGCGCCACCGTGGCCAGGACGCCGAGCAGCCGGTAGACGGCGATGACGAACAGCGCCGTGCAGACGAGGCCGATGACCGCCGCGCCCGCGCTCGCCCGGATCGCCTCGGCGCCCAGCGTCGGGCCGACGGTGCGCTGCTCGACGACCTCGACCGGGACGGGCAGGGCACCGCCCTTGACGAGCGCGGCCAGATCGCGAGCCTCGGCGTCGTCGAACCCGCCGGTGATCTGGGCGCTGCCGCCCTGGATCCCGGTCCGGCACGGCACGCTGCGCTGCATGGCCGGCGCCGAGACGACGCGGTCGTCGAGAACGATCGCGACGCGGCGGGACGCGTCGCCCGGCGCGGCGCACGCGGCCTCGCCCGTGACGCGCGCCCAGCTCTTGTCGCCGCCGCCACGGAAGGAGAGGGCAACGGTCCAGCCGCTGCCGGTCTGCGCGTCGAGGACGGCCCGGGCGTCCTTGACGTCCTTGCCGGTCAGGGCCGCCGGGCCCAGGCGCAGGGCGTGGCCGGGGGCGTCGGGGTCGGGCAGGGTGCGTGCGCCGGCGCCGTCCGCGGCCGCCCGGGGGCGGTCGCCGTCAGGCGCGGTGCCGAGCACGGGGTGGAAGGTGAGCTGGGCGGTGCGGCCGATGACGTCGACGGCCTTCCGGGGGTCCTGGACGCCGGGCAGTTCTACGACGATGCGGCGCTCGCCGGAGCGCGCGAGCGACGGCTCGGCCACGCCGAGCGCGTCGACCCGCTGCCGCAGCACCTCCAGCGCCCGGTCGGTGGCGGCGGCGTCCGCCCGGGACGTGGGGGAGTCCCGCGTCTCGAGCACGATCTGGGTGCCGCCGCGCAGGTCGAGGCCGAGCCGGGCGGGGGTGGTCAGGGCGAAGAACAGGGAGGCCGCGACGACGGCGAGGGCGACGAGCGCGCGCCACAGCGGGGCGCGGCGCGAGGGCCGGGGTGACATGGTTTCTCCACTTCACGGCAGACGGAGGTGGAGCGTCGGCAGCCGGAGGCCCGGCCTCGCAGGAGGAACTGACGGGACGCCGGAAACCGACGGGACGTCACGTAACGCTGCGGGCACGCGAGAAGGGCGGGGCGGGGCCGACGCTCAGGGCGTCAGATGCTCCGTGGGGAGGGAGGGCCGCGGGTGCGGCGCGAGGAGGGGGCCGCCGCGGGCGGCGCACGCTCCTGCCGGGGCCCGGCGGCCTCGCCGGCCGGCAGCGGGACGGCGAGCGGCCCGGCCACGGGGCCGGGCACCGCCCCGGGCAGCCCGGGCAGCCGGGTGTGCGGCACGGCCGCGGAGACGTGGAGGCCCTGGGCGCGGGTGCCGTCCGCCGCGGGCGGGGAGTCCGGCGCCCTGAACGCGGGACGGGCCTGGTCGGCGGCGCCGGCACCGGAGGTGGCGACGGCGACCGGGGCGACCGGCGGGAAGGCCGAGAGCGTGCTGCCCGCACCCGTTGGCACCGAACCGCAGACCACGCCGAGCAGGAGGACGAGCAGGGACCACAGGGCGACCGGCACCGGAGTGCGCCGTGCGTGCTGCTCCACGCCGCCTCCGTCAGTCGGTTCCCGCGCCCGGTGTCTCCGGCCGGCGCGCGCCGGGGCGCGCGAGCTCCACCCTAGCCCGCCCGGCCGCGGGCGGGGCCGTCGCGGTGCCGGGGGCCGGGACGGGAACGGGACGGGAGCGGGACGATGCGACGGTTTGATCACACGACTGTCACAGGAGCCTCATCCGCCCCTTCCGAGGGCGGATTCCGCCGTGCGGCGACGTAAGAATGTGCACGTCAAACCAACCATCACGGGGGATTCATCATGCGTCGTCAGCTGCTCACCGCCGCGGCCGTCATCGTGCTCGCCGCCACCGCCACCGCCTGCAACGGCGACGGCACCGACCCGGCGGCCGACGCCAGCGCGTCGGCCGACAAGAGCCCCGCGCCCCAGCAGTCGAACCCGGCACCGGACCAGGGCGGCGCGGGCCAGGGCGGCGGCCAGGACAAGGACAAGGGTCAGGGCCAGGGCCAGGGCCAGGGCCAGGGCGGCGCGCAGGCCGTCGGAGGCAAGCTCACGCTCAAGGGCAAGAAGCCGGGCGAGCAGCTCGACGTCACCCTGAAGGGCTTCGCCGACCCGGCCCACAGCGACAACAAGTACATGAAGCCGGCCGCCGGCAAGCGCTGGGTCGCCGCCCAGTTCGAGCTCGTCAACACCGGCACGGCCGCCTACTCGGACAGCCCCTCCAGCGGGGCCAAGGTGGTCGACGGGCAGGGCCAGTCCTTCACCCAGACCATGGGCAGCGTCACCGAGGGCCCGAAGTTCCCCGTCACCGTGAACATCGCCCAGGGTGCCAAGTCCCTCGGCTGGGTCGTCTTCTCCGTCCCGGAGAACTCCAAGCCCGAGAAGGTGCAGTTCACGCTGAACGGCGGATTCGCCAACGAGACGGGTGAGTGGACCCTCAAGAAGTGACGCCCGGCACCGGCCGGACGCCCGGCGTCAGTTCGTGGACAGCGAGCCCGCGACGTCCGTGAGCGCATCGAGGACCGGCCGGATGAGCGGGTGGTCCTCGGCGCCGCGGCGGACCGCCGCGAACACGCGCCGGGTCGCGGCCGGGCCCTCTACGGGGCGGACGACGGTGTCCTTCAGCTCCATGCCGCGCAGCGCCGAGCGCGGCACGAGGGCCACCCCGGCGCCGGCCCCGGCCAGGGCCACCACGGCGCGGAAGTCGTCCGAGGAGTGCACCAGGCGGGGCTGGAAGCCGGCCAGTTCGCAGGCCAGCACCACCACGTCGTGGCAGGGGTTGCCCGGGTAGGGGCCGGCCCAGTCGCTGTCGGCCAGCTCGTCCAGGCTCACGCGGGGGCTGCCGGCCAGCGGGTGGGCGGCGTGCAGGACGGCGTCGAAGGGCTCGGCGTAGAGCGGTACGCGCACGAGCCGCAGGTCGTCCTCCCGCGGGGCGCCCCGGTACTCGACGGCGAGGGCCACGTCGGCCTCCCCGTCCAGCACCATCGGCAGGCTCGCGTCGCCCTCGGCGTCGCGCACCCGGAGCCGGATGCCGGGGTGACGGCCGGCGAGGAGCCCGATGACCGGGGCCAGCACCTCGGCGATGCCCGTCGCGAACGCCGCGACGGTCAGCTCCCCGGCCGTGCCGCCCGCGTAGGCGGCGAGCTCCGCCTCGGCCCGCTCCAGCTGGGCGACGACCTCGTGGGCGTGGGTCAGCAGGATCTCGCCGGCCGCGGTGAGGCGCACGCCGCGGCCGCTGCGGGTCAGCAGGACGTGGCCGGTCTCCTGTTCCAGCGCGGCGAGCTGCTGGGAGACGGCCGAGGGGGTCAGGTACAGCGCGGCGGCCGCGGCGGTCACCGTACGGTGGTCCGCCACGGCCCGCAGGACGCGCAGCCGCCGGGGGTCGATCACCCCGTCATTTTGCCAGGAACGGGCGGTAACCCCGGCGAGGACCCCGGACCGGGGCCCCGCCGGGTGGCGGGGCTCAGCCCCGCAGTGCGTCGCGGGCGTCGACGAAGGCGGCGACGGCCCGCTCGACGTCCTCGGTCGAGTGCGCCGCGGACAGCTGGACGCGGATGCGGGCCGCGCCCATCGGCACCACCGGGTACGAGAAGCCGATGACGTACACGCCGCGCTCCAGCAGCAGCTCGGCCATCCGGCCGGCCTCCGCCGCGTCACCGATCATGACGGGGGCGATGGCGTGGTCGCCGGGCAGGATCTCGAAGCCCGCCCCGGTCATCTTCGTCCGGAACAGCTCGGTGTTGGCCTTCAGCTTCTCCCGCAGGTCGCCCGCGGACTCCAGCAGGTCCAGGACCTTCAGGGAGGCGGCGGCGATGACCGGCGCGAGGGAGTTGGAGAAGAGGTACGGGCGCGAGCGCTGGCGCAGCAGGGCGACGATCTCGGCACGGGCCGCGACGTAGCCGCCGGAGGCGCCGCCGAGGGCCTTGCCGAGGGTGCCGGTGATGATGTCGATCCGGTCCATGACGCCGTGCAGCTCGGGGGTGCCGCGGCCCTCGGGGCCGACGAAGCCGACCGCGTGGGAGTCGTCGACCATGACCATCGCGTCGTAGCGGTCGGCCAGGTCGCAGATCTCGCGCAGCGGCGCGACGTAGCCGTCCATGGAGAAGACGCCGTCGGTGACGATCAGCTTGCGGCGCGCGCCGCCCTCGTTCGCCGCCTGGAGCTGCTTCTCCAGGTCGGCCAGGTCGCGGTTGGCGTAGCGGAAGCGGCGGGCCTTCGACAGGCGGATGCCGTCGATGATGCTCGCGTGGTTGAGGGCGTCGGAGATGACCGCGTCCTCGGCGCCGAGGATGGTCTCGAAGACGCCGCCGTTGGCGTCGAAGCAGGACGAGTAGAGGATCGTGTCCTCCTGGCCGAGGAACGCCGACAGGCGCCCCTCCAGCTCCTTGTGGACGTCCTGGGTGCCGCAGATGAAGCGCACCGAGGCCATGCCGTAGCCCCAGCGGTCGAGGGCGTCCTTGGCGGCGGCGACGACCTCGGGGTGGTCGGCGAGGCCGAGGTAGTTGTTGGCGCAGAAGTTGAGGACGTCGCCGGGGGCGCCGCCCGCCGTGACGTGGACGGAGGCGCTCTGCGGGGTGCCGATCACGCGCTCGGGCTTGAAGAGACCGGCCTCGCGGATCTCGTCGAGGGTGGCCTGGAGGTCGTCGCGGACGGACGCGTACATGCGGGGGACTCCTTACGGAAGAAAAAGAGGGGCTGCCGGGCCGGGGCGGCCGCCCGGCGGAGGGGCGGCCGGGCGGGTCAGGCGGTCCAGTCGAGGATGATCTTGCCGCTGCGGGCGGTGGCGGCCTCGTCGAAGGCCGCGTCGAAGTCCTTGTGCGAGTACCGTCCGGTGATCACCGGGCTGAGGTCGAGGCCGCCTTCGAGCAGCACCGTCATCGCGTACCAGGTCTCGTACATCTCCCGGCCGTAGATGCCCTTGACGGTGATCATCGAGGTGACGACCTTCGCCCAGTCGACGGGGAACTCCTGGGCGGGCAGGCCCAGCATGGCGATCTTGCCGCCGTGCGTCATGTTGGCGATCATGTCGCGCATGGCCTCGGGCCGGCCGGACATCTCCAGGCCGACGTCGAAGCCCTCGCGCAGGCCGAGCAGGCGCTGCGCGTCCGCGATGCCGGCGTCGGAGACGTTGAGGGCCAGGGTCGCGCCCGCCTTGCGGGCGATCTCCAGGCGCGGCTCGCTGACGTCGGTGATGACGACGTTGCGGGCGCCGGCGTGCTTGGCGACGGCCACGGCCATGATGCCGATCGGGCCCGCGCCCGTGATCAGCACGTCCTCGCCGACCAGCGGGAAGGAGAGCGCGGTGTGCACGGCGTTGCCGAACGGGTCGAAGATCGCGGCGACGTCGAGGTCGACCTTCGTGCGGTGCACCCAGACGTTGGAGGCGGGCAGCACGACGTACTCGGCGAACGCGCCGTCGCGGCCGACGCCGAGGCCGACCGTGCTGCGGCACAGGTGGCGGCGGCCGGCCAGGCAGTTGCGGCACTTGCCGCAGACGAGGTGGCCCTCGCCGCTGACCAGGTCGCCGGCCGTGATGTCCTGCACGTCCGCGCCCACGGCGGCGACCTCGCCGACGAACTCGTGACCGAGCACGAGCGGGGTCTTCACCGCGCCCTGGGCCCAGCCGTCCCAGGAGCGGATGTGCAGGTCGGTGCCGCAGATGCCGGTGCGCAGCACCTTGATCATGACGTCGTCGGGGCCGTACTCCGGCTCCGGGACGTCCATGAGCCACAGCCCGGGCTCGGCCTTGTGCTTGACGAGTGCCTTCATGGCTGCGGCTCCAGGCGTGGTGAGGTGACGCGTGATTCTTTTGCGCGCACCAATGTGCCCAGTGGTGACCGTGAAGTCCATCGAGGTTTTCTTAAGCCGGGCAACAGCAGAACTTCACGCCCTGCGCGCGGCCGTCGCGGCGGGACCCGCGCCGGGGATGACGAGAGGCCCGTGGGAGGCCCTCGCGAGGGTGCGCGAGGGCCTCCCACGGGCCTCATGGGGCCTCAGCCGAGGCGGGTCAGCTTGGCCCCCGCTCCCGGCGCCGCCATGTCCTTCTGGAGCGCGACGGGCACCTGCGCCCGGCCCGGCCCGGTTCCGACGGCCAGCGCCCCGATCTCCGTGCCGGCCGCGGCCGCGTGCGGGACGCCCTTGTCGCCGGCGGTGAGTTCGAGCTTCGCCTTCAGCCCGCCCCAGCCCACGGCGCGCAGGTCCGCGGTGGCGACGACCGGCGTCCGGCCGCCGAGGCCGTCATCCACGTACCCCACGACATCACCCTTCCGGACCACCGTGGCGGGGACGAGGGCGTCCTGGACCGCCTTGATCATCTTGTAGCTGCGCTCCTTGACGACCTTCAGGTGGGCGTTGGCGTCGTTGCTGCCGGCCTGCCGCTGGGCCATGGTCGCGCCGACGATCAGGCGCTCCTTGCCCTCGATCGTCCGCTTCGCCGCCCACATCAGCGTCCCGCCCGCCGGGCTGCTCGACCCGGTCTTGATGCCCAGCCCGCCGGGGTTGGAGACCAGCAGGTCGTCGTTGTTGTTGTAGATCCGCCCGGGCAGGCCGGGGACGTCGGCGTTCGGCATCCTGACGATCTTCCGCAGGACGTCGTCCTTCATGACCTCCTCGGCCAGCTCGACCTGGTCCGCGGCGGTGCTCACGGTCGACGCGTCCAGCCCGCTGGGGTCGGTGTACGTCGTGTCGTCCATGCCGAGGTCCCGGGCCGCCTCGTTCATCTTCTTCACGAAGGCGTCCTCGGATCCCGCGTCCCAGCGGGCCAGCTGCCGGGCGATGTTGTTGCCCGAGGGGATCAGCAGCATCTGCAGCATCTGGAACTGGGTGTAGGTCTGCCCCTCCGAGACCTCCACGCGCGACTCCTCCTGGGCGCCCGCCTCCTTGGCCGCCGTGGCGTCGATCGTGATCCGCTCGCCCTCCTCCCCGCCCTTGAGCGGGTGCTCCTTGAGGATCACGTACGCGGTCATGACCTTGGCGACGCTCGCCGTCGGCACGGGCTTCTGCTCGCCGTGCGTGCCGAGGCTGCCGACGCCCACGACCCTGGCCGCGGCCTGGCCCTCCTCCGGCCACGGCATGGAGAACGCCTCGCCGGTGAAGGCGTACGGGTCCCCGGCGACCGTGAACCGCGGATCCGGCAGCGGCCGGAGCAGCTGGACGACGCCGAGGACGACGGCCAGCAGCAGGACGAGCGGGGTCCAGATCTTCAGCCGCCGCGTCACGGTGCGGGCCGCCGACGGCGGGGGTGCGGGGCGGTTGGTGAGCTGCGCGAGCAGGTCGAGCGGGGCGGGCTGCTCGGCGGCCGTTCGCTGTTCCGCGGGCGCGGGCGCGGGCGCGGGCGCGGGTGCGGGTGTGGGTGCGGGTGCAGGCGCAGGTACGGGTGTGGGTGTGAGTACGGGGGCAGGAGCGGGCCGTTCCGCGGGCGCCTCCCGGCCCGCGGGTGCCTGCTGCTCTGCGGCTGCCTCGGGCTTTTCGGGCGCTTTCCGCTCCGCGGGCGCCGCGGCCTCGGCCGGTTCCTTCTGTTCTGCGGCCGCCTCCGGCCCTGCCGGTGCCTTCTGCCGCGCGGCCGCCTCGGGCTCCGCCTCCACCTGCTGCTTCGCGGGCGCCTCGGGTTCCGCCGCTGCCTTCTGCCCCGCGGGCTCCGGACGCTCCGTCGCCGCCTCCTCCGGCTCCTTCTTCCGCTCCGCCACGCCGGGGGACTCGCCTGCCACCTATGTCTCCTCAGATCGTCACACTCGCCATCGAACTGATGTGCTAGACGAGTGCGACATACCCGGGGGTTCCGCCCTCAATATGTCGATCTGATGACCATGCGGGCCACCCCTCCGCTGCTCAGACGTCCTTTCCGGCTTCCGTCTTTCCGGCTTCCGCCTTGCCGGCTTCCGCGTCCGTGGTCCTCTTCGCCTTCCGGAAGCCGTCGAGGACCTTGCCCTCCGTGCTGAGCCAGCCGTGCTCGTAGTCGAACCGCGGGGCGCCGGCGAAGGTGAGGTAGAGCCACTTGAAGTTCTCGGCGAAGACGTACGCGGGGCAGTGGTCGCCCTTGGTCTTGGGCTGCCGGGTGACGTCGGTGACCACCGTGTAGCCGCCCGGGACGCGGTGGTGCTTCCTGAGGTTGCGGAAGTACTGCCAGGCCGTCGTGCGGTAGTACGGGTCCCCGGTCTGCCACCACAGCTGGAAGGCGCAGTTGGCGTATTCGGGGCGCAGGTCGTTGCGGCGGCTGAGGGCCTGCAGGCGGGCGTAGTCGATCTCCTCGGGGATGACCTCGTACTTGTCCAGGACGGCCGTCCAGGAGCGGTAGTAGTCCGCCGCGAGGTCGTTGTCCCCGCCGACCGGCAGGACGGCGACGGCCAGCGCGGACTGGCGTCGGCTGATCAGCTTCCCGGTGCGGAAGTCGACGTGCTTGAACCAGAGCCTGCCGTCCATGCGCTCCGCCTGGTGCTTGCGCATCGCGGCGGTGAACATCCTGAACCAGTCCCGGCAGTCCTGGTCGTGGAACATCATCCAGGCGCCCCACAGGTACTCGTAGAACGAGTCGGCCGGGGGGTTCACGGCGACGCTGTCGCGGTCCGCCCACCGGCCGGTACCGACGTCCAGCCGGGTGGCCAGCAGGTCGAGCGAGGAGCGTCGCTCGACGACCGCGCGCAGGGCGCGCTCGGCCGCCTGCCGGTACCGGCGGTCGCCGGTGACCCGGGAGAGGACGCCGAACTCCAGGATGTTGGTGCCGATCTCGGCCAGGGGCAGCGTCGCACCCGAAGCGTGTCCCGTCCGCAGGTTCACGTACCGGTACGGCATGCCGGTGGGCGACGAGGTGAAGGCGGGCAGCAGCCGGTCGGCGAGGTCGGTGCAGCGGTCGAGCAGGACCTTCTCCCCGGTGGCGAGGTAGCCCGAAAGCAGGCCGCCCACCAGCCGGATGGTGCACTCGAAGACCTGGAAGTCGGCGTCGACGTCGAAGTCCAGGTGGTTCCTGATCCAGTCGGTGCAGCGGTCGACCTCGGTGTCGAGCTCCATCAGGTAGTGGGTGTCGAGCGCCTCGATGATCGACAGGCCCACCGGGTGGTTCCTGGCGAAGAAGTCGTGGTAGCGGCCCGACACCGGCAGGACCTCGTCGTGCCCCCAGGCGAACCGCTTGTAGCCCTCCCACGCGTGGACGAACTCCGCCCGGATCTCGTCGGCCTTCTCCCGGTCCGCACGGAGTCTCCTGCGCCGCCCGGGCACGGCCGCCGCGGGGTGCGCGGCCCCGCCCGCGGCCGGTGCCCCGGACGGTGCGGCGGGCCCGGACCGCGCCTGCGCCGCGGCGGGCCCGGCCTCGCCGAGCGCGCCGCTCACGGCGAGACCGCCCGTGGCCGCGAGCCCGGAGAGCAGGCGCCGCCGGGTCGCGGGCGCGGGGAGCGAGTCGTACGTCATGACGGGCAGGACCTCCTGGCCACCGGTTCCGCCCCCCGACACTGATCGCAGTATGCGTCGGGCGGGCCGCTCCGGGCGGCAGGCGCGGCGGGCGGATGGTCATACCACCGTTCGGCCGGATGGCGAGAACCGTACGGCCCCGGAACCGGCCGCTGTCATGCTGATCGCGCGGCGCGGCCGCCGGTGGCCCCGCCGGGAGGACGGAGGTGCTCTGTGCGCGAAGGTGCTCGTGAGACGACGGCCGAGGAGGCGGGGCGGCGCAGCGCGGCCCTGGTCATCGAGGAGGCCCTGGGGTTCCTCTACCCGGCGGCTCTGCGCGCCGCGGCGGCCGTGGGCGTGGCGGACCACCTGGCGGACGGCGCCCGCACCCCGGAGGAGCTGGTGGCGGCCACCGGGACCGACGCGCCGAGCCTCCGGCGGGTCCTGCGGCTGCTGGCCACGCGCGGGCTGTTCGAGGAGGACGACCGCGGCCGCTTCCGGCTCACCGAGGCCGGTGACGCGCTGCGCTCGGACGCGCCCGTGCCGGTCGGGGCGGCGGTCCTGATGCTCACGGACCGGACGATGTGGCGGCCGGCTGGGGAGCTGACCAGGTGCCTGGAGGACGGGGGCTCGGCATTCGGCCACATCTTCGGCGTGCCCTTCTTCGAGCACTTCGCCCGGGACGAGGAGACCGCCGCGGTCTTCCACGAGGGCATGGCCGCGATGTCGGAGGCGGAGAACCGGCCGATCGCCGACCACTGCCCCTTCCCCGGGTCCGCCACGGTCGTGGACGTCGGCGGCGGCCACGGCGGCCTGCTGCTGGCGGCGCTCCGCGGCCGGCCCGGCCTCCACGGCGTCCTGCACGACCGGGCGCACGTGCTGGCGGGCCACCGGCTCGACACCGAGGAGACGAAGGGCCGCTGGTCGCTGCACGAAGGCGACTTCTTCACCTCCGTCCCGGCCGGCGACGTCCACCTCCTCAAGCGCATCCTGCACGACTGGGACGACGAGCAGTGCGTGGGCATCCTGCGCAACTGCCGCCGCGCGCTGGCGCCGGGCGGCCGGGTGCTCGTCGTCGACGCGGTCCTGCCGCCGGGCAACGCCCCGCACCAGGGGAAGACGCTGGACGTGATGATGATGGCCTCCCTGGTCGGCCGCGAGCGCACGGAGAGCGACTTCGCCCGGCTGTTCGACGCGGCGGGGCTGCGGCTGTCGCGCGTCATCCCGACGCCGACCGTGCTGTCGATCGTGGAGGGCGTGGCCGGAACCGAGCCCTCCGAGAAGGCCGGCGGCGAGGCGGGCGGCACCGGCTGAACCACCCGCGCCGGCCCGTGGGTTCACCTGTGGTCCACCGTGCCGTCAACCGGATCGAATTCCTCCATATCCCTTGTGTTCCGGATCACTTGAGCCCGCCGCCCACGGTCCATTGACCTCGATCACCCGCTATGACGAGGATGATCGAAAACCAGGCCTTTGGGGGAAGGGCATGAGTGTTGACATGGCGTATCACCATTTGGGCGCGGGGGTTCTCGATCACGCCCGGAGCCGGCCCGACGGGATCGCGCTGGCGCTCGGCAAGCGCGACGTCACCTACGCGGAGGCCGCCGGAACGGCACTGACCTGGGCGGCCCGCATCCTCGACGTCACCGGTGGAAGCCCCCGCCGGGTGGGCGTCTTCGCGCACCGCAGCGAGACCTCCTACCTCGGCACGCTGGCGGCGCTCTTCTCCGGCGCCGCCTTCGTGCCGCTCAACCGGCGCTTTCCCGTCAAGCGCACCCGCTCCATGGTGGAGCGCGCCGGCCTCGACGCACTGATCGTGGACCAGGGCTCGCTGCCCCAACTCGCCGAGGTGTTAAAGGGGATCGGCCGGCCGCCGGCCGTGCTGCTGCCGCACGGCGACGCGGGCGACCGCGAGCAGCTCGCCGCCGCCGGCGTCCCTGCCGTGCTCACCGCGGCGGACCTCGCCGGAGCCCGGCCGCTCGCGACCGCCGTGCAGGCCGGGGAGCATGACCCCGCCTACCTGCTCTTCACCTCCGGCAGCACCGGCGCCCCCAAGGGCGTGCCGGTCACCCACGGAAACGCACGGTCGTTCCTCGCCGCGGCCCAGGCCCGCTACGGCATCACTCCCGAGGACCGGTTCAGCCAGACCTTCGACCAGACCTTCGACCTGTCGGTCTTCGACCTCTTCATGGCCTGGGAGCACGGCGCCCGGGTCTGCGCCATGGACTCCATCGAGATCCTCGCCCCCTTCCGCTACCTGGAGCGCAACGAGGTCACCGTCTGGTTCTCGGTGCCGTCCGTGGCCGCCGTCCTGCGCAAGCGCGGGTCGCTGACCCCGGGCCGGATGCCGGGGCTGCGCTGGAGCCTGTTCTGCGGCGAGGCGCTGCCGCGCGCCACCGCGGAGGCCTGGCAGGCCGCGGCCCCCGCCTCGGCCGTGGAGAACCTCTACGGCCCCACCGAACTGACCATCGCCTGCACGGCCTACCGCTGGGACCCGCAGACGAGCCCGGCCGCGTGCGTCCACGACAACGTCCCGATCGGGCGCCCCTTCCCCGGGCTCGCGCCGCTCGTCGTGGACGGGTCGCTGGAGCCGGTCGCCGAGGGCGGCACCGGCGAGCTGTGCGTGGCCGGCCCGCAGACGGCGCCCGGCTACTGGCAGGACCCCGGCCTCACGGCGGAACGGTTCTTCGAGCGCGACGGCAGGACGTACTACCGCACCGGCGACCTCGTGCGCGCTCAGGACGGCGGCGACTACGTCTACCTCGGCCGCAACGACCAGCAGGTCAAGGTCGGCGGCTACCGCATCGAACTGGGCGAGATCGAGGCGGCGTTGCGCCGCGCCGGCTGCGCCGAGGCCGTCTGCGTCCACCGGCCCGCCGAGGACGCCATCGCCGCCGTCGTCTCCGGCGCGGACGACCCGGAGGCGCTCGCCGACGCCGTGGCCGCGCTGCTGCCCGCCTACATGGTGCCGAAGTCCGTGCACGTGGTCGACGAGATGCCGGTCAACGGCAACGGCAAGGTCGACCGCAACGCCCTGCGCTCCTGGCTGGACACCCTCGCCGCAGCCGTATAGCGGCAGCCGCACGCCCGGCCGCACGACACGCCTCGAAGACCGCTCCGTGGAGAAGAACATGAACAGCGTCGACCAGCTGATCGCGCACACCCTCAGGATCGACGAAGGCAGGATCACCGCCGACCTGGAGTACCAGTCCGTCCGGGAGTGGGACTCCCTGGGGCACGTGACGCTGATGATGGCCCTGGAGAACGCGTACGGCACCCCCGTGGACGACGAACTCACCCTGGAACTGCGGACGGTGGCCGCGATCCGCGCCTTCGCCGCCGGGCACGCGGGCCCCTCCGACGCCGGGGACGCGGGCCCGGCGCCCGCGGCGCAGGAGAAGCCCGCCGCACCGGCGGCCACGGCACCGGCACCGCAGCCCGGCCAGGCCGTCCGCCGCGGGCTCGAAGGCGTCAGCTTCGACCACACCACCATCACCCGCATCGACGGCGCCGAAGGCGTCCTGGAGTACCGCGGCTACAGCATCCACGACCTGGCCGAGCACGCCTCGTACACCGAGGTCGCCCACCTCCTCGTCCACGGCGGACTGCCCGACGCGCACGCCCGCGCCGCGTTCGAGAAGGAACTGCAGGCCCGCCGCGCCCTGCCGCCCGAGGTGCTCTCCCTCCTCCGCTCGCTCGCCCACGCCCACCCCATGGACGCGCTGCTCACCTGCCTGCCCGCCCTCGCCGCCTACGGGCCCCGGCGCGACGCCGCCGCGGACGAGACCTACGGGGAGGCGCTCGACGCGGGGATCACGCTGCTCGCCCGGATCCCCATGCTGGTCGCGGCCCACCACGCCGTCCGGGAGGGGCGCGAGCCGGTCCTGCCGGCCGAGGACGTGCCCGCCGTCGAGGCGTTCCTGACGGTGCTCCTGGGCGCGGCGCCCACCCCCGCGGCCGTCCGCTTCATGAACAAGGGCCTGATCGTCCACGCCGACCACAGCTCCAACGCCTCCGCGTTCGCCGCGCGCGTGGCCACCGGCTCCCGCGCGGGGATGACCGCCGCCCTCACCGCCGCCGTGGCGACGTTCGGGGGCTCGGTGCACGGCGGTGCGGCCGAGCGGGTCGTCCGCCTCATCGACGACGTCGGCGACCCCGCGAACGCCGGGGCCTACGTACAGGAGTTGCACGGCCGCGGCGAGCCCGTCATGGGCTTCGGCCACCGCGTCTACCGCACCGAGGACCCGCGGGTGCGCCACCTGCGCGCCACCGTCGCCGAGCTGAGCGCGGAGCGCGGGGACACCCGGGGCCTGGACATCCTCGACGCGGTCGCCGCCGCGATGGGCCCCTACGCCCGGCGTGGCGTCGCCCCCAACGTGGACCTGTACGCGGGACTCGCCTACCGGCTGCTCGGCCTGCCCGACGACCTGGCCGTGCCCCTGTTCGTCGTCGGCCGCACCGCCGGCTGGGTCGCCCAGGTGCTCGAACAGCACGCCAACAACGTGCTCATCCGCCCCCTGCTGAGCTACAACGGCCCCCGCTCGCGCCGCTACGAGGGAGGCGCCGCATGAGCCGCCACCTGCTGTGCATCGGCCGCTCCCGGCAGATGCACGCCAAGGCCCACCGCCTGGGCCTGCGCCTGAGCGTCGTCGCCGAGCTGTCCCGGGTGCGCACCCAGCGGGACCTGTCGATGTACGAGCGGATCGTCGCGCTGCCCGACACGGCCGGGGTGGCCGAGTGGGTCGCCGCCGCCCGCATGGTGCACGAGCACGACCCCGTGGACGCGATCGGCGGGTTCAACGAGGAGACGCAGGAGTTCGCCGCCGTCATCGCCGGCGCCCTCGGCCTGCCGTACCACGCGCTGGAGACCGTCCGCGCCACCCGCCACAAGCACCTGATGCGCGATGCGCTCCGGCGGGCCGGGGTCGACCCCACGCCGGCGCGCGAGATCGGCGGGCGCGACGACGTCACGGCCTTCGCGGCGGAACACGGCTATCCGCTGGTGGTCAAGCCGGTCGACGGCAGCGGCAGCGCGGCCGTCACCGTCGTCCGCTCGGCCGCGGACGTCCCCGCCCGGCTGCCCGAGGGGTACCGGATGCTCGCCGAGGGCTTCCTCGACGGCGCGGAGTACAGCGTCGAGGCGCTCTCCGAGAAGGGGGAGCACCGCGTCGTCTGCGTGACCCAGAAGTTCACCGACGACGCCACCCGGGTGGAGACCGGCCACTGCGTGCCCGCGCCCGTGGACGAGGGGCTGCGGGCGGCCGTCGACGCGTTCGTGCCGCGGGTGCTCGACGCCCTCGGCGTGACGGACGGGCCCACGCACACCGAGGTCATCGCCACGGCCGGCGGGCTGCGCGTCGTCGAGACCCACCTGCGGCTCGGCGGCGACCACATCGTCGAACTGGCCGAACTCGCCCTGGGCATCGACCTCGACACCGCCTGGATCCGGCAGGTCGCGGGGGAGACGGTCGTGCCCGACCTGTTCACCGAGGCGTTCCGCGCCGCCGCGATCACCTTCGTCACGCCCGCCGCCGCCGGCGTCCTGGAGCGCACGGAGGGCACGCAGGAGGCCGCCGCGCAGCCCGGCGTCGTCACCGTCGAACAGCTCCAGGAGCCGGGCGCGGTGCTCGGCGCGACGCTCACCAGCCAGGGCAGGGCCGCCTGCGTCATCGCCACCGGCGCGACCAGCGAGGAGGCCGTCGAGCGCAGCCGGGCGGCGGCCGGGAAGCTGAGGTTCGTGGTGGCATGCGCGGGGTGAACCTGGGCCGGCCCGGCACCTGGCTGCTCGGCGGCACCCTGGCCACCAGCCTCGGCGGCGGCATGCAGACCCTGGCCGCCGGAAAGCTGCTCTACGACGAGACCGGCTCGATCGCCGCCTTCGGCATCGTCCTGATCGTCGAACAGCTCCTCACCTTCACGGTCCCCCTGGTGGCGGGGCCGTGGGTGGACCGCGGCGACCCGCGGCGCATCTGCACCGCGATCGAGCTCGCCCGGGGGACGGCGCTCATCGCCATCGGGTGCGTCATGCTCTCCGGGCCGAGCCCCCTGGGCTGGATCATGGCGATGTCGCTGTGCATCAAGGCGGGGCAGCCCTTCTACCGGGGCGCCATGTTCTCCATGGCGCCGGCCGCCGTGCCCGGCGCGGCGCTGGGCACCTTCAACGCCTACTCGAACATCGCCCAGCAGGGCGGGGCGCTGCTCGGGGCCGCCGTGGCCGGAGTGATCATCCAGGGCTGGGGCGCCTCGGCGTGCTTCCTGGTGACCGGGGCCGGCTTCCTCCTGTCGGGCCTGGCCATCGCCGCCGCGCGGATGCCGCGGCCGGAGGCGGAACCCGCGGCGGGAAAGGGGGCCTCGGCGGGCTGGGGCCCGGTCGTCGCCCTGCTGCGCACGGAGCGGGGCTTCGCCCGCCACCTCCTCCTGGGCACCGCGGACAACATCGCCGTGGTGCTGTTCAACCTGCTGCTGTTCGCCCTGGTCGCGCGGCACTTCGGCGGCAGCGCCTACTGGCTGTCGGCCATGGACTGCGCCTTCGCCGTCGGCGCGATCTGCGCCGCGCCCGCCCTCGGCCCCCTCGAAACGAGGCTGGGGCCCAAGGGCGCGGTGCGGGCCGGTCTCGCGGGGCAGGCCCTGTGCTTCGCGGCCCTCGCGGCCGGGCCTGGCGGCCCCGTCGTGATCGGCCTGGCGCTCGTCCTGGGCGCCTGCAACACCGTCTCCTGGACGACGGTGACCACCGCCCTGCAGCTCAGGGCGGGCAAGGCGGTGCGCGGCCGGATCGGCACCGCCCGCAACCTCGTCACGGCGGGAGTATCGGCGGCCCTGGTGCCGGTCGTCTCCCGCCTGGAGCAGCGGTCGCTGGGCTTCGCCCTGCTGGCCGGTGCGGTCGTCGTCGCGGCGTACGTGCTGCTGGCGGGGGCCGTCGCGGGGGACCGGGGGACGCCCGGCGAGGACGGCGCGGCAGGGCAGGACGGCACGACACGTAACGAGACGTCGGGGGACGAGAAGGAAGTGACTGCCACGTGATCACCCGGGAGCAGCTCGCGGGACGCGACGCGCAGCTGTACAGCCTGCCGCGGTTCGCCGCCGGACACGGCGTGGACCTCGCGGCCGTGCCGTACACCGGACGCGTCCTGCTGGAGGCGCTGCTGCGCGCGGGCGAGCCCGAGATGGCGGCCCTCCTCGCGGGACGGCTGGCCGCGGGCGAGGAGGCCGGCCTGGAGATGGCCTTCCCGCCCGCCCGCATCCTCGTGCAGGACTACACCGGCATCCCGCTGCTGGTCGACCTGGCGGCGCTGCGCAGCCGCGTGGACCGGCCCGAGCGGGTCAACCCGGTGCTGCCGGTCGACGTGGTCGTCGACCACTCGGTCCAGGCCGACTGGGCGGGCCGCCCGGACGCGCAGGCCCGCAACGAAGCGCTCGAACACGCCCGCAACGCCGAGCGCTACGCCTTCCTGAAGTGGGCCCGCGGCGCCTTCGACGGTGTGCGGGTGATCCCGCCGGGCCGCGGCATCGTGCACCAGGTGAACCTGGAACAGCTCGCCACCGTCGTCGCCACCGGTGCCGACGGCCTGCTCTTCCCGGACACCGTCATCGGCACCGACAGCCACACCACCATGGTCAACGGGCTGGGCGTGCTGGGCTGGGGCGTGGGCGGCCTGGAGGCCGAGGCCCTGATGCTGGGCCTCGCCCAGCCGATCCGCATCCCCGCGATCGTGGGCGTCCGCCTCACCGGCACGGTCCGGCCCGGCGTCTCGCCCACCGACGTGGTGCTGACCCTCACGCGGCGGCTGCGCGAGGAGAACGTGCGCGGCCTGCTGGTGGAGTTCACCGGCCCCGGCATTGATGCGCTGTCCGCCGCCGACCGGTGCACCGTCGCCAACATGGCCCCGGAGTACGGCGCGATGGCGGCGTACTTCCCCGTCGACGCCGAGACGCTGCGCTACCTGCGGCAGACGGGGCGCCGTGACGAGGACGTCCGCCTGGCCGAGGCGTACTGCCGCCACCAGCACCTGCTGCGGGAGGAGGGCGGCCGCGGCCCCGAGCCGCGCTTCGGCCGCGTCGTCGACTTCGACCTCGGTGCCGTGCGGCCGAGCCTCGCCGGACCGAGCCAGCCCGACCAGCGCATCTCCATCCCTGAACTGCCGGACTCCTTCGCCCGGTTCCACGGCGGGCCGGTGCGCACCGCGAACGGCCTGAGCGACGGCGACGTCGTCATCGCCTCCATCACCTCCTGCACCAGCACGTCCAACCCGAAGGCCATGCTGGCCGCCGGCCTCCTGGCCCGGCGCGCCGTGGAGCGCGGCCTGACCGTCCCCGACCGGGTGAAGACGAGCCTGTCGCCCGGCTCCCGCGCCGTCACCCGCTACCTGGAGGACGCCGGGCTGCTTCCCCATCTGGAGAAGCTGGGCTTCCACGTCGCCGGTTACGGGTGCATGACCTGCAACGGCGGCAGCGGCCCCCTCAACGACGGCGTCGGGGAGACCGTCGACGCGCACGGCCTGAACGTCGCCGCGGTCCTCAGCGGCAACCGCAACTTCGAGGCACGCGTCCACAGCCAGGTCCGGGCGGGCTACCTCGCCTCGCCCGCGCTGGTCGTCGCCCTCGCCCTCGCCGGCACCGTCCGCACGGACCTGGAGAGCGAACCGCTGGGCACCGGCAGCGACGGCGAGCCCGTCCTGCTGGCCGACATCTGGCCGACCGGCGCCGAACTGGCCGCGCTGGAGGAGGAGTTCCTCACCCCCGAGCTGTTCGCCGCCGCCGAGGGGGACGACCCCGGCTGGGACGCCATCACCGCGCCCGCCGGCCCGGTCTTCCCCTGGGACGAGGACTCCACCTACATCCGGCTCCCCGCCTTCGTGGGCGCCGCCCGGCCCGCCCACGCCCCCGTGCGCGCCGCCCGCGCCCTGCTCGCCCTCGGCGACGACGTCAGCACCGACCACATCTCCCCGGTCGGCTCCATCCCGCAGGACTCGCCCGCCGGCGTCCACCTGCGCGAGCGGGGCGTGGCGGACTTCAACTCCTACGGCTCCCGCCGCGGCAACCACGAGGTCATGGCCCGGGGCACCTTCTCCAACCCGCGGCTGCACAACGCCCTGACCGGGCCCGGCGGCAGCGGCGGCACCACGCTCCACATCCCGAGCGGCGAACGGCTGCCCGTCCACGAGGCGGCCCGCCGCTACGAGGCCGCCGGCACCCCGCTGATCGTGCTCGCCGGGAAGAACTACGGCAAGGGCTCCTCCCGCGACTGGGCGGCCAAGGGCCCCTGGCTGCTGGGCGTACGGGCCGTCCTCGCCGAGAGCTTCGAGCGCATCCACCGGGCCAACCTGTGCGCCATGGGCATCCTGCCCCTGCTCCTCCCGGACGGTAGGAGCTGGGCCGTGCTCGGCCTCACCGGCCACGAGGAGTTCGCGCTGGAGGGCCTGGAGACCATGCGCGAGACCGGCACGGTGCGCGTCGTGGCCGGCGGCGTCGCGTTCACCGCCCGCGCCGAGGTGCACTCGACGGGGGAGTGGGACGTCCTCCTCGCGGGCGGCACCCTCCCCCACCTGCTCGGCCGGCTGGAGGCCGCCGGGCAGGAGGACGGCGGGGGAGCGGCATGAGCCGGGACATCCTCGCCGGGCTGGACCTGCTCGACGCCGCCGGCGCCGAGGCGCTCGCCGCCCGGACGCAGTCCTTCGCCCCCGTCCACCTCGGCACGCGCGACGTGCCCGTGGGCACCCTCCTGGACCTGATCCGCAAGGACGACGCCCTGCTGCCCCCGCGCACCGGGCACCTCGGCAACTGGGAGGACATCGCCCTCGGGCGCTCCGGGCCGATGGACTTCAACACCGCCATCTGCGGGCAGGGACACGGCTATCCGCTGATCTACGGCTTCACGCAGACCGAGACCGAGCCGGACGGCGACACCCCGGCCGGCGGCGACGCCGTCTACCTGCCCGGGTCCGTCGTCGACCGGGGCGGGCGGCGCGTCCTGCCGCTCCACACCTGGGACGGCCGGGCGCTCGTGCGCCGCGACCGCAGCCGCCCGCTGTTCTGCCCGCTCGTCAGCACCGAGCACGAGGGAAGCCTCGTCCCGCTGGCGGACCTGCACTGGCGCCGCATGCACACCATCGCCGGGTACCGCTTCGAGCTGGAGGCCTCCTCGATCGTCACGAACGCCGAGGCATTCACCGGCATGCTGACCCTCCTGCTGGAGGAGGCGGCCGCCGGCCCCGGCCCGCGGCGCGCCTTCGGCGAGCTGATCAGCCACGCCGTCCGGCTCGACGGCGAGGTCTCCCGCTGCGAGATCCGCCCCGACGGCCGCGGCTTCCTCCTCGCGGGCCACCGCTACGGCTCGGCCCGCGCCCTTGCGGAAGCGGCCCTGGAGCCCTTCCGCGCCCTGACCGGCCCGCAGGAGTTCCAGGACCGGCTGGGCACGCTGCCGCCCGTCCTGCCCGTGGTGTCCCACCTGCTGACCAGCGTTCTGACCGGGCTCTTCGGCACCCACCTGCCCGACGGGCCCGCCGGCCGCGACGAGGACCCGTTCGTCACCCACCTGCACTGGGGCGCGCGGGCGATGGCCGGCTGCCCGCCCCGCCGCGGCGGCTACTTCACCCGCAAGGCCACGGTCCGCGGGATGCGCGCCATCGCCTCCACCCTGCTGCGCTCCTTCCCCGGGGCCCGGCCCCTGTGCGTGGTGCTGCTGCCGGCGCCCGTCTTCATGCTCTGCCCGGCCGGCACGGACCCGCGCGACGCGGACCTGATGGCCGCGCTCCTGCGCACGGTCCGCGCGGCCCGGCCCGACGCCGCCTACGCCACCGCGACCGGCTGGCTGCAGGAGCACGGCGAGGGCTTCTCCGCGTACCTGCGCGGCCGGTTCCGCGACGGCAGCGGCGTCCCGCACGACGGGGTCCTGCGCGAGCCGTCCGTCCCCGTCGAGCCCGAAGGCTTCCGCGACCTCACCTTCCGCCAGGCCTCGGCGGTCGTGGGGGCCTTCGAGGAGGTGATCAACGCATGAGCACCAGCACCGCCACCAGCACCGCCCGCAGCACCGTCCGCAGCGCGAGCCGCAGCACGAGCGGGCCCGTGAACGGTCCCGCCGGCGGACCCGTGAAGGCCGAGCACCACACCCTCCGCGCCGCGCTCGCCGAGCCGTTCTCCAGCAACACCGGCCTGACCACCCACGTGCACCAGCAGGTGCTCGTGCTGCACTGGGAGGGCCTGACCGGATACGGCACCGCCCTCGCCGCCCGCCCCGGCGAGCTCGACGCCTGCCTGCCACTGCTCACGGACGCCTCCCCGCTCGCCCTCGCCCGCACCCTCGGCCGGCTGCACGCGGCAGGGATCCGCCCGGCCGTGGTCTCCGCCGTCGACATGGCCCTCCACGACCTCCTCGGCAAGCGCGCCGGGCTCCCGCTGCACGCCCTGCTCGGACTCGCCGGGCAGCCCCTCGCCCCGACGGCCCTGTCCATCGGCGCCGGCTCGGACGAGGAACTGATTCGCCGCGGCCGGGCCCTGGCCCACTGGCCCGTCCTCAAACTCAAGCTCACCCCCGAGGACGACGGCAGCCGCGCCGGGGTCCTGCGCGAGGTCTACGACGGGCGCATCTGGGTCGACGGCAACGGCTCCTGGACGCCCGAGCGCGCCGTCGAGGTCGCCCGCGAACTCGACCGGCACGGCGTGGAACTCCTCGAACAGCCCGTCCCGCCGGGCCCGGCCGACCGCCTGCGCCACGTCCACGAGAACGCCCCCTTACCCGTCGTCGCCGACGAGGACTGCACGGGCCCCGAGGACGTCCTGCGGCTGCGCGGCTGCGCCTCCGCCGTCAACATCAAGCTGACCAAGTGCGGCGGCCTGCGGCGCGCCCACGAAACCGCCACCCTCGCCCGGCGGGCCGGGCTGAAGGTGATGCTCGGCTGCAAGACCGAGAGCGCACTCGGTGTCACCGCCATGGCCCAGCTCGCCCCCCTGGCCGACCACCTCGACCTGGACGGCCACGTCGACCTGACCGACGACCCCTTCCGCGGCCTGCGGATCGACCAGGGGACGCTCCTGATGCCCGACGGCCCCGGCCTCGGCGTGACCGCAACAGACACCACCGATGGAGAGAGCTGACATGAAACTCCGCTGCGCCGTACTCGACGACTTCCAGTCCGTCGCGACCACCGTCGCCGACTGGTCGCCCGTCGCCGGCGACGTCGACGTCGTCTCCTTCCCCGAGCACTTCGCCACCGAGGACCAACTCGCCGCCGCACTCGCGGACTTCGACATCGCCGTCACCCTCCGCGAGCGCGTCCCCTTCCCGGCGTCCCTGTTCGCCCGGCTGCCCCGGCTGAAGCTTCTGATCGCCTCCGGCATGCGCAACTCCGTCATCGACTACGCCGCCGCCGAGCGGCACGGCGTGACCGTCTGCGGCACCGCCAGCTCCTCCACCCCGCCCGTCGAGCTGACCTGGGCCCTGCTCCTCGGCCTGGCCCGCGGCATCGTCCCCGAGGCCACCGCGCTGCGCCTCGGCGGCCCCTGGCAGTCCACCGTCGGCGCCGACCTGCACGGCCGCCGCCTCGGCCTGCTGGGGCTCGGGAAGATCGGCAGCCGGGTCGCCCAGGTGGGCCTGGCCTTCGGCATGGACGTCGTGGCCTGGAGTCAGAACCTCACCAAGGAGCGCGCCGACGAGGTGGGCACCGGCCTCGCGGCCTCCAAGGAGGATCTGCTGGAGTCCAGCGACTTCGTCTCCGTCCACCTGGCCCTGAGCGACCGCACCCGGGGCCTGCTGGGCGCCGCGGAGCTCGGCCTGATGCGGCCCACCAGCTACCTGATCAACACCTCGCGGGCCGCCATCGTCGACCAGGACGCGCTCGTCGCGGCGCTGCACGCCGGGAGCATCGCGGGCGCCGGCGTCGACGTCTTCGACGTCGAGCCGCTGCCGGAGGACCACCCGATGCGCAGCACGCCGCGCCTGCTCGCGACCCCGCACCTCGGCTACGTCTCCCGCAGCAACTACGCGACCTACTACGGCCACGCCGTCGAGGACATCCAGGCGTTCCTGGCGGGCTCGCCCGTCCGCCGCCTCGGCTGAGACGTCACCCGCCCGGCCCGGCCGGCCGCACGCGCGCCGGCCGGCCGCACCGCCCCACCTCTTTCCCTTCGCCCCACCCGTCCCACCGGAGCACTTCTGTGAGCATCAGCACGACTCGTCGCACGATGAACCTCGGTGCCTTCCTCCCGGCGCCCGGACACCACGTCGCCGCCTGGCGGCACCCCAACGCCCGCCCGGACGGGGGCCTCGACTTCGCCTACTACCGCTCCCTGGTGCGGACCGCCGAACGCGGCAAGTTCGACATGGTCTTCCTCTCCGACGGCGCCGGCGTCCGCACGCACTACAAGGACGCCGACGAGCTCAGCCGCCAGGGCCGCATGGTCCACTTCGAGCCGCTCACGCTGCTGTCGGCCCTGGCCGTGCACACCACACACATCGGGCTCACGGCCACCGCCTCGACCACGTACAACGAGCCCTTCAACGTCGCGCGGAAGTTCTCCTCCCTCGACCACCTCAGCGCCGGGCGCGCGGGCTGGAACGTCGTCACCTCGGTGACGGACGCCGAGGCGCAGAACTTCAACCTGGACCGGCAGCCCGCGCACGCCGCGCGCTACCACCGGGCGCGGGAGTTCATGGAGGTCGTCACCGGCCTGTGGGACTCCTGGGAGGACGACGCGTTCCTCTACGACAAGGAGTCCGGCCGCTACTTCGACCCCGCGAAGCTGCACGTCCTCGGCCACAAGGGCGAGCACTTCCAGGTGCGCGGCCCCCTCAACCTCGCCCGCTCCCCGCAGGGCCGGCCCGTCATCGTGCAGGCCGGCTCCTCGGGCGACGGCATGGACTTCGCGGCCCGGTGGGCCGAGGTCGTCTTCACCGCGCAGCAGACCCTCGGCCAGGCCCAGGTCTTCTACAAGGACGTCAAGGACCGGGTGGCCGGCCACGGCCGCAACCCCGACGACGTCAAGGTCCTCCCCGGCGTCTTCGTCGTGGCCGGCCGTACGCAGGCCGAGGCCGAGGACAAGTACGCCGTCCTGCAGGACCTCGTCGACCCCGTCGTCGGGCTCGGCCTGCTCACCGGCCTCCTCGGCGACGTCGACATCTCCCACCTCCCGCTGGACGGCCCGCTGCCCGAACTCCCGGCCACCGAGGGCTCCACGAGCCGGCAGCAGCTCGTCTACGAGCAGGCCCGCAGCCAGGGCCTGACCATCCGGGAGCTGTTCCTCTCCGTCGCCGGCGGCCGTGGCCACCGCTTCCTGCTCGGCACGCCGCAGACCATCGCCGACGAGCTCGAATCGTGGTTCACCGAAGGCGGCGCCGACGGCTTCAACGTCATGCCCGGCTACCTCCCGGACGGCCTCGACGACATCGTGGACCTCGTCGTCCCCGAGCTGCAGCGCCGCGGGCTGTTCCGCACCGAGTACGAGGGCACCACGCTGCGCGACCACCTCGGGCTGCAGCGCCCCGACTTCGCGCCCACCGGGAGCGGATCGTGACCGTCGACGCCACCACGCTGCGCTCGGTGCTCCGGGCCCACGCCTCGGGCGTCGCCGTCCTCACGGCGGCCACGCCGGCCGGGCCCGTGGGGGTGACCATCACCTCCTTCACCTCGCTGAGCGCCGAACCCGCCCTGGTCTCCTTCGCCCTGGCCGACTCCTCGTCGACGTGGGCGCGCATGAAGGACGCGCAGTGGTTCGGCATCCAGACGCTGGGGGCCGGCCAGGCCGGGCTGGCGGAACGGTTCGCCGCCAAGGGGGCCGACCGGTTCGCGCCGCCCACGCGCTGGAGCACCGGCCCCCACGGCGTACCGCTCCTGGAGGGCTGCCCGGCGCGGCTCGTCTGCTCGCGCCGCGAGGTGGTCCGGGCCGGCGACCACCACCTGGTCGTGGCCGCCGTCGAGCACGCCGAGCGCGGCGAGCCCGCCGACGGCCTGGTCCACCTGCACGGCGCCCTGCGCGCCGTCGGCTCCACCACACCCGCAAGGATCTGACCCGTGCACAAAGTCCTCCTCTTCTCCCGCCGCTCGCTCGGCAAGCGCCCCCTGCAGGAGTGGCTCGGCGCCACGGCGGGCGACGTCGTCCTGGTCACGCCCCGCAGCGCGGTCGAGGGCGCCGAAGACGTCGTCGAACAGCACTTCCTCGGCCACGCCGCGGTCGACTCCTACGACTCCTGGGCGGCCGACCGGGCGGCGGAGGCGGCCGCCCGCTCCTTCGGGGTCGGCCTCGTCGCCAGCACCAGCGAGGACGACGTCATCCGGGCCGCCCGGCTGCGCGAGCGGCTGGGCCTGCCCGGCCAGCACACGGCCTCCGCGCTCGCCTACCGGGACAAGGCCGTCATGAAGCGGTTCGCCCGGGACGCCGGCCTCGCGGTCCCCGGCTTCGCGCCCGTCGACGACGCGATGGACCTGCTGGACTTCATCGACGCCCACGGCTACCCGGTCGTCGTCAAGCCGCGCTTCGGCGCGGGCGCCGAGGGCGTCGCCATGCTGCACACCGAGGAGGACCTGGACGCGTTCCTCGCCCCCGCCGGCCGTCCGGCGGACTCCGGGGAGCCGTTCCTGCCCGGCCGGTGGATGGCGGAGGCGTTCGTCCGCGCACCCTTCTTCCACGTCGACGGCATCATGCGGGACGGCGCCGTCGTGCACTGCTGGCCGTCCCGGTACAGCGGTGGCATCGCGGAGCACCTGAAGGACGCGACCGGCTTCAGCAGCACCCTGCTCGCACCGGACGACGAACGCACCCCCCTCCTCATGGAGTTCGCGGCCGCCGTCATCGCCGCCCTGCCCCGCTCGGAGCAGACCACCGCCTTCCACCTGGAGGCGTGGATCGGCGACGACGGCCGGCCCGTGCTCTGCGAGATCGCCTGCCGCGCCGGGGGAGTGCTCATCGCCGACGCCTACGAGCGGGCCTTCGGCGTCCACCTGGCCAAGGAGGGCCTGCGCGCCCAGTGCGGCCTGCCGCTCACCCTCACCGCACAGCCCGCGGCTCCCGCCCCGGCGGTCGCCTGGGCCATCTTCCCGCCCGCCGAGGGCGTCTTCGCCCCTCCGGCCGGCCCCTGCCCCGTGCCGGGCGCCGAGCTGACCCTCCACCTCGCCGCGGGGACGAGGAGCGAGGGGATGCAGTACGCGGGAGAGTCCGCCGCGGCCGTCATGGTCACCGCGGACACCGCGAAGGAGGCGGGCGAACGGCTGAACGAGGCCACGCAGTGGTGGACCCTTGACGCACGCTGGACGTAGGAGCGCCGGCCCGCCGCGGCACCGGGGCCGCGGCGGGCCGGCCCGGCCGCGGTGTCCGGCGCCGGTCGCGCGCCCGCGCCCGGCGGCGCCGGCCCGCGCCGTCGAGCGCTCCGTGCACTCCCGGACGCCCTGCTGAACCGGCCCCTTCCGGTTGTACATTTGCGCTGGGACGCGACAGCGGAGGGGACCGCCTCATGTCGACCCTTGATATCGCGACCGCGCCGCTCGACCTGCCCGCAGTCCGCAGTCAGGTCGACGTCGTCCTGTCCGCGTTCCTGGAGGGCAAGGCGCGCGCCGCCGCCGCGGACGGCCACCCGGCCGTGGTCACCGAATTCCTCGGCACCTTCCTCTTCTCGGGCGGCAAACGGCTGCGCCCCCTGCTGTGCGTCATCGGCTGGCACGCCGCCGGCGGCCACGGCACCCCCGCCCCGACGCTGCGGGTGGCGGCCTCGCTGGAGCTGTTCCACGCCTTCGCCCTCGTCCACGACGACCTCATGGACGACTCCGCCACCCGCCGCGGGCGGCCCACCGTGCACCGCGCCTTCGCCGAGCGCCACCGGGCCGGCCGCAGCGCGGCCGCCGCCGACCGGCTCGGCAGCAACGCCGCCCTCCTGATCGGCGACGTCGCCCTCGTCTGGTCCGACGAACTCCTGCACACCGCCGGACTGCGCGCCGGCCGCCTCGCCGACGTCCTGCGGGTCGTCGACGCGATGCGCACCGAAGTGATGTACGGCCAGTGCCTGGACCTGCTGGCCACCGGCCGCCCCACCGCGAGCACCGCGCACGCGCTGGCCATCGTCCGCTGCAAGACCGCCAAGTACACGGTCGAACGGCCCCTCCACATCGGCGCCGCCATGGCCGGCGCGGGCCCGGCCTTCCGCGCGCGGCTGAGCGAGTACGCCCTGCCGCTCGGCGACGCCTTCCAGCTCCGCGACGACCTCCTCGGCGTCTACGGCGACCCGGCCGTCACCGGCAAGCCCCGGCTGGACGACCTGCGCGACGGCAAGCACACCACGCTCGTCGCCCTGGCCCTGGAGCGCGCCGACCGCGCCCAGCGGCGGGCCCTGCACGCCCTGCTCGGCAACCCGGACCTGGACGAGAGGGGCGCCGACCGGATCCGTGCCGTCTTCGCCGAGACCGGCGCCCACGCCACCGTCGAACGGCTCATCCAGTCCCGCTGCGAGCAGGCCGAGGAAGCCCTCGACCGCGAATCCTTCCCGCCCGCCGCGCTCGGCGCCCTGCGCCAGCTGGCCCGGGGCGCCGCCGCCCGGACCGCATGACGGTCCGAACACCGGTCGTACAGGCGAAGTTACGTTCCGTCAAGGTTTTTATGCGACGGACTGGACGCGCGGGGCCTCCGGGACGGCATGAGAAGTGAGAGCACGTGCTGCTCTCCCGGGTCCTCGGGGGGCACCGGGTCCGGACCGCTTCGGAAAGAAACCAGGGAAAACGTGATGTTCGACGGCACGGCGCCGACCGGCCGCCGCAGGGGGGCGACCCTCGTACGGCGCACAGAACAGCACCACGTGCGGGGTCCGGCGTGAGCGCCCGGCACGCCGTGCTGGGCACGGCCGCCAAGGATCAGCACTCGGTGGTCTACGAGTCCTTCGTCCTGCGCAAACGGGGCAGCTACGTGAACTGGTCCTACGTCAAGCTGTATTCGATGGAGGACGCCCGTGAGGCGGCGAACGAGGCCTTCTTCAAGCTCTACCTGCACTGGGACGACGCGCTGGCCAGCGCCAGCACCGATGCCTTCGCCTTCAAGATCCTCCGTGACGTCGTGGCCGACATACTACGAAAACGCGACCGCCGCCCCTGCGTTCCGGTCGGCCTCGCCTTCGAGCCCACGGTCAAACCCATCGCCGGCATCCCCAGCGAGGACGTCGACCAGATCCCCGTGCGCATGGAGGTGCACCGGGCCGTGGCCCGGCTCTCCGAGCGGCAGAACCTCTGCATCACCCTGCACTACTTCCTCGGCTACACCCCCGAGGAGATCGCCGACATCACGGGCCTTGCCGCCTCCACCGTCCGCTCCCACCTGGCGGCCGGCCGCAGCGCCCTGGCCGCGCTCCTCGACGCGCCCGCCGACGAACCGCCCGCACACGAGAAAGGCCACCACGGATGATCGACGACATCCTGCGCGGGACACAGATCCGGACCCCCGCTTACAGCAGCGAGCAGCGCGCCGAGGACGACCGCCTGCTGCGGGCCCGGATCGAGCAGGTGGAGCGGCGCCGCGCCCTCGCCGCCCGCGGCCCGGCCCACGACTGGCTGGTTCCCACCTCCCCGGAACTGGCCGACCTGCTCCTGCAGTCCGTCGGCGGCGAGGCCCTCGCCTCGCTGTGGAAGCTCAAGCGGCGCCTGCGCCGCGATCTGAAGGAGCTGTGCAGCCAGGTCGCCCAGGCGCCCGGTGCGGCCGAGCGGCTGGTGGAGTTCGCGGAGGCCGAGCGCCCGACCGACCCCGTGGGCGCCCGCGGCCTGGGCTGCCTGCTCTACCTCAACGGCTGTGAGGCGGGGGCGCGGTTCTGGTGGCGGTACGCCGCCGGCGCCGACGACGCCACCAGCGCCTACTGCCTCTTCCTGGAGGGACTGCTGCGCGACCGCCCCGGTGAGGCCGTCCACTGCTACCGCGAGCTGAACGCCGGCGGATTCCTGTGCGACGAGGACTGGGAGAGGCCCGCCGCCGGGGCGCCCGCGAACGCCTCGTGGCCGACGGCGATCAGCGAGCACATCCGCGAGGTCAACACCGGCTCGGGGCACGGGCAGGTGCCCATCCCCGAGGGCTACCTGGACGACGCCTCCCCGGCGGAACGCGACGAACTCCTCTGCCACCGCTGCTGAACGCCGCCGCCCGTGCCCTGCGGACCGTTGCGGGCCGCAGGGCACCGCCGTGCCGACCCCGGACCGAAGGACCGCCATGCCCCGATCACGCATCGTCCGACCCCGCATCCCCCGGCCCTGCATTCCCCGGTCGCGCAGGCTCCGGCGACGCCGGTTCCCGGCACCGCGGAAGCGCACCGGCCTGCGCCGCTTCGTCCGCACCCACCGCATCCAGATCGTCGGCGCCCTCCTGAGCGGCACCCTGCCCGCCGCGGCCGACTTCCTCGGCCCCTGGCTGGGGCGCTGACGCACGGGGGCGAGTGCCCGGCCCTGCGGAGCCGGGCGCCGGCCCTGCCCCCGTGTCAGGCCGCGGGGGCCGAAGTGACCTTCTTGCCCTGGTCGTTCACGGCGAACCACAGGCCCTGCTTGCCCTGTCCCGCGGTGTCGCCGGGTTTCTTGTCGCCCGTGAACCAGTAGACCGGCCAGCAGTCGACCGCCAGCTGCTCTGTGCCGTCCGGCCGGGTGACGGTGGTGATCAGCTTCTCCGGCACGCCGCGCACCGCGCTCTTCTCGACGGGCTCGGCGGGCTTCCACGTCTCCAGGCACGTACCGGTGCACGCGAACTTCATCGGCCAGGCGCTGTCCTTGGCGAACCGGTACAGGGTCCGCCCCTTGCCGTCCACCAGGATCTTGCCGAGGGCGGGGTTGTCGGCGACGGACACGCCCGCGGCGGCGGGCTTCCCGCCCTGCTCCTCGCCGTCCTTCGCCTTCTCCCCTCCCTGCTCCTGGTCCTTCTTCCCGTCCTTCTCCTCCTGCTTCGCGCCCGCCTTCTTGCCGTCCGGGGCGAACGCGCTCCACGTGCCGCCCACTCCCTGGCCCTTGGCGTCGCCGGGCGCGGTGTCCTTGGCGTAGCGGTAGACGGGCCAGCCGGCGAGCGTGAGCTGCTTGGTCCCGTCGGCGCGCACGACCTCCCCGACCTTCGCCCCGATCCCGGAGGCGGCGGTCGCGTCGCCGGCCGGCACGGGGGGCCAGGCCTTCGCGCAGTCGCCGTCGCACGTGGAGGCGGGCGGCTGCGCCGTGTCCTTGTCGAAGCGGTAGAGGGTCATGCCCGCGCTGTCGGCGACGACGGAGCCGATCCCCGGGGCCTCGCGCACCGTCATCTCCTTGGCCGGGGCGTTCTTCGCCTGCGTTTGCGAGGAGTCGCCGGAGCCGTAGCCACCGGCCCCGTACCCCCCGCCGATCTTGGAGGAGCTCCCGGCGGGGGCCTTGCCGTAGTCGTCCTTCGTGGACGAGTCACCGCCGCCGCAGGCCGCCGTGAGCATCATGACCGTGATCGCCGCTCCTGCGAGAGAGGCGTGACGCAGCTTGTTCATGAACCGTCCTTTGCTCGTGTTCCGGCGGTGAACCGCCGTTGCAGGGGGGATACGGAGCCGGTCCCTTCGTCCGCTCAACGGGACCGGAAATTTGTCATCCGGTGACAGAAAGCGGCGCTCAGCCGGAGGCGGCGATGCGCAGGGCGAGGGCGGGGCAGCGCCGCACCGCCCGCAGGGCCCGGCCGCGCATCCGCGCCGGGAGGGGCATCACGGCCCGCTCGGGGTAGCCGTCCGCGCCGAGCCGCAGCAGGCCGGGCAGCAGGTCCGCGCACAACCCGTGCCCCTGGCACAGCGTCCAGTCCACCAGCAGCTGCTCGGCGGGCGGCCGGGCGGAGCCGTCCGCCCGGGCCGGCGACACGGAGGTGTGCACGGCAGGCTCCTCGGGCAGCGGCAGGGCGCCGAGCGTCGGGCGGGCGCAGCCGTGCCCGAGGGCGTGGGCGGCGAACTCGTCGGTGAACACCGTGAGCGCGGAGGCCACGAAGCGGGCGGTACCGTCGGGGTGGGCGCAGGCCCCGCGCCGCTCGACCGCGGCCATCCGCGCGCGGGCCGCGTCCAGGGCGCGCTGCCCGCCGCCGTCCGCCGCGTCGGCCAGGGCGTCCGCGAGGGAGGGCAGGCCGAGGGCACAGGGCCCGCACTGCCCTGCCGACTGGGCCGCCAGCCACCGGGCCGTGCGGACCACTTCGCCCACGGGGCAGGTCGTCTCCGGCAGCGGCAGCACGGCTCCGGCGCCGAGGACGCCCCCGGCCGCGGCGAGCGAGTCGCGCGAGACGGTGGCGGACCGGGCGGCCTGCGCCGGAAGCCAACTGCCGTGGTAGCCGCCGACCAGGACGCCCTGGCCCGGCCCCGTCCGGCACAGGTCGAGGATGTACGTCATGGGCACGCCGGTCGGGGTCTCGACGACGTGGGTGCCGGCGACGGTCAGCATGACGGTGCCGGGCTCGGTGGGCAGCCCGCACGCGCCGTAGCCCGCGGCCCCGAGCCGCGCCGCGACGGCGAGCTGGGCGAAGGTCTCGGTGTTGGAGAGCAGGGTGGGGGAGCCGCCGAGCCCGCTCTCGCTGGTGCGGATCCGGCGGCCGGACGGCAGCGCGGGGCCGCCGTCGATGCCGCGGACGAGCGCGGAGCTCTCGCCGGTGACGAAGCGTTCGGGCAGCAGGGTCACGTCCGCCCGCGGCTCGGAGGCGTCGCGTTCGGCGATGGCGCGGTTCACCGACCGTTCGACGTCGGGGCGGGTCACGCCGACGGCCACGCGCCGGGCGCCGAGGGCCTTCGCCGCGAGCACGGCGCCGTCGAGGACGAGGTGCGGGGCGTAGAGCAGCAGGGCCGTGTCCTTCAGGCAGCCCGGTTCGCCCTCGCTGCCATTGACGACGACGGCGGCGGACGAGCCCTTGCGGTGCAGGGACGCGGCGACCGCGCGCAGCTTGCGGGCGAACAGGAAGCCCGCGCCGCCACGGCCCCGCAGGCCGGTCTCCTCGGCGAGCGCGGCGAGTTCGCCGGTGTCCAGGTCGGGGGCGGGGCCGTGCACGGACAGGTGGGCGTCCCGGTCCATCCACGCCGTCTCGTCCAGGCCGGCCAGGAGCCTCGGCGGCCCGACGGTGGCCAGTGCGGGCACGGTCCGGTTCACGATGCGCCTCCGCGGCTCCCGCGGCCCGCGCGTTCCTCGCGCAGCCGCGAGCGCATGCGCAGGGCCAGGGCGCCCGCCACCCCCGCCAGGCACAGCGCGTACGCCGCGGTGGCCCAGCCGGCCGCGGGACGGCCCGCGTGCAGCCCGTGCACCAGGGCCGCGCCCCAGGCCGGGTAGGCCGCCATGTGCAGGGCCCGCCACCGGCGCGAGCTGCCGACGCCGCTGAACGCGCTGCGGAACGCCCCGGTGACCGCGACGGCGACGAACAGGTAACCCGCCATCGTGCCCAGGCCGATGAGCAGTGGTTGCGTGTTGTCGGCGAACGGAACGGCCGCGGCCGCGGTACTGGTACGGTCCTCGGCAACCTTCACCCAGATGTGCAGGGCGAGAAAGCCGAGCCCGGCCACGGCCAGCCCGCGGTGCACGCCCTGGGCGAGGAGTCGGTGGGCCGAGCCCAGCAGCCGCCGGTCGGTTGCGGCCAGCCCCCACAGCACGGTGGAGGTGAGCGAGACGAGCGCGAGGACCCCCGCGCCGAAGTCGAGGAACTCCTGCGTCCGTTCGGCCACTCCGGCCCGGGCGGCGACGGCGAGGAGGAGCAGGATCGCCGCCGGAAGGGCGGGGCGGGCCGAGGGCCGCAGCTGCGGCCGGGCCCGCGCCCTCGTGGCCCGGGGTCGAGGAAGGGTTTGCATTCGCGACATGTGCATACGGGTCTCCGCCGAGCGGTCTCCGGTGCTTCCGGCGACCGCCCGTGTTCCTGAGAAATCCGGAAATCCCTCGCTTCGGCGATATCCGCCGGGAGGGCCCTTGTTGAATTCACACGGTGTGACCGGCCGGCCACGGGAAGCCCGGCGGCCGAATGTGCAGAAGCATCGTCCATCTCCGCAGGATCTTCATAAGGTTTATCGCGCTGTGACAAATTCCCGTACGGCTGTCCCCCCGACGGCCGCCGACTGCTGATGATGCCCACTCAGGCGAGAGCGGCCCGGCCCGCATTTTCCGGTTTCCCGGCCCTCGCGCCCGGAACGGAAGTCCGGAGGTAGACGATGTGCGAAATCCTGAACCGCATCTGGTCGCGGCCGCGCGGTGAGTGGTCCCGGGCGGTGAGAAGGGAACTCCCCGCGGTCGCCGCCCGGCTGGCCGAGGAACTCCAGCGCAGCACGCCGGCGTTCTCGGCGGTCGCACAGCGCATCGGCCCGGAAGCGACCCGGACCGCCGTCGAGCAGGCGCTGCTGCAGACGCTGGGGCTGGGGCCCGAGGCCGCCGCGGGGCGCATACCGCAGCCGCGGCGAAAACCCGCCCGCGTCGTCACCGCCATGCCCGGCACCCGGGCGCGCCAGGCACTTTTCGCCGCGCTCGCCGACGACCGGTGCATCCCCTCCGACGTGCTGGCCGAGCTCGCGGGCCAGGCCGGCTGGCCGCTGCCCCGCCGGGTGCGGGCGGTCGTCCTCGCCGCCCCCGGCGACGTGCCCTCTCCCTCACCCCACCTCGTTCCGCAGCCGTCCCCGCAGCTGACGTCCCAGCTGGCCGCGGCGCTCGGCCAGGGACTGCCGGGCACGGTCGAGGCCGACCTGTGCCTGCTGATCCCCGACCCGGGGCCACGGGCCCGGCCCGCGCTGGACGCCGCCCTGGAGGCGGCGCTGGGCGGCCGGCCGGCCGCCGTGGGCCACTCCGTGCCGGTCACCGAAGCCGCGGCGTCGCTGCGCTGGGCGCGCCGGCTGCTGGGTCTCGCGGGAACGGTGAACGGCCCGGGCGGCCGCGTCGCGTTCGTCGACGACCACCTCTCCGACCTGATCGTGCTGCAGGACGAGTCCCTGGCCCGGGCCCTGTCCGTACGGTGGCTGCGGCCCCTGGACGACCTCACCCCGCGGCAGAGCGAACGCCTGGAAGTGACGCTGCTGGCCTGGCTGGAGAGCGGGGGCGCCCCGGAGGCGGCCCGCACGCTCAACGTGCACCCGCAGACCGTGCGCTACCGCCTGCGCCAGATCGAGAAGCTCTTCGGGCCCGCCATGCGCGAACCGCACAGCCGCTTCGAGCTGGAGCTCGCGCTGCGCAGCCGGCGGCTGCTGGCCCGGGCCCGGCTGCTGCGCTCGCGGGCCCACGGCACCGCGCGGGCGGTCGGCGCCGCCGTGCAGCCGCTGGGTTCCGCGGGCCGGGCCCGGGTCAACGGCCTGTGAGCCCTGCGCGCTCCGCCGGGCCCGGACATGGCGCGGCGGCCCCGAATCCGGCAGTTCGGGGCCGCCGCCTTCCCGGCTCCGGGTGGCAGTGGGGGGAGGCGCACCCGGCGCCGGGGGTCGGTGGGAACGGAAGGGCCGAAGGGAAGGGCGGGCGAGGACGTCCTCAGCAGGTGCGGCCGGTGTTGATGCAGTTCGCCGCCCTCGCCATCAGGGCGTCCGGCATCACGTTGATGAAGTCGCCGTGGTCGGTGACGGGCTTGTGCAGCTGCTCGGGGAAGCTGTCCACGGCGAACGGGACGCCCGCCGGGACGTCGTAGGTGATCCGCTGCACCAGCTGCGGGATGGCGCGGAAGCCGCGCGGGCACGAGCCGTCCGCACGGGCGAACGCCACGTGGGTGCGGTGATTGGCGCTGTCCGTGCCGCGCCCGTCCCAGCAGTTCTGGAAGGCGAAGGTGCGCACCACGTCCGCGCCGTCCGGGCAGACCGGGTATTTGTCCTTCAGCTGCCGGTTCTCGAAGCCGGTGCAACTCCACGAGGCATTCGCGTTGGCCGTGCCGTTGGTGAGCGCTTTGGCATCGCCGGTGATGATGCGGAGGAATCGCGGCATCGCGGTCACCTTCGTCACCGGGCTGCCCCGGAACTGCAGGCTCACGGACGCGGGCCGCAGGATGGTTCCCATGTTCCCGTCGTGACCGCCGCCCGGTGCCCGGGCGTCCGGAGCGGCTTTTCCGTCCAGGACGCGCAGCACCGGCCAGTAGTGCGTCGACTTGTCCCCGTTGGTGCAGGTGGTGCCCGCCGCGGCGAGGCTCGCGTCGGTGGAAAAGGCGTCGGTGGATTTATTGCCCACGTAATCGTGCATGTGGTGGGCACCGTTGCGCACCCCCGGCGTCACGATGACATTGTCGGGGTTGAAGTGACCATTTTCATTGCGACCGCACACGGTGGTGAACGTTCCGCTCGACCCTCCGCGGGCCGTGGCGGGCGTGCCTTTGGCGGCCGGGGCGTTCCTGATGTCGGCGAAGTCGGCGCGGGACGGGCCGCCCGGCATGCCCCCGCCGCCGAGCCGGGAGCTCAGGGTGCGTGAGGAGTCGTCGGCCGCGGCCGTGCTGACCTTGCTGGTCCGGCAGCCGCTGAGGCCGGTGAGCTCGTTCGGCGCGGTGCCGGCCGTATCCGCCGCGCCTGCCGCGCCCGCGGCGCGGAGGGAGTCGGAGATCCGGCCTATCGTCTCCGTGCGCTCGCGCTGCAGATCGCCGAGGACGGCCTCGGGCTCCGACTCCGTCATCCTCCCGTAAGCCGCGGCCACTTGGGCGTCGAGCCGGGACAGCCCCTTGGAGACCTCGGTGCGGGCCGCCGCGGGCACGTCCTGCAGCCGGTCGCCGACGTCGGGGCAGGAGATGGTCGTCGCCGCGCCCGCGGCCCGCGTCCCCGCGGCGTCCCGGGAGGACCCGGCCGAGGCGTACTCGGCCACGATCGCCGTACCGCCTCCGCCGAGCAGCAGCGCCGCGGCCGCCACCACCGCCCGGGTCCGCAACTTCGAGCGTTTATGGGCCTGTCGCATCATGTGGGGTCACTTCTTTTCGTTGTCGCCTGTGTGGGGGAAGTCGACGAGTCCGGTGTTCTCGAGGACGGTGATGTGGTCGAGGACGACGGTGTTGGCGCGCGTCGCCAGGGCCCGCACCGTCGCGTTGGCGGTGCGGTCGCGCACGAGGGCCACCAGGCCGAAGACCTTGCCGTGGGCGGCGCGCACGAGGTTGGCGAAGACCCGGTCGAACGTGGCGCCGCGGGAGTCCTGCAACTGCTCCAGCCACCCCTGCTGTTCGGCGCTCGGGCGCTCCGGCAGGCTCACGTCCAGCGAGCGGGCCGTGTCGACGGAACGCTGATCGAGCTCGGTGTGGCCGTCGACCAGGTGGTCCCCGGCCATCCGCACCGCGTCCGTCGTCCCGCGCTCCTGGGCGAGCTTCCCCGCGGGCTTCTCCCAGAGCCCGGCCAGCCGCACCCGCCGGACGAAGTCCCGGTCCAGCGCCGTCAGCGGCCCGGACGGCGTCTGCCGGGTCCCCTCCCCGTCGTCGGTCCACGCGGTGCGGGCGCCGGCCGCCGCCGGGCCGGCGCTGCCGAAGAGGTACACCGGCACCACCAGCGCCAGCAAGGTCGCGGCCAGCGAGAAGACGACGAGCCCGGTGCCGAGGCTCCGCCACGACACGGGCCGGCGCGCCTGCAGGGAGCCGACGGACCTCAGGGAACGTACGGACCGCAAGGGACGCACGGGTCGCATGGATCGCATGGCACCTTCTTCGCTCGCTCGCCTGCTCGGAATGCCCACGGACGCTAATCCCGCGGAGAGCACGGCGGACAAGCCTTCACTCCCTCTGACAAACCCCCGCTCCCGCACCCCGCGCGCTGCTACCGTTCCGCGCGCGCACGGAGCGTCCGTGGGGCGTGCCGCGGCTCAGAGCTCGACGAGGGCCTGCACCGGGAGGTGGTCGCTCGGGAAGCGGCCGTCCAGGGAGTAGGTGTTGATGCCGGCCCGCACGGTGCGCACCGACGGCGATACCAGGATCCAGTCGATGCGGTCCCCGTCCGGGACCAGCGGCCGGTAGCCGTGGAACGTCGCGTACTGCGGGCCGCGCTCGGCGGCGGTGTCCCAGGTGTCGGCCAGGGATCCGTCGCCGAGCAGCGCGTCGTAGACCGGGTTGCCGTGGGCCGGGACGTTGAAGTCGCCGGTGACGATGCGGGGGAGGGCCGGGTCGAGGGCCCGGAGCCGCTCGCCGATCAGGGCCGCGCTGCGTTCCCGCGCGTACTGGTGGAGGTGGTCGAGGTGGGTGTTGAGCACGTGGAGGCCGCCGCCGGTGTGCCGGTCGGTGAACCGGACCGTCGTCGCCATGCGCACGATGGTGTTCCCCCAGGTGGCCGAGCCGATCAGGGCGGGCGTGCCGGACAGCCAGAAGTGGTCGAACTCCTCGGGCGCCAGCCGGAGCGTGTCGTAGAAGACCGCGCCGAACTCGTCGCGGCTGCCGCCGAGCCGGCCCAGCCCGATCCACGCGTAGCGGGGCCCGAGGTCCTCGGCGATGTCGCGCAGCTGCCCGTACAGGCCCTCCTGGGTGCCCAGCAGGTGGGGCCTCTCGTGCCGCAGCAGCCGCCGCATCACCGGGCGCCGCTCCGACCAGGGGTGGGGTCCGGACTCGGAGGCGTACCGCAGGTTGAACGACATCACGCGCAGGGGGGACGACGAGGCGGGAGCGGACATGGTGCCTCCTGGTCGGGAAGGTCCGGAAGGTCCAGCAGATCCTCCCGGCAGGAGGGGAGAGGGGCAAGAAGCGAAAGCGGACTTCTGCCGCACCCCGGAGCCGCACCCCGGAGCCGCGCCCCGGCGCCGTGCCGTGCCCGTGCCGTGTCCCCGTGCCGCGCGTTCCCGTGATCCGGGTCACTGAAGGGCCGGGCGACCGGGTGTCACGAGGAGGATGTCACGGAGGAGGCCACCGGTTCGGCGTGCCGTGCCGGGCCGGGGCGTGAGGGAAGGGATGTGCGCTGTGCCGTACGCCGGGAGCGCGGACGGGGTCCGCATCGCCTATCAGACCGGGGGAGAGGGCTCCCCGCTGGTGCTGCTGGCGGGGCAGGCCTGCAGCCATCACCGGTGGGACGGCGTCCGGGACGACTTCCACGCCGCGCACCGCACCGTCACCCTGGACTACCGGGGCACGGGGGCGAGCGGCAAGCCCGACGAGCCGTACAGCATCGAGGGGTTCGCGCAGGACGTGATCGCGGTGCTGGACGACCTCGGTGCCGACCGGGCCCACGTGTACGGCACGTCCATGGGCGGGCGGGTCGCCCAGGTGCTGGCCGCCCGTCACCCGGAGCGGGTCCGCGCGCTGGTGCTCGGCTGTACGTCGCCGGGCGGCCCGCACGCCGTCGAGCGCGGCGACGACGTGCGCAGGTCGCTGGCCGGGCCGGGGCCCGAGGCCGTGCGGGCCCTGCGCGAACTGATGTACACCCCGGCCTGGCTCGCGGCCCACCCGGGCCCTTCGCCCGTGCTCGGCGACCCCGCCATGCCGGCCCACGCCCGGCGCCGGCACCTGGCGGCCAGCAACCGGCACGACGCGTGGGACGCGCTGCCCGGGGTCCGCGCGCCCACCCTGGTGGTGCACGGCAGCGACGACCTCCTCAACCCCACGGCCAACGCGCACCTCCTCGCGGACCGCATCCCGGGCGCCCGGCTGCACCTGATCCCGGGGGCGCGGCACGCCTATTTCGAGGAGTTCCGCGCCGCGGCGGGCCCGCTCGTCCTGGACTCCTCGCGGAGCACGAGCGCACGACGTGACGGGCCCGGCGCGGGGGAGCCTCAGGCCGGTACCGCCTCGATGAGGTGGAAGGCGTTCGGGCGCGGCAGGGGGGTGATGGAGTCCAGGCGGAAGCCTCCCCGGGCGCACAGGGCGGCGAAGTCCTCGGCGGTGCGTTCGCGGCCGCCCACGGTGACCAGCATGTTGAGGTCGCTGAGGTAGGTCAGGTCGGTGTTGCCCGCGGGCACGACGGGCGGCAGGACGGGCTCGACGATCAGGAGGGCGCCGCCGTCCGGGACGACCTTGCGGATGTGGCGCAGGATGGTCGCGCACTGCTCGTCGTTCCAGTCGTGGATCACGCTCTTGAGCAGGTAGAGGTCGCCGCCGGGAGGGGCCGAGGCGAAGAAGTCGCCGGTCTCCAGGGTGACCCGGTCGGCGAGGCCGTCGCGCGCGAGCCGCTCGGGCGCCTGGGCGAGGCCTTCGGGGGTGTCGTAGAGGATGCCGCGCGGCCGCGGGTGTGCGCGGAGGATCGCGGAGAGCAGGGTTCCGTCGCCGCCGCCCACGTCCACCACGGTGCCGAAGCGGCCGAAGTCGTACCGGCCGGGGACGGCCGCGGCGGCGAGCTGCGTGGCCTGGCTCATGGCCTTGTTGAACTCGGCGGACAGCTCGGGCCGCTCCCGCAGGTAGCTGAAGAAGTCCGTGCCGAAGGCGGTGTCGAAGGTCGTCTCCCCCGTCCGGATGCCTTCGTCCAGCAGGTCCCAGCCGCGCTGCAGCGAGGGGTCGGTGAACATCCGGGCCACGGCGGTCATCGCGCCGGGGACGTCCGGGCGCAGCAGGTCGCCGGCCGCCGTGGTGGCGAAGGTGCCGGGCGCCGTCTCGGTGAGCAGCTGCAGGCCGGCCAGGGCCCGCAGCAGGCGGTGCGTGGCCTGGGGCTGGGTGCCGAGTTCGGCGGCGAGCCCGTCGGGCGTGCACGTGCCGCCGCCGATGCGTGCGAAGACGTCCAGCCGTACGGCGGCGCCCAGTGTCTGCGTGGCCAGTTGGCCGAAGACCAGCTGGGCCACGATGTCGCGCTCGTGCCGGCCGGCCGGTGCCTGTCCGTCGTCGTTTCCCGTCGTGGTCATCGATGCCCTCCCGTTCACGGCGCCTTGCGGCACCCGTCGACGATCGTGCGCATGCCGGGGCCGGTGGCGCGGGGCCGTGCGACCGCCCGGCATGCAACTTAGGTAACCCTAAGTTGTGCGCCGGGCGATCGGCAATGCTCCGTCAGCTGCCGTCCTCCGGGCGCAGGCCGAAGTGCACCGTCTTCGCGGTCAGCAGGAACAGGTCCGCACGCCGGTCGATCCCCGCCGGGTCGGCCGGGTCGAGCAGCCGGTCCAGCGTCGCCGCGTCCCCGGCGTCCAGGAGCTCGGTGCACATCCTGCGCTGCCGCTCCAGGGACTGCCGCACCGACTGCCGCGTCCCTTCGTCGAGCGGCGCGGGGCGGTCGACGAGGAAGGTCTTGCTGCGCACCTGCGCGAGCCCCGCCGCCCGCAGCATGCCGGGCCAGTCCTCGACCACGGCGACGGATCCGGGCAGCTCGTTCCGCATCCGGCTGAACCGTTCCGCCATCGCCACGTCCAGCCGGGCCTGCAGGCCCGGCCGCCCGAAGCCGAGGTCGCGCGGCAGCGAGCGCGCCCGCATCTCGCCCTCGACGACGGCCAGCACACCCCCCGGAGCGAGCAGCCCGGCGAGCCGGCCGAGGGCGTCCTGCTGGTCGCCGACGTGGTGGACCACCTGCGCCGTCCACACCAGATCGGCCGTCCCCAGGCCGTCGATCCCCTCCGGGAACCCGGCCACCCGGGTCCGCAGCCGTACCCCGAGCCGGGCGGCCCGCTCCTCGGCGCGCGCCAGCAGCTCCGGCGATCCGTCCACGGCGACGACCTCGGCCCGCGGGAACGCCTGCGCCAGGCGGCAGGCCGCGACCCCCGGGCCGCTGCCGATGTCGAGGATCCGCCGCGGTGCGCCGCCGGTCAGGTGCCGCAGCTCCTCGACGGCCTGCTGCACGTAGGGGCTGTGCGCCTCGCCTTCGAGCTCCAGCATGTCGGCCAGTGCGGCCCAGTCGAAGTCGTTCACCGGATGTGCTCCCTCGGCTCGTCGGCCGGCTCCGCCGCCGGCTCGTCCCTCTGGCGCAGACTGTGCGGCCGGATGACGAGCCTTGACAAACCTTGTTGCTGTTTCTGCAATAGAGGGCATGGAAGAAGTGCTCGCCGCCGTCGGCCCCCGACTCAAGAGCATCCGCCGGCAGCGCCAGTGCACTCTCGCCGCCCTGTCGGAGGCGACCGGCATCTCGGTCAGCACGCTGTCCCGGCTGGAGTCCGGGCAGCGCAAGCCGAGCCTGGAGCTGCTGCTGCCCATCGCGCACGCCCACCAGGTCCCCCTCGACGAGCTGGTGGGCGCGCCGCCGGTCGGTGATCCGCGCGTGCGGCTGAAGCCGGTCCGGCACGGGGACTCCACGATGGTGCCGCTGAGTCAGCAGCCCGGCGGGGTGCAGGCGTTCAAGATGGTCATGGGCACCTCGCGCAGCCGCCCCGAGCTCCGCACGCACGAGGGATACGAGTGGCTGTACGTGCTCGGCGGCAGGCTGCGGCTGGTCCTCGCCGAGCACGACATCGTCCTCCAGGCCGGCGAGGCCGCCGAGTTCGACACCCGGGTGCCGCACTGGTTCGGCAGCACCGGGGAGGCGCCCGTGGAGATCCTCAGCCTCTTCGGACCCCAGGGCGAGCGCATGCACGTCCGCGCCAAGCCCTCCGGCCAGGCCTGACACCGACGAATAGCGGCCCCGGCCGGACGTCTCCTCAAGCACCCGCCGCCGGACCGGGCCCTTGATGCCTGCGTTCCGGCCGTGACGTCCGCCGCCGCCCGCCGGCGGCGGTGCCGCGGGCCGCCCCCTTCACCCCGTACCCCTTGGAGACCTCCCCGTGCGCTACTTAGCCGACCTCACACCCCTGCGCCGCTCCGCGGACTTCCGCCGGCTGTGGTGCGGGAACACCGTGTCCTGGATGGGCCAGCAGATGACCGCGCTCGCCGTCTCCCTGCAGGTCTACGCCATCACCGGCTCCACGTTCTCGGTGGGCCTGGTCGGCCTGTTCTCCCTGGTCCCGCTGATCGCCGCGGGCCTGTACGGCGGAGCCGTCGCCGACACCGTCGACCGGCGGGCCCTCGGCCTGGTCAGCGCGTCCGGCGCGGCGCTGCTGTCCGTCGTCCTGGCGGCCGCCGCGCTGGCCGGGCTCCAGCAGGTGTGGCTCCTGTACGCGGTCGTCGCCCTGCAGTCGGTCTGCTTCGCGATGAGCACCCCGGCCCGCAGCTCGATGATCCCCAAGCTCCTGCCCCGCGAACAGCTCCCCGCCGCCAACGCCCTGTCCTCCCTGACGGCCAACCTCGGTCTCATGGGCGGCCCCATGCTCGGCGGCGCCGTCGTCGGACTCTGGGGCTTCCAGGCCGCCTACCTGATCGACGTGGCCGCGTTCTCCGCCTCCTTGTACGCGATGTGGCGCCTGCCCTCGATGCGCCCCGAGCCCGCGGCGGTCACGGGGCCGGCCGGCGCGGCCGGGGCGTCCGCGGAGCGGCGGCCGCAGGGGCGCGCCTCCGTACGGGGCGGCCTGCGCTTCCTCGTCACCCGGCCCAACCTGCGCATCACCTTCCTCGCCGACCTGGCCGCCATGGTGCTGGCCCAGCCCCGTGCGCTCTTCCCGGCCGTAGCGGGACTCTGGTACGGCGGCGACACGAAGACGGTCGGCTTGCTCGTCGCCGCGCCCGCCGTGGGGGCGGTGCTGGGCGGGCTGTTCTCGGGCTGGCTCGGCCGGATACACCGGCACGGACTCGCCGTGCTGCTCTCGGTCGCCGGCTGGGGAACGGCCGTCACCGTCTTCGGCCTGACCCGCAACCTCTGGCTCGGCCTGCTCTTCCTCGCCCTGGCCGGATGCGCCGACAGCATATCGGCGGTCTTCCGCACCACCATGCTCCAGGCCGCCACCCCGGACGACATGCGCGGCCGCCTCCAGGGCGTCTTCATCGTCGTGGTCGCGGGCGGGCCCCGGCTGGGCGACTTCCTCGCGGGCTCCGCCGCGGACCTCGCCTCACCCTCCTGGGCCGTCGTGGGCGGCGGCCTCGCCTGCGTGGCGGCGATCGTGTTCATCGCGGCCCAGTGGCGCAACTTCGCGCGCTACGACGCGCGTTCACCCCAGCCGTAGGGCGGGCGTTCTCCCCGGGCGCAGGACGCGCAGCGCCCCCAGCCGCAGGACGGACCCGGCCGCGGGCCCGGCTCAGGCGGAGAACCGGCCCGCCAGCAGGGTCCCGAGCGCCGTGCGCCGGTGCAGCACCGCCCGCCCGTCCCGGACCGTCGTGATCAGTCCCGCGTCGCGCAGCGCGGCGGCGTGGGCGGAAGCGGTGGCGTTGCTGACGCCCACGCGCCGGGCGAGGCCGCTCGTGGTGTGCTCCCGGGCGAGCGCGATCAGGATGTCGGTGCGGGTCCGCCCGAGCACCCCGGCCAGGGCGTCGTCCGCGCGTCCCGTACCGCCCGCCGTCCCTGCCCCGTCCGGTGCGAGGGGCAGCCCGGGACCGGCCGGGTAGGTCAGGCCCAGGGGGCCGCCGGGCAGGTCGGCGAGCATGGGGCGGCCGTTCCAGTGGAACGTGGGCAGGAGCAGCAGGCCGCGCCCCCGCAGCCGCACCTCCCGTTCGCCGGGCGCCTCGATCTCCCAGACGTCCCCGCGCAGCCGGGTGCCGGGGAGGAGGCCGGTGAGCGCGGCGCCGGTCCCGTGCTCGGCCACGGTCAGGGCGTGGCGGGTGAACTCGGCCCGGTGCAGGTCCTGGACGAGGGGCCACACGGGGCGCAGGACCGTCTCGAAGGCCGTGTGCTGGGCGCGGCGGATCAGCTGCCGGGCACCGGCGTCCCCGCGGTGCAGCGCGCGGATCCACGGCGGTGCGGGGGAGGCGTGCCCGGCGTACACGCGCTCGATCTCGGAGCGGACCAGTTCCGGGCGCGCGGCGAGCACGCTGTCGAGCGCGTCCTCGAGCGAGTCGCTGAACACGTCGAGGAAGCCCGGCGCCGCTCCCGCGGGGACGAGGTCCCCCAGCGGCCCGGCCGAATCCGGCAGGGAACGCAGCAGCCGCTGCCTCCAGCGGCCGAAGAGCAGCTGGTCGTCGCGGCGGAAGGCCGTCATGAACGCCGCGTTGAGCTCCTGCAGCGGGGCCGGGCGGGGCGCGAACCGGACCCGCGCGAAGTCGGCGGCCGTGAAATGGATCCGGATCACTACGCTCCCCGGCGCCGCGGCGCCATCGTTTCGGGCAGGGCCTCAACGATCGACCGCGCTCCCCGCCGGGCGCCAGCATGCAGGCGTGCCCCCGCCATTCACGCAGGGGGCCGCCGGACACCGCAAGGGCCGGCGTCACAGTGGGCACCAGGGGAGAACCATGCACCGTCACGGAGTTCGTGAACACGCCGGGGTGAGCCGGCGGGCCGTCACCAGGTCCGCCGTCCTGGCCGCCGCCGCACTGCTGCTCCCGGGAGGCCCCGGCGGGATCGGCGGCACCGGCCGGGCCGTCGCGCGGGAGCGGGACGCCGCGGCCGGCATCACCCTGCGGCTGCCGGCGCCCACGGGCCCGTACCGCACCGGCGTCACCACGCTGTACCTCGTCGACCGGTCGCGGCCCGACCCGTGGGAGCCGGGGATCCCCGTCCGGGAGGTGATGGCCACCGTCTTCTACCCGGCCCGCACCGTCCACGGCTTCCCGGCCGCCCGGCAGATGAGCGCGGGTGCCGCCGAGTCCTTCGGGCTGTACGGGCGCAGAATCCACCCGGAGCTGCCGGAGGCCGGTGCGGACTGGTCGGCCACCACGACCCACTCGCACACGGGCGCCCCCGCTCAGGCCTCGCGTCGGCGGCCGGTGCTGCTGTACAGCCCCGGCGGCGGCGATCCGCGCACCATGGGCACCACGCTCGCCGGGGAACTGGCGAGCCACGGCTACGTGGTGGTGACCCTCGACCATCCCGGCGACGCCGGTGAGGTGGAGTTCCCGTGCACCATGGCCGGCCGGGAGAAGGTGCGCCCGACGGTCCTGCGCGACGACCCCAGGAAGCACCCGGACCTCTTCCGCGCCATGATCGACACCCGTATCGCGGACGCCCGCTTCGTCCTGGACCGGCTGGCAGACCTGGCGGCCGGACGGAACCCGGACGCGGCCGGGCGCCCCCTGCCGGAAGACCTCGGACGCGCCCTGGACCTGCGGCGGGTCGGCGTCTACGGGCACTCGGCAGGCGGCACCACGGCCGCGGGGACGATGTACGAGGACCGGCGCGTCGGCGCCGCGGTCAACCTGGAGGGCTACCTGGACCGGGCGCCGGAGGCGCCCGGCCGGCCGGGCGAGTTGTACCCGGTCGCCCGGCACGGGTCGGACCGGCCGCTGCTCCTGCTGGGCACGGACGGCTTCCCCGGCAGGAAGGAGCTGGAGCCTTCCTGGCGGGCGGTGCTCGCCCGCTCGGCCGGGCGCGCCCACCGCAGGCGGCTCGACGGCGCCGCGCACGGCGTGTTCACCGACTACGCCGCGCTGGCGCCGCAGTTGCAGGCCGCCGGGCTGATGACGGCCGCCGCCCGGGCCTCGCTGACCGGCCCGGCCGACCCGGCGCGGTCGGTGCCTGCCGTTCGCCACCACGTCCTCTCGTTCTTCGCCCGCCACCTGCCGGCGCGCTGAGCGGGCACGACCCGGGGGTCACGGCGCCGCGTGCCGCACGGCGGACGGCGGGCCGCCGCCGAACGAGGCCAGCGCGTGCACCAGTTCCACCCGGGAGCGCACCCCGAGCGCCGCGAAGACGTTGCGCAGGTGGTGGTCGACGGTCCGGTGGCTCAGCGCGAGGAGGGCGGCCACCTCGCGGTTGGTGCGGCCTTCGGCCACGTGCCGCGCCACCCGCAGCTGCTGCGGGGTGAGTCCGGCCGGGCAGCGGGGGCGGGGGCCGCCGCCCGGCTCGGCCTGGCCGGCCGCCCGCATCTCCTCGCGCGCCCGCTCCGCCCACACGCCGGCGCCGCACGCCTCGAACAGCAGCATGGCGCCGCGCAGGTGCCCGCGGGCGTCGGCCGGCCGGCGCAGGCGCCGCAGCGCCATGCCGAACGCCAGCTTCGTGCGGGCCTGGGAGAACTCCGAGCCCACCCGCTCCACCAGCGCCAGCGCCCGGTCGAAGCACGGGTCCGCGGTGGCCGGCGCCGCGGTGGCCGACAGCACGGCCCGGCAGTGCAGGGCCGCGGCCCGGGCGCGCTGGTCGCCGTTGACCGCCGCCCAGTCCTCCAGGGTCCGCAGGATCAGCCGGGCCTGGCGGCAGGCGCGCTTGCGGGCCGGGGCGGGGAGTTCGGCGACGGCCAGGGCGACGGCCTCCACGAAGGAGGGGATGACCTGCAGGCGCCAGGCGAAGTGGTGCACCCCCGACTCGCCCAGGACGAGGGGGCGCAGCCGCTCGACCGCCTCCCGCGGCTGCTGGTGCGCGAGGTCCAGCCGGCCCAGGCTCCACGTCGCGAGCAGCGCGGGGACCACCAGGCCGTGGGCCTGCGCCGTGCCGAGCGCCCACCGGGCGTGGTCGCGGCAGGCGGCGGCGTCCCCGCGGATCGCCGCGGTCATGGCGAGCGTGGCGCGCAGCTGCGCCGCGGCGTTGGGCCGGCCGGCGGCGAGGGCGGCCTCCAGGCCCCGCCCGGCGTGGGCCGCGGCGCGGGCGTAGTTGTCGGCGACGAGTTCCACCAGCGCGAGGAGGCCGAGGAGTTCCGGCGTCGCCCGCTGCGGCGCCGCGGCCCGGGCCAGGGCACGGGTGGCCAGGTCCCGGGCGTGCGACACCTCGCCCAGCATGAGCGCGGCGCGGCAGGCGTGGACGAGGGTGTGCGTGCGGCCGTCCGCCGCGGGCACGCCGCCGGAGGCCGCGCGGAGCAGCGGGACGGACAGCGCGTGCTCGCCGCGCAGGGCCGCGGCGATGCCCCGGTAGTAGTCCCGCACGACCGGGGGCGCCGCGGCGTGGCCGCCGAGGCGCTCGGCGGCCCCCGCGTACCCGGTCCGGTCGCCCGCGGTCCAGCTCGCCTCCGCGGCGTGCAGGAGGGCGGCGAGCTCCTCGTCCGTGCGGTTCGCGTGCCGGAACAGTGCGGCGGCCAGGCGCAGGGCTTCGCGCGCGTTGATCACTTCGCCGGTGCGCAAGGAGTGCAGGCCGCGGGCGAGTTCCTGCTGCCCGCGGGCGGCGGAGGCGGCCTTCTGGCGGAGGGAGAGCGCGCGCAGGACCGTGGCGCGCCGCGAGCGCCCGGCCAGTCGGGCGTGGTCCGCGGCCGCCACGAGGAGCCGGTCGCGCGCGCCGTCCTCCTCCGTGCGCCCGGCCGCTCGTACGAGGGCGGACGAGCACCGCACGTGCAGGCGTCGCGTGGTGCCCGCCCGGCCGGCGGGCGGCCGGGGGCGGGAGCGAGGAGGACGTACGGCCTGGGAGTCGCGCACGGTTGCTCCTCGGCGTTCGGAGGACGGCTGGAAAGAGGGTGCGTTGCCAGCAAGTTACCCGCAAGTAAAACCGCTGGGTAGGTGATTTCGCCGATGCGTCGTCCCCGGAGGCGGACGCATGCTCTCCGCAGCCGCTCGGCAGTCCACTCCCTGGAGGACCGTATGCGAAAGTTCAGCCGTGCCCTGGCCCTGACGGCAGCCGTGGCCGCCGTCCTGACGACCGGGACCGCCGCCACCGGCACCGCCGAGGCCGCCACCGCGCGCACCCCCGTCGTCTTCGTCCACGGCTACCTCAGCGACTCCGTGATCTGGGACCCGGCCCGCACCGCCTTCCGCAACGCGGGATACAAGGACAGCGAACTCTTCTCGTACACCTACGACTTCCTCTCCTCGAACGAAGCGAGCGCCCGCGGGCTGGCCGGCTTCGTCGCGAAGGTGAAGAAGGACACCGGGGCGCAGAAGGTCGACATCGTGAACCACTCCATGGGCGGCCTCGTCTCCCTCTGGTACGCCAAGGAGCTGGGCGGCGCCGCGGACATCAAGCACATGGCGTCGCTGGCGGGGAGCAACCACGGCACGTACGTCGCGGGGCTGTGCACCATCCTCTCCCCCTCCTGCGTGGAGATGACGCCCGGCTCGGCGTTCCTCCGCACGCTGGCCTCCGGCGACGAGACGCCCGGAGCCGTCGACTACCGCACCTGGTACTCGCCGTGCGACGGAGTGATCAACCCGTTCACGAGCACCGTTCTGGACGGCGCGGTCAACACCCTGCTCCCGTGCGTGACGCACCTGGGGTTCCTGACCGACGAGGGGCTGCTGTCCCAGGTGGCCTCCTACCTCAAGGCGTGATCCCGCCGGGCTCGTAGTTGGTCAGGACGCAGCCGTCCACCACCGCCTTCTCGGAGCGGTAGCCCTGCGGGGTGGTGAAGCCAGGCCGGCACTCGAGGCGGAAGAACTGCTGCTGGTACAGCCCGAACCGGGAGGAGGGATCGTTGGTCTCGATGGCGACGTTCCCACCGAGGAGCAGCATGCTCTTCGTCGCCTTCGGCCGGCCGCCGTTCTCCTGGATCTCCTTGAGCTGGACGGCCTTGGCGCGCGACTGCAGGGCGGCCATGTCGTCGACCTTGTCGAGCCAGACCAGCCCGTGGGCGCGCTGTGCGCCCCCGGGCTGCCCGCACAGCCCGCGCTCGCCGACTCCCCAGGCGGCCGCGTCGCCGTCGATGAAGGGCTCGTAGTCGATGGACCGGATGGCGACGGTCTCCGGATCCGTGGAGAAGCGCTTGCAGTCGACGCTGGAGGCGATCAGCTTCCTCAGCTCGGAGAGGCTGCCGGCGCTCGGCAGGGCGGGGTTCGCCGGCGGCTTCTGCTGCCCGCCCTGCGAGGCCCCGGGCTCCGGGCTCCCGTCGCCCGGGCCGTCCGCCGTGTGCACGAAGTCGCTCAGCACGCAGGAGCCGGCGAGGGCCTTCTCCTTCTTGCGGCCCTCCGGCACGCCGAACGTCGGGTTGCACGTCAGGACGCGCATGCCGGACTTCGCGAGCGCCCGGGCCGTCGTGGCCGAGGTCGGCTCGGCCACGAAGTCCTTGCCGACGAGGACGCGGCTGTACAGGCCGTACGCCCCCTCGCCGGCCGCGATCCTGTCCATGACCTGCCGGTGGTAGGCCTCCTGGAACTTCTTCATGTCCGGCGTCAGGAAGATGCCGATCGCGCCGTTCTCGCGCAGGTCGCTGCAGACCCCCAGCCCGGCCACGGACCCGCCCACGCTCTTGACGGTGCTCGACCGCAGGCGCACGTCGTCCGGGCCGCCCGTCGCCAGGTTCTCGCAGGAGACGTGCTGACGGAGGTACTTCTGCGCGTCGGCCGTCGAACCGGCCGACGGCGGCCCCGCCTGCGGGGCGGGAGTGGCCGGTCCCGCGGGGATCGTGGCGCCGCCCCGGCCGGGTTCCGGCTTGTCGTCGCACGCGGTGACCGCGGAGAGGGCGATGAGGGCCGCTGCGGCCGCGGCGAGGGTCTGCTTGATGCGCATGCGGGGCTTTCGTCGGTGGGAAGGAGCGGGGAGAAGCACTTGGGGGTGTGGCATGCGCATGCTAGTCAGGTGATCCGGTCCCGTCGCGTACGGGCCCGGAAACGCCCTGCGGGGGTGCAGGAGGTCACGTCCTCCCGCACCCCCGCACAAGGGGAACGCGCGTATTACGCCATGCTCTTCACGGCGGGAGCGCCGTCCGCCGCGAGACCGGCCCCGGCCCGGGCCGCGGCCTGAGCCTCCGCTTCGGCCTGCGCGGCCGCCTGCCGGGCCCGGCCCTGCTTGCCCACCCTCACGGTCCACGCGACGAGCGCCGCCACCACCACGAGCGGGAAGACGTTGTTCACCAGCACCATGGCCTCGGTCGGCAGCGTGTAGGCGAGCGCCACGCGGATCGCCGCCTCCACCAGGAAGCCCGTTCCCCACACCGACGTCAGCAGGTACTGGGCGCGGCGGAAGCCCGGGTACTGCCACAGGCCGTTCCAGCGCGCCAGGTCCTCGGGCGTGCCGTCCGTGCCGAACTTGCGGCCCAGGTAGAACATCAGCGGCCGGCGCAGCGCCAGGCTGCCCAGGAACACCAGCCCCAGCAGGCCGGTGATGGCCGAGTCCTTGATGAACACCAGCTCGGTGGAGTTGTACGCGAGCGCGCTCAGCGCACCGAGGACCATCATCGCCAGCATCATCACGCCGAACTCGTCCACCCGGCGCCGCAGTGCCAGGTGCAGGAGCGTCTCGGCCGCGGGCCACAGCGAGATCAGCAGCAGCGCCTTCACCTTGCTCACCCCGTGGTCGGTGAGCACCCCGTACGTGACGAACGGCAGGACGACCCCGAACAGGATCGCCGGTGCCCAGTTCATCACTGACTTGCCCCTGCCGCCGCGCTCGTTCTTCATTTCCCGCTCGTCCCCCGGACTCTGTGTACTAGGCATTGTGTATCGCATAGGCTCACGATCGTGAGCGAGAGAGTAACAGATCAAGATCGGCAAGGCGGGGCGAGCGTGTCCCGCGGGGCGAACGTCGCCCTGGTCCCCTTCCTCTACGGCGTGGCGGGCCGCGAGGAACTCCCGGGCGTCGCACTGGTGAAGCTCCTCACTGACGTGGGGCTGACCGCCGCCGGCGCGCGTTCCCTCATCGCGCGGATGCGCAAGGACGGTCTGATCGCCGCCACTCCCCGGGGCCGCGGCGCCGACTACCGCCTCGCCGGCACCTTCCTGGAGTCGTTCCGGCAAGTGCGCCACGGCCGCCCCGAACCCCCGCCCTGGGACGGCTTCTTCCACGCCGTCTTCTACACCGTGCCGGAGTCCCGGCGGGCCTACCGCGACCGGCTGCGCCGCGCCGCCGCCCTCGCCCGCTACGGCCTCATGCAGCCGGGGGTCCTCATCTCGCCGGTCGATCGCCGTGACCACCTGACGGCCGAACTCGGCGGACCCCCCGAGGAGGGGACCGTGTACTTCGGACGCATCGAGCTCTCCACCGCCGACGCCGCCCGGGTCGCCCACCGCGCCTGGGAACTGGGGGAGCTCGACCGGCGCTACCGCGAGCACGCCGCCCGCCTGCGCGCCGCCGTCCGGGAGCACCCGGTACCGCCCGGGCCCGGCGGGCCCGCCCTCGCGGCCTACGCGAAGCTCTTCGGCGGCAGCCTCGTCGACACCCTGCGCACCCCGCCCGGCCTGCCCCCCGAACTGCTCCCCGGCGACTGGTCCCTGCCCGTCCTGCTGGCCGAGGTCGGACGCACGTACGCGCACTTCGGCCCGCCCGTGACCGCGTACGTGGAGGGGGTCGTCGCCGGGGAGGGCACCTGACCCGCGCCTCCGGCCGGGCGCCGCCTCCGCCTCCGCGGCAGGGGCGGCGCCGGGGCTCACTTCGCGGTGGCGATCCGCCCGTTGACGAAGACCGGCGCGCCGTCGTCGGCGTGCTCGATCGTGTTGTTCGGCACCGTGAAGTCGACCTTGCCCGGCTCGAAGACCAGGCACATGCTCGACCCGCCGTAGCTGAAGCAGCCGAGCTCGTCGCCCCGCGTGACCTTGTCGCCCACGCTGACGCTGAACGTCACCGAGGAGATCTCGGTGATGCCGACCGGGATGACGCAGACCTGGCCGATGCCGGGCACGGTGCTCTCGATGACCACCAGACCGCGGGTGTTGACGTTCGCCTGGTAGCCCTGGGAGAGCGTGCCGGCGCTCTCGTCGACCTTGTCCGTCTTCAGCTCGCTGAACATCAGGCCGGGGACGCGCTCGACGTGCTTGACGATCCCGTCGACGGGCGCGTGCCAGCGGTGGTAGTCCGCGCCGGAGAGGAAGGACTGGAAGACGTCGCCGCCGATGAACCGCTCGGTGTCCGCATAGCCGTTGAGCATCCGGCGCAGGGAGTACGGCTGGCCCTTGACGTCGAAGATGTCGGCGTCCATCTGAACGCCTGACAGGTACCGCACCACCGAGCCGTCGTTGGGCGAGACGACGGCCTTGGGATCGTCCTTGGCCCCGTTGGGGCGGAACTCCGGCTTGATGTGCCGGTGGAAGAACGCGTTGAAGGAGTCGAAGCCGCCGTAGAGCGCGCCGGGGTCGGGGATGACGAACTCGTACAGCTTGTTCTGCTCGGAGGCGGCCTGGCAGAGCCAGCCGTCGGGGCCCTCGTTGAGGACGTACCGGCTCTCGGGGCTGTCCAGGAAGCCGCACCAGACCGTCAGGATGTTCAGGAGCGCGTCGTTGAACTGCGCGATGCGGAAGGCCTCCCAGCCCGCGTCCGTCGCCATCATGTAGCAGAACAGGGCGGACAGGGGGAAGAAGACGCGCTCGTTCGGGTCCAGGCGGTATTCGGGCGCGGTCACCGTGATCTCGTCGAGACAGTTCAGCATCTCGTCGATGCTCTTGACGTGCTTGTGCTCGTGCTCCGGGTCGAGCTGCTGAGCCTGCTCGATCATCAGGTTCACCAGGTCCCGGAGGGGCTTGTCCTGTTCGAGCAGGTCCGCCAGCTCCTGGACGACGGGGACGTGGGCCGCCGTCCGCTGCCGCGCCCTGGCGACGAACCGCGTCAGCCACGCGTCCACGGCGCTGCGGTTGCGCGGCAGGTATCCGGCCGCGCGGCCGAACGAGTTCTGGTACCGCGCTTCGAGCGTTGCCGCTGTGCCGGGCTTGACCATGGTCGTCCCTTCGTCGTTCGGACCGTTGCGCGGCGCCGCACCGGCGTACGAAGTCACCTGCTCCGTACGCCGGTTGTGTGCACCGAAGGCCCGACCGTAGCGGGCCGCCGCCTGCGCCGCAGGAGCCCGAATCAGCCGCGGGCCGCCGGGACGGGAGGCGCCGCCTGCGCCTGCTGCTGCGGCGGCCGGGCCGGGGCCGCGGACCGGCGGACGAGGGCGAGCGCCACCAGCCCGCCCAGGACCCCCAGGACCCCGGAGACGAGGAACGTCTGCCGCAGGCCGGCCGCGAAGGCCTCGTGCACCAGCTGCCCGATCAGCTCCCGCTGCGCGGGGCCGGCCTGGGCGACGACCGCTCCCGCCTGGCCCCCCGCCAGGGCGTCGGCGGTCGCGGACGGGTCGGCGACGGCCCCGGCCCCGTGGTCGCGGAGGGCGCCCGCCAGCCCGGCGTGGAAGACCACGCCGAGGACGGCGATGCCCAGGGCGTTCCCCAGCTGGCGCGCGGTGTTGACCGCGCCGCTCGCCATGCCGGCGCGCTCCGGCGCCACAGAGGCCATCGCCGCGGACGCCAGCATGGGCGTGGCGATCCCGACGCCGACGCCGGTCACCGCGAGACCCGGCACGAGGGCGGTCCACGTCGAGCCCGCGTCCACGGTCGCCTGGAGGAAGGCGCCCGCACCGATCAGCAGCAGCCCGCCGCCGATGGTCCAGCGAGGCGAGACGTCGTGCAGGAAGCGCCCGGCCAGCGACGCGACGACGAAGGCGGCCGCACTCATCGGCAGACAGGTCAGGCCCGCGGCGACCGGCCCCATGCCGCGGACGGACTGCAGCCACAGCGAGGTGTAGGCGAGGTAGGAGAACGCGGCGACGGACAGCAGGACCGCGGCCGCCATCAGGCCGGAGAAGGACGCGCGGCGGAACAGCTTCAGGTCCAGCAGCGGCTGCTCGCGGCGCGTCTCGATCAGCAGGAACGCGACCAGGGCGGCCGCGGCGAGCCCGAAGACGCCCAGGGTTGCGGCCGACGTCCAGCCGTGGTCGCTGCCCTTGATCAGCGCGTACGTCGCGCCGCCCGCCGCCGCGGTGAAGGCGGCCAGCCCGGGCACGTCCACCCCGCGGCCCCGGCGGGGCGGCGCCGCGGCGACGAACCGCAGCGTCATGACGATGGCCAGCACGCTGATGGGCAGGTTCACGAAGAAGATCCAGCGCCAGTCCAGGTGCTCGGTGAGCAGACCGCCCATGACCGGCCCGGCCGCCGAGGCGGCTCCGCTGACCGCGCCCCAGGCGCCGAACGCCACTCCCCGGTCCCGGCCGTGGTAGATGCTGCTGATCAGTGCCGTCGTCGTCGCGAGCATCGCGGCGCCGCCGATGCCCTGGAGGCCGCGGAAGGCGATCAGGGCCTGCGGGCCGGTCGCCAGGCCGCAGGCCAGCGAGGCGAGGGCGAACAGGGCGAGGCCCGCCACGTACACCTGCCGGTGGCCGGCGCGGTCGGCGAGGGAGCCGACGCCCAGCAGCAGCGCCGCGAGCGCGAGCGCGTAGACGTCCATCACCCACTGCAGGTCCGCGAACGAGGTCCGCAGGCTCCCGGCCATGTCGGGAAGCGCCACGACGACGATGGTCACGTCCACGAGCAGCATGAACGTCCCCAGGCACACCGCCACGAGCGGCAGCCACTTACGCATGTTCCATACCTCCGGAAGGTGTTGTCCGACGAGGACCGAAGGTCGCACCTGCTGGCTGTTTCTCAGAACTCAGGTCCGGTTTGGTGACGGAATCCGATGTGGTGCGGTCGTGGGATGATGGAAAGCATGACCGATGACGTGCAGGCGTTCGATCCTCTCGACCGGCGGCTGGTGCAGGCGCTGATGATCGACGGCCGGGCCGCCTTCAGCCGCATCGCCGCCGTCCTCGGCGTCACGGACCAGACGGTGATCCGCCGCTACCGCAGGCTGCGCGGCGCGGGCCTGCTGCGGGTGCTCGGCCTGCCCGAGGGCGAGCGCGTCGGCCTGTACGAGTCGCGGCTGCGCATCCAGTGCGTCCCGGGGGCGGCCGTCGACATCGCCGAGGCGCTGGCGCGCCGTCCGGACACGGGGTGGGTCAAGATCTTCTCGGGCGGCACCGAGGTGGGCTGCCTCGTCAGCTCGCGCACCCGCGAGGACCACGAGGCGCTCCTGCTCCGCAAGCTGCCCCGCACGCGGCAGGTCACCGGCGTCACGGCGCAGACCATGCTGCACGAGTACACCGGCGGCGCGAACCGCTGCTTCGGGCGGGACGAGCTGACCCGGGAGGAGATCGCGGCGCTGGAGCCCGCACCGGCCGGCGGGGAGGGCGCCGGTGAGGACGTCGTCCGGCTCGACGACGCCGACCACGCGATGCTGGCCGTGCTCGCCCGGGACGGCCGGGCGGGCTACCCGGAGCTCGCCGCGGCGGCCGGCCGGTCGGAGTCCACGGTCCGGCGGCGCATCGAGTACCTGCGGGGGAGCGGCGCGCTCTCCTTCGACGTCGAGGTCCACTCCGTCCACCTCGGGTACGCGCTCGAGGCCGGGATCTCCGCCACGGTCGCGCCGAGCGAGCTGGCGGCGGTCGGCGCGGCGCTCGCCCGCCATCCGCAGGTGCCGTTCGCCGCGGCGGTGACGGGCGCGGCCAACCTCGCCGCCTCGGTGCTCTGCCGCGATCAGCGCGACCTGTACCGGTACATGACGGAGGGCATCGGCGCGCTGACGGCCGTGCACCGGCTGGAGGTGCTCCCGGTGCTGCGGAGTGTGAAGAGGGCGGGGCTGATGAGCGACGGCAACCGGCTCTTCGACGCCCCGTGAGGGGGTGCGCGGGTGTTGCCGACGGCCCCGGCCCAGGGGTAGACCGGGGCCGCCGGGGGTGTCCGAGGGGAGCGGACCACCCAAACGGAACGCGCAGGGCCGATGAGGAGGGTCTCGTCCCTGGTGTTCGCCCACCTTGACGTCCCGGGCGCTCACCGTCGTGAGCGCTGCAAGCCCGGGTGCCACATGCAGTAAATATATTTACTGCCCGGTAAGCAAGGGTATGAAAATTTTCATTCGAGCCGGCGGCCGGTTCCGGTGTGAAAGTCCGTTATCGGGTGTCGAGGACTCCGGCCGCCGGGCGGGCCGTCAGTCGTCGAGGAAGAAGTCGTGCTGCTCCGCGGCCTGCTCGTACTTCTCCAGCCGCATCTGCGTGCGCTCCGGATCGGCGTCGGCCATGGCCTGGAGGATCGCCGCGGACAGCACCCCCGGCGCCGCGTAGGAGTCGAAGACCAGGCGCGAGCCGGTGCCGGCGGTGAGCGCCACGTCGGCCTCCTCCACCAGGGGCCCCAGGCTCCCGTCCGTGATCAGCGCGACGCGCAGGCCCGTGCTGCGGGCGGCCCGCATCGCCGCCAGCATCTCCTTGGAGTGCCGCGGCATGGCGAACGCCAGCACCCACGTGCCGCCCGCCTCGCGCGACTGGAGCAGGGCGTCGTAGGCGACGCTGCCCCCGCGCGAGACGAGGCGCACGTCCGGGTGGATCCGCTTCGCCGCGTACGCGAAGTACTCCGCCAGCGAGACGGAGATCCGCAGGCCGAGGATCGTCAGCGGGACCGACCTGGCCAGCTCGCGGCCGATCTCGAGCACCTGGTCGGTGTCCGTGAACGCGCGGCGCAGGCTCTCCAGGTTCGCGATCTCGGCGTCGACCGCCGCCTGCAGTTCGTTGCGGCGGTCCTCCTCCCGTGCGCCGGGGGAGCCGGCGACCGCGCTCAGGGCGATCGGCTGCAGCGCCTCGCGGAGCGCGGGATACCCGCTGAAGCCCACGGAGACCGCGAAGCGGGTCACCGAGGGCTGGCTCACGCCCACGCGGTCCGCGAGGTCCGTGATCGACAGGAACGCGGCCTCGGTGAGGTGGTCGGTGATGTACTGCGCGATGCGCCGCTGTCCGGGAGACAGCCGGTGACCGCCGAACAGGGCGCGGACCTTGTCCGCGGGCGCCGGTTCCGGGACGCGCGGCCGCTGCCCCGGCCCGCCCGGCCTCCCCGGTGTGATCGCGGACGCCTGAGCGCGCGCCTGCTGCCCCCACGGCACCGGTGTGCTTCGTTCTCGTCCCACGGCGCTCAACATAGCTGAAGCGCCGTGGGGGCCGGCATCGGTCGCTGGGAGGACGGTCAGCGGCCGCCGAACTTCACGCTGGCGAAGCGGAGGCTGCGCGGGGCGTCCTTGCCGGGGGAGAGGCGAAGCGCCTGCCGCTTGCAGGTCTTGTCGGTGTAGAGGGCCACCGGGACCCCCGTTCCGTTGTGCGCACCGCGGGCCTCGTCGCTCATCGTCAGGCACCGGCCGTCCGGCGGGTTCTGGATGTAGAACGGGGCGCCTTTGGGCCCGGCCCAGGAGAACCAGCCCTTGGCGGCGACCGCCGATCCCGTGGGCAGGGCCAGGGCGAGAGCGCATCCGGCGAGAGCGACGAGCGCGGGGCGGATGAAGCGCATTACTGATCCTTCCAGTCGATTACAGAGGAATGCACAGGAAATGCACGAAATGCCTTCACGGAGTGAACGACGCCGGGCGCCGATCGACACGCACGCCGGTCGACGCGTACGCCTGCACAGCGGTCCGGACCGGCTCGTCCGGCCGGACCCCCTCCGCGGGATCACGGCAGCAACTGGAAGGTCTCGGAGAAGACGCGGACGCCGTAGGCGCACAGGCCGATCGCCCCGAGGAAGGCGCCCGTCGCCGCCGCCGGCCCGCCGTGTCTGCGGCGGGCGACGGCCAGCGCACCGCCGAGGAGCGCCCCCGCCGCGGGCGCCCCGACGATCGCGGCGCCGAGCCGGGCGCACGCGGTGCCCGTCCCGTGGTGCCCGGCGGACCGCAGTTCCAGCACCCAGAGCCCGATGCCGGGCGTGAGGAACAGCAGTGTGAGCACCAGCATGGCCGTCACGTACGGGGCCCGGTTCTCCGCGCGGGCGTCCGCAGGGCCCTCATGAGCATCCGTCATGGGGTCCACCTTGGGCAGGAGCGCCGTCCGGGCGCATCCGCTGTCGTACTCAGTTGCGAAGACGACGGGCCCTCGGTGGAGGTGCTGCTTCCGGGCGGCCCCGGCCGCACGGCCGGAACGGTGCTCAGCCGCCCACGTCGCTCAGCCGCCCTAGACGTCCTCCTGCCGGACGACGCACAGCGCCCAGATGACGAAGGCGCACAGCGCTATGACGACGATCGACCACAGCGGGTAGTACGGGATGGACAGGAAGTTGACGATCAGCAGCAGTGCCGCGATGATCACGCCGAGAATCCTGGCCCACAGGGACACCCGGAACAGGCCGACGCCCACCATCAGCGCCGCGATTCCGAGGAACAGGTGGATCCATCCCCAGCCCGCCAGACTGAACTTGAAGACGTAATCCGGCGTACTGATGAAGACGTTGTCATGGACGATGGCCATGATTCCCCGGAAGATGTCGACGAAGCCCGCGATCAGCATCATCACCGCCGCGAACAGCGTCAGCCCGCCGGCGGCGGCCCGGGATGTCTCCGAGTGGGGATTGAGGGTGGATGACATGGGACTACCTCCCTTGTCTGTACGACGGCCCGTAGGACAGGCGGACCCTCATCTCCATGATTTCCTCTCCCGTCGGCGCTGTCCATGCAGGGAGCTTCCGCGGGCGCCGGATTCCCACCGGCCGGCCTGGTCGGCGCGGCCTCGAAAGTCGGGTAATATTCATGTCGCGCGCCGCTAGCTCAGTTGGTTAGAGCAGCTGACTCTTAATCAGCGGGTCCGGGGTTCGAGTCCCTGGCGGCGCACAGAGAAGCCCCCTCGATTCGTCGGCGGGGGCTTTTTCTCCACCTTCCGGCATTTACGGAAAGCGATTCTCTCGCCGCTTTCCGTGACATTCCCGCGATTCGACACCCGGCGGGCACCCGCCCACGATGGAAGGGTGCCCTCACGAGACGAAGGCGCGACCCTCCGCATCGCCCTGCTCTGCGGATTCCGCCTGGCCGCGGGCGACGTCCTCGTACGCATCCCCGCGGGATCCGAGCGCCTGCTGGCCTATGTGGCCCTCCGCCCCGGCGGGGTGGCCCGGAGCGCCGTCGCGGAGAACCTTTGGCCCGACGTCTCCGAGGCGCGTGCCCACGCCGCCCTGCGGTCGGCCCTCAACCGCCTCCGCGGCGCGGGGTGCCGCCGGGTCCTCGACATCGGCCCCGCGGAGCTCGCACTCGCCGAAGGCGTCGCGGTAGACCTCCACGGGTTCCGCTCCCTCGCCCGGGCCGTCCTGGACGGGCCGGAATCCGCCCGCGCCGGCGCAGGGGACCCCGGCACCCGGGACGTCGGCAGCCGGGAGATCGAGGGCCTGTCCCAGGACCTGCTGCCCGGATGGTGCGACGAGTGGGCGCTGCGCGAAGCGGAGGAGTGGCGGCAGCTGCGGCTGCACGCGCTCGAAGCACTCGCGCGCCGGTTCGTCAGGACGCGGCACTTCGCCCACGCGGTGTCCGCCGCGGGTGCGGCCGTGCGCGCCGACCCCCTTCGGGAGAGCGCCCGCGCGGCCCTGATCGCGGCCCATCTCGCCGAGGGCAACCAGTCCGAGGCGCTCCGCGAGTTCCGGCAGTACCGTTCGCTCCTCCGGAGCGAACTCGGTCTGCGCCCGACGCCGGACCTGCTCGGCCTCGTGGCCGGCCTCCGCCCGGCCGCGTCCGGCGTCGACGGGCACCAACGCCGCGGTCACGCCGCGGTGACGGTGCGGCGCCCATGATGGACCGAGATACGGAATGCGCTCGTTCGCCATGGGCTACGTCATCAGGCACCCCAAGGACAAGGTCGTACCCCGGAAGGCTCCGCTCCTGGTCCGGCCCCGGCGCTCCGTGTCCGGTGTCACCGGCACCCTCGGCCGCTGCGAGCGCGCCCTGCGGGTCAGGGCGGCCGCCCGCAGGAAGGTGGCGCCGGCCCAGCGGTGGTGGATGCGGCGCTCGCTCCTGCAGCGGCTCTCCTACCTGGCCGTTCCCCTCCTCCTGGCCTGGGTCGGCTTCGGCGTCTTCGCCCTCGTCGCCGGTGACTCCTCGCCGGTGGAGAAGTGGTGCCGGGCCCGGGGCAACGGCTGCGCGGTGGTCTACGGATTCCTGGCCCCGTTCCTGAGCCTCGGCCTCGCCACCTTCTGCTTCCTCGTCCTGACCTACGCCTCGGTGCGCCGGCCCATGACCCGGGCGGCCAGGAAGGACCCGCGCAGCGTCGTGCCGACGGCCGGCCCGGTCGTCGCGGACGTGGTCGGGCGGCGGGAGATGTGCCTGATCCTCGCCCGGGGGCTGCGCGACCGGCGCACCCGGCGGCCGTACCTGCTCGTGGGCGGTGTGGGGGCCGGGAAGACGTCGGTCCTCGTCCAGCTCACCCGGATACTCGCCGAGAAGGGCGCCGTCCCCGTCCCGGTCCGGCTGCGGGACGCCGACCTGAACGGGGCGCGCCTCGACTTCCGCGAGGTGGCGATGAGGCGCTTCAGCGAGGTGGTGGAGCGCGATGTGCTCTCCGCGCGGCACAGCGACCGCGTGTGGCGCCAGCTCTGCATGGACGACAAGGCCGTCATCCTCGCCGACGGCCTGGAGGAGACGTTCTCCGGCGGTGAGGACCAGAAGGAGCGGGACGTCCTCATCCGCCGGGCGATCGAGCGGGCGGAGGAGCAGAAGCTGCCGCTGGTGATCGCCTCCCGCCCCCACGCGCCGCTGGAGCACACCCGGGCCGCGACCGTCGACCTGGAGCCGCTGAGCGAGGAGGCGGCGCTGCAGTACCTGGAGGAGGGCCACCCGGACCTGGACAGCCACCGCATGGACTGGATCGTCGAAACGGCGGCCGTGGCGGAGTCCCCGCTGTATCTGCAGATCGCTCACGAGCTGCGCGAACACCACCTCCTGGAGCATCTGACCGGCGCGAAGCGCTGGGCGGAACTGGACACCCGCAAGGGCGACCGCGCGACCCTGCAGAAGCGCCTGCTCGACGCGTGGTGCAGCGCGCTGACCGCCGGCCGGATCCACGGAGAGGTGGCGCTGGACCCCGGGCAGCGCAGGGTGATCATCGAGGTGATCGCCGCGCTGGCCGGGATCGGGCTGCTGCACGATCAGCTGGAGGTCCGGCTCGCCGACCTGGGGCGGAATCCGGATATCCGGAAGCGGCTCCTGCAGCAGCTCGGGGAGGAATGCTGCAAAGAGGTCGACGAATCCCGGCAGCGCGCGCTCCTGTCGCTGTGCGCCACCCAGGGGGAGCGGCTCGGTCTGGTCGAGACGCGCGGGGAGAAGGTGCGCTTCCAGCACAGCATCCTCCAGGCGTACCTCGGCTCCCGTTACCTCGGCGTCAGGGAGCACGGCCTCCTGCCCGCGGCGCTCAAGGAGCCGGGCCCCGGCCGGGAACTCCTCATCGGGCTGACCCTGAACTCCCGGTCTGCCGGCGCGGCGGGCCAGGACGCCGTGGTCCGCCACCTCCTCGAAGCGGCGACGCCCCGCAAGGACGCCAAGGCCCTCGACCTGTACGCCACCGCCCTCGAGATCGACCGGATCGCAGGAGCCGCGGCGCACACGCGGATCGCCCGGACGCTGGCCGGGCAGTGGGAGTCCTTCGTCGGGGACGACCGCAGGACGCTCGACGAAGCGAAGGAACGGCTCGTGCACCGGTTCGGGGAGGTCCTGCGGGCGATCGGCGCGGCGGAGGCCGACGAGCACGACCCCGCTCACGGCACGTCCCCGGCCTACGAGTGGTTCTTCGAGATCGCCACCGTCGAACCCTCCTACCCGCTCCAGCTCGCCGTCGCGCAGGAGATGGGCGCCGGCGGCGACAAGGCCTTCGAGACCCTGCGCACCATGTTCCCCCTGCCCAAGACGGGGGTGCCCGGGCGGGACGACCCCTGGGTGCAGTACGAGACGGCGTTCCGCGAGCAGCTGCAGGCCGAGCACCGGACCCGCGAGATCCTCCTCAAGCTGCAGCCCGGCGACCAGCAGTACGCGGAGTACGAGAAGCGGCTCAAGGGAGCCGGCGAACAGCGGCTCCGGATCTGGCGACGGTTCGTCATGAGGGCCTGGCTCGTGCCCATGGTGGTCGGCTCGGTGACCGACAAGCACCGGGAGCAGGCGAAGGAGCGGCTCGGCCTCTGGCTCGCGCACCTGGAGCCCCGGCACACCCGCGCGCACGGGGCGGACCTGACGCTCTCCCTGGAGATCGCCCTAGCCCAGGGGTTCAAGAGCGCCGCCAACCGGCGGGAGCGGCATCCGCAGACGAACGAGGAGGCCCGGACGTTCCTCGTCACCCAGGCGGAGAACATGCTGGCCCACGCCCGTTACTGGTACGCGCAGATGACCCTCCTCCACGCCCTGTGCCTGTGGGAACTCCCGGACCGCACGGGAAGCGCCCCGCAGGACGGCTCCCGCACGGCCCGCCCGGCGGGGAAGGCCGAGCCCACCCAGGCGGTCAAGCGCTGGCTGGCCCTGGCCGGCAGCAACCAGGACCCGCGCGCCCTGCACCCGGGCGACCGCACCCGCAAGGGCGACCGGCTGCACCCCTTCGTCGCCGAGGCCGGCAACCTCGCGGTGCTCGCCCTGGAGAGCGGACACCCGGAGCGGTTCCTGTGGATCGACGAGATCGGGGCCGCGAGCAAGGTCGGCTCCTCCGCCGCGGCTCCCGGCACCTACCGCAAGCACAACCTCTGGATCCCGCCGTCGGCCGGATGGAGCACCCTGCACCCCCGCGCCCAGCAGCTCCTCGCCGACGTCTTCCTGCTGCGCAACCTCACCGAACGGGACGGCCAGCAGCCGGCCGAGCTGGAGGAGCGCCTGGTACGCGCCGACCGCACCGTGCTGCCCCCGTGCTTCACCGACGACCGGCACCCGTTCCGTCCGCTGCGGACCGTGGGCACCGCCGGGGACGCGCCGCCGGGCAGCACCTGCCTGCGCGACTGCCCCTTCGAACTGTGCCCCTACCCGGCCATGGGCGCGCAGCCGCGGGCCGAAGTGCGGGAGATCTTCTGCAGGCAGCAGCAGGCGCTCCTGCGCCGCTACCGCTGGAGGAGCTACCTCAATCCCCTGTCCTACCTGCGGCGCAAGCGGGCGCCGTGGCAGGGCATGACGGCGAGCGAACTGCGGAAGTTCTGGGAGGACATGGCGAACCGGTCACGGACCCCGTCCTCCTGACTCCCCGGCCGCGCCTCAGCTCCGCTCCCCGTGCCTCAGCTCCGCTCCGGCGCCCGCAGGACGAGCAGGGCCAGGTCGTCGTGGCCGTCGCTGGGGCGGGCCTCGGCCACGGCCCGGCCGAGGACGTCGAGCGGCGCCCCGGCGTGGGCCGAGGCGACGTCGGCGATGGTGCGCAGCCCGGCGTCCAGCCCGTGGCCCGGGTGCTCCACCAGGCCGTCGGTGAACATCAGCACGGTGGCCCCGGCGGGCAGGAGGTACCGGTGGTCGTGGCGGGCGAAGCCGGCGTCCACCCCGATCGGCACGTCCGGCTCGGCGTCGAGGAAGCGCGTGCCGCCGTCGGCGGTCACCACCAGGGGCGGGGGGTGCCCCGCGCTGCTCCAGACCAGGGACCACCCGCCGTCCTGAGGCGCGAGGCGCACCAGGCAGGCGGTCGCCATCGTGGGCTCGGCGACCGCTTCGAGCGTACGGTCCAGGCGGCTGAGCAGTTCGCTGGGCAGCGCGTCCGAATCGAAGGCCAGAGCGCGCAGCATGTTGCGGATCTGGGCCATGGTGGCGGCGGCGCGGACGTCGTGGCCGAGCACGTCCCCGACGATCATCACCCGGGTGTCGTCGGGCAGCACCAGCGCGTCGTACCAGTCGCCGCCGAGCAGGGCGGGGTCCGCGGCCGGCTGGTACGTCGCCCAGGCGTCGAACGGGGAGAGGTCCGGCAGGCTCGGCAGCAGCAGCCGCTGGAACTGCTCCGCGCCGGCCCGGACGCGGCCGTAGAGCCGGGCGTTCTCGATGGCGACGCCGGCGGCGCCCGCCAGCGCGACCACCACGGACTCGTCGTCGGCGTCGAAGGTGCCGCCGCCCTGCCGGTCGGTCAGGTAGAGATTGCCGTAGACCTTGCCGCGCACGGTGATGGCGACGCCGAGCAGCGAGCGCATCGGGGGGTGGCCCGGCGGGAACTGGGCGGCCTGGGGGTGGTCGGCGATGACGTCCACGCGCAGGGGGCGGGGGTCGGTGATGAGCAGCCCGAGGAGGCCTTCGCCGTGGGGGAGGGCCACTCCGGTGAGCCGTTCCTCCTCCTCGCCGTGCAGGCCCACGGGAATGAACTCGGCGAGCTTGGTGCCCTCCTCGTCCAGCACGCCGAGGGCGCCGTAGCGCGCTCCCACGAGCTCCATCGCCGTCGTCACGATGCGGCGGAGCACGACCGGGAGCTCCAGCTCGCCGCTGATCGTGAGTATGGCCTCCAATAAGCCCCGCATCCGCTCCTGGGCGCGGGCGAACTCGGCCAGCTGCTCCCCGAGCCGGTCGAGGTCCGCGTCGAGGTTCAGCCGCCGGCGGGCAGGGCTGTGCGGGGGACGGTCGTCATGATCTGTCTCGCTTGCTGCCACCGGCCACAGGCTAGTGACTCGGGGTCCGGAGCGTGGCCAATACTCGTATGTCAGTCCCGTGTCGGCCGCGCCCCGGCGGCGCCCGGGCTCACAGCCGCGTGACGGACTCCTGGTGGGCGTAGCCGAAGCCCTCGTCGTCGAAGTAGAAGACCGTGACCTTCACCTGGTCGCCCTTGGCGAAGTGCGAGCCCGTGGCGGGGCGCAGCGTCACGCGGGCGGCGTGGCTTTCGTAGTCGCAGGTGAGCTTGTCGACCTTGATCGTTCCGGCGGCGACGGACTCGTCGTGGCCGGTCGTGCCCTGCTTGACCGCGTTGGCGACGAGCTGGTGGTTCATGCCCGGGTCGCAGGAGTACGTGACGTCCGCCCGCAGGCCGGGCTCCTGGAGCGCCACCTTGCCGATCTCCAGGAGGTTGGCCTTGGCGGCAGCGGACGGAGCGGTGGCGAGCGCGCCCGCGCCGATCACGAGTGCGGCGGCCGCGGTGCCGGCGAGGCGGCGCGCGAAGCGGGACGACGTCATGAAGGTTCCTTCCCCCCGGACTGCCGCGGATCCCCCGGCCGTACCGGCCGCTGCGACAGTTGTTCGTATGTCGTGTGAGGTATCGGATGCTACGGGACGCGCCTGGTGCGGAGCGGCGGTTTCAGGCCATGTCCGGGGAGGGCAGGGTGGGGTTGGGGGTGAGGATGCGGCGCAGGACGGACTCGACCTCGGTGCGGGTGGGGGGCCGGGTGCCGGCCAGGCCGCGCAGGGTGATGCCGTTCATGGCCACGGTCGCGGCGTGGGCGGTCACCGGGTCGGTGTAGGGGAGCAGGGCGTCGATGCTCAGCTGCATGTACCGGTCGGCGGTCTCGCGCAGGGCCGGGCGCCGCAGCGCGGCCATGTACAGCTCGAACTCCATCACCTGAGTGTCGCGGGACGGGCCGAAGCAGCCCATGAGCGCGTCGGTGAGCAGCACGGTCAGCTGCTCGGGGGTGAGTTCGGGGCGCCGGGCCACCCAGTCCTCGAGGTAGGCGCCGAAGCGGTCGACGGAGCGCTCCAGGGCGGCGGCGATGAGGTCGTCCTTGGTCGCGAAGTGGTACGTCGTCGCCCCGAGGGGGACGCCGGCCTCCTCGGCGACGGCGCGGTGGGTCAGCCCCTCGATGCCGCGCGCGGCGATGACCCGCTCGGTGGCGGCCGCGATCTCGGCGATCCGCCGCTGGGGGTCGCGCCGCCGCCTGGGGGCGTTCTGCTCGGCCATGGCTGCGGGCCTCCCGGTGGCGCAGAGGGCTGATGCGAGTGGTGGTACAAACGTACCACCACTCGCATACCGGGCTTTTGTGCTCCCTGCGTTCGCTTTCGTGAGCTGCGCAGTACTCATGTACCACTCGACGCCCGGATTGCAGGGTTCCGCATCGTCTCGCGGCCGGGCCGTGACGTCCGCCGGGCCCGGTCGTTCTTCACGGCGGGTGCACGTAATACCGTCGGGCCGCCAAGGTGATCGCCTTGGCGGCCCGACGGTTTTCGCGTGCCGGACGGACGGGCCGTCAGAGCGCCAGCATCGCCGCGATCGCCGAGCGCCAGTCCTCGCCCGGGCGCTCCACGAGCTCCTCGGCCAGGGCCTCGGCGCGGTAGCGGTGGCGGTGCAGGAGGCCGGGGGCCCGCTCCGGGGAGGGGACGATCCCGCCGGGGCTCTCCATCAGCCGCACGAGCTCGGTGGCGAACTCCTCCCAGCCCACGTGCCCGCCGATGGCGTTCACCGTGCCCTGCGGAGGCCGCTCGGCGCACGTGACCAGGGTCCGGGCCAGGGCCGCGGCGTGGATCCACGGGACGCCGGACCACAGGTCGCCGGACGGGGGTACGGCGCCCGCCGCCGGCAGGACCACCGGCCGGCCGGCGCGGGCGGCCTGGAAGAGCGCGCCCGTCGCCCCCCAGCGCAGCTGGTCGCGCAGCCTCGGGTGCGGCCCCCAGACGATCGGGGCGCGGACCACGCCCGCCCCGCCCCGCCCGGACGCGCCCGCGGCCTCCCACAGCATCCGCTCGCAGTCGAGCTTGGCCCGCCCGTACGCGGTGAGCGGCTCCTCCGGCGGCGTGTCCTCGGCGACGTCCGTCACGGACGGGCGCCCGTACGCGTCCACGCTGCTGACGAAGACGAACGAGCCGCCCCGCCAGCCGTCCAGCAGGACGCGCATCGCCGCGACGTCCACCTCCGGAGAGGTGAAGGTGCAGGCCGCGTGGATGACCGCGTCCACCCCGCCGGAGACCGCCGCGCGCAGGCTGTCCGCGTCGGCGAGGTCGCCCTCGGCCACCTCGACGCCGTCGCCCGCCACCAGGTGCGCCGACTCGGGCCGGACGAGCGCCCGGACCGGGCGCCCCCGTGCGGCCAGCTCGCGCAGGACGAACGCCCCGACCCCGCCGGTGCCGCCCGTGACCAGGACCGTGCCCGCCCGCGCGGACGCGCTGCGCGCCGCCGGGGTGCGGGCCGCGGGGCGGCGGCGCTCGCGGGCCCGCTCGTCCAGCAGCGCCCCCAGCGCGCGCGGGGTGCGCTGCTCCAGGACGTCCAGCCCCGTCAGCGGAACCCGAAGCCGCTCGCGCAGGCGCTCGGCGACCCGTACCGCGAGCAGGGAGTGCCCGCCGAGGAGGAAGAAGTCCCCGTCGGGGCCGGTTCGTTCGCCCAGCAGCTCGCCGAAGACCGCCGCCACGGCCTCCGCCGAAACGCCGAGCCCCGGCTCCTGCGGGGGCTCCGGCTCCCCGGCGCTCGCCGCGGCCGGGCGAGGGGCGGCCGGCAGTGGCCGGCTCCGGCCCGCCGCCAGTGAGTCGAGCACCTCCGCGAAGCCCTCCAGCAGCTTCCGGGCCGCCCCCTCGTCGACCCGCCCGCGGTCGAAGCGCACCAGGCAGCGCGGCCCGGCGGCGTCCGTGCCCTCCTCCAGATAGAGGCCGAGGCCGAACTTGACGCCGTCCAGCTCGATGTCGACCGGCTCGCACCGCGCCCCGGCCAGCCGCAGCGCCGCGGGCCGGCCCAGGACGTCCGCGGTGACGCCCACCAGGGGGTTGCCGCCGCCGTCGCGGGCCGCCGCGCCGAGCCGCTCCACCATGAGGTCGAACGGGACGTGGCGGTGGCGCTGCGCTTCCAGCAGCGCGTCCCTCACCCGCGGCAGCAGCGCCCCGGCGTCACCGGCCCCGGCCAGACGGGGCCGGATCGGGAGCGTGTTGACGCACAGGCCCACCAGATCCCGGGCCCCGGCGGTGTCCCGGTGGCTGCTGGCGCACCCGACGACGAGGTCCTCCTCGCCGGTGGCCTCCAGCAGCGCCGCGAACGCCGCCGAGAGCACGACGGTGAACAGCGTCGCGCGGTGCGCGCGGCCCGCCGCCCGCAGACCGCCGACGGTCCCGGGCGCCAGCGCCGCGGACAGGGTGCGCGCCTCCCCCCGGCCACCGGCCTCCGCCGCGGCCCGGGGGAGCGGCACCGGACGGGCGTCCGCGAGCCGCTCCTCCCAGTACGCCAGGCCCGCGTCGAGCGCGTCCGCCCCGGCCCGTTCCCGCCGGGCGAAGTCGGCGTACCGCGGCGCGGGGTGCTCCGGCTCCCCGTCGCCCCCCTCCAGCTCCGCGCGGTAGCGCTCGCCGAGCTCGCGGGCGATCACTTCCAGGGAGCCGCCGTCGACGGCTATGTGATGAAACGTCAGCAGCACGGTGTGCTCGTCCGGAGCGTGCCGGACGTGCAGGGCCCGCAGCACCGGGCCGGCCGCCAGGTCGAACCGGCGGGCCGCCTCCGCGTCGAGGAGCCTCTGCGCGGCCTCCCGCGCGGCGTCCACGGTCCGCACCGGCACCTGCCGCGCCGCCGTCACCTCCTGGTACGGCTCGCCGCCGTCCTGCCCGTAGCGGGTGCGCAGCACCTCGTGACGGCGCACCAGCCCCGTCAGGGCCCGGCCGAACGCGTCCGCGTCGAACGGGCCGTGCACCCGGGTCGCGAACGGCACGTTGTAGACGGCGCCGCCCCGGCCGAGGCGCTCCATGAGCCACATCCGGTGCTGCGCGTGGGAGAGCGGCGCGCGGCCGTCACCGGCGTCGCTCGCCGGTGCGGGCGCGGGGGGCTCCTGCCGCGCGCGGGCGTCGGCGCTGCGGCGCCGGGCCAGCCGCAGCAGCGCCTCCTGCCGGGAGGTCTCCGAAGCCGTGCCGCTCACCGGGCCGCCCCGTTCTCCTCGGTCTCCGGCTCCGTGCCGTACATCTCCACCAGTGCCTCCTCGATGAGTGCGGCCTGCCCGGCCACGGTGGGCGCCGAGAAGAACGCGGCGAGCGTCAGCTCCACGCCCAGGTCCTCGCGCAGGTCGTCGACGACGCCCAGCGCGAGCAGCGAATGCCCGCCCAGGGCGAGGAAGTCGGCGTCCGGGGTGCCGACCTCGCACTCCAGCGCGCGGCCCCAGGCATCGGCCACCGCCTGCTGCACGGGCGTCAGCTCCTGCCGTACGGGCGCGGGCCCCTCTTCCCCGGCGGCCGGCGAAAGACCGGGCAGCGGCCGCCCGGCGAGGGCCCGGCGGTCCACCTTGCCGTTGCTCGTCAGCGGCAGCGCGCCGACCACGGACCACGCGTTGGGCAGCAGGTGCGCGGGCAGCCGCCCGGCCAGGTGGTCGCGCAGCGCCGCGACGGCCGGCTGCCCCTCGCCGTCCGGCACGACGAACGCCACGAGCCGGGCGTCGTCCGCGCCGGGGCGCACGACGGTGACGGCGGCGTCCGCCACGCGCGGGTGGTCCCGCAGGGCGTGCTCGATCTCGCCGGGCTCGATCCGGAAACCCCGGACCTTGACCTGGTCGTCGACGCGGCCGTGGAAGTCCAGCGTCCCGTCGGGCCGGGCCGACACGATGTCGCCCGTGCGGTAGACCCGCCCCGCCGAGGGATGCTCCACGAAGCGCTCCGCCGTCAGCGCGGGCTGCCCGAGGTAGCCCGCGGCCAGGCGCGGCCCGCCGACCCACAGCTCGCCGCGGGTGCCCGCGGGCACCGCGTCGCCGCGCTCGTCCAGGACGTGCACCGTCGCACCGGCCAGCGGGCGGCCGATCGGCGGCGGGGCGTCGCAGTCGGCGTCCCGCACGCGGTGGGCGGTGGCGAAGCTGGTCGTCTCGGTCGGCCCGTAGCCGTTGACCAGCTCCAGCCAGGGGTGCGCCCGCAGGACCGAGCGCGCGTGCCGCGCCGACACCGCCTCGCCGCCCACGATCACCGAGCGCAGCACGGCGAAGACAGGCGAGCGGCGCGCGGCCAGGTGGTGGAAGAGCGCGGTGGTCAGGAACGCCACGGTGACGCCCAGCCGCTCCACGTCCCGCACCAGGCCCTCCAGCGACTGCCGGCCCGCGGTGGAGACGGCCACGGCGGCGCCGTTGGCCAGGGCCACCCACGTCTCGAACGGCGAGCCGTCGAAGGTCAGCGCCGCGTGGAGGAGGACCCGGTCCCGCCGGCCCACCGTCAGGTAGTCCGGGTCGGCGGTCAGGTCCGCCACGCCCCGGTGGGTGATCGCGACGCCCTTCGGGCGGCCCGTCGAGCCCGAGGTGTACATCACGTACGCGGTCGCGCCGGGGTCGTACGCGGGCGGCTCCGGCAGGTCGTCCTCGGAGTGCTCCGCGGCGCAGCTCCCGGCGAGCCCGCCCGCGGTCAGGACCAGCGCCCGGACGGCCGGTACGCCGGCCGCTTCGAGCAGGTCCTTCTCGCCGACGACCAGGGAGACGCCGGCGTCGGCGAGCATCGCCTCGGTACGGGGGCGCGGGTAGGCGGCGTCCAGCGGTACGTAGTGGCCGCCGGCCCACCAGACCGCGAGCTTCGCGACGACGACGCCCACCGAGTGCGGCAGCAGCAGGCCCACCGCGGTGCCCTGTCCGACGCCGCGGGCCCGCAGGGCGCCGGCCAGCCGCCGGGCGGCCGCGGTCAGTTCCCCGTAGGTGAGGGTGAGTTCGCCGTCCGTCACGGCGAGGGAGGCCGGATCCGCGGCGGCGTGGGCGAGCACGCGGCCCAGGACGCCGCCGGGGGCGGCGGGAAGGGCGTCGCCCGGGGCGGGACTTGCGAGCCCCGCCGGGGCGTCCGTGCTGTGGCCGGGTACGGCGTCCGGCGCGGGGTTTGCGGTAGCGGTGGTGCGCTCCCGGCGGGAGTCCACCAGTGCCGCCAGGCTGCGCAGGTCGGGCTGGCGCAGCAGCTGGGGCGCCCGCAGCCGGACGCCGAACCGTTCCTCCAGGCCGGTCAGCAGCCGGGCCGCCGTGAGCGAATCGCCGCCGGACGCCAGGAAGTTGTCGCCGGGGCCGGTCTCCGGGCGGTTGAGGACGCCGCGGCACAGCTCGACGACGATCCGCTCCGTGTCCGTACCGGTGACGGCGTCTCCCGCCGCAGCCGGTGCCGCCGCAGGGGCCGCTGCCGCAGGAGCCGTTCCGGCCAGCAGCGCGGCCCGGTCCACCTTGCCGTTGGCGTCGAGCGGGAACGCCTCGACGTACCGCAGCGCCGACGGCACCGCCTGCTCGGGCAGGCGGTCGCGGACCGCCTCCAGCAGCTCCGTCGCGGACGGGGCCCCGGCACCGGGTGCGAGCCGGACGAACGCGATCAGCCGGACGTCGCCCGCGGGGGAGGGCTCGGCGGCGACGACGGCCCGCAGAACGCGCGGGTCGTCCTCGAACGCGGCCTCGGTCTCGGCCGGTTCGATCCGCGCGCCGCGGACCTTGACCTGGTCGTCCAGGCGGCCGAGGAACTCCAGCACGCCGTCGGGCCGCATCCGCACCCGGTCGCCGGTGCGGTAGACGCGGTCGGTTCCGGTCACCTCCGGCGGCGGGGCGACGAAGCGGCGCGCGGTCAGGGCCTCGTCCAGATAGCCGGTAGCCAGGCCCGCGCCGCCGATCCGCAGTTCGCCCGCCTCGCCGCGCGGCACGACGTGCCCGGCGGGGTCGGTGACGCACACGACGGTGCCGTCGAGAGGCGTGCCGATCGGGGGCGGGGTGCCGGGGGAGTCCCCGCCCGTCTCCAGGGCGTGCGCGGTCGCCACGACCGTGGCCTCGGCCGGACCGTAGGCGTTGTCCACGCGCGCGGTGACGTCCGGTCCGGGCCGGCGGCGCAGCCGGTCGCCGCCGATGCTGAGGTGGCGCAGGGCGGGCAGGTCCGGCCAGGGGCGTTCGAGGACGATCTCCGCCAGGGGGGTGGGCAGGATGGCCACGGTCACGCCCGCCCGCCGCCACCAGGCGGTGAGGGCGTCAGGGTCCCAGCGGACGTCGTCCGGGGGCACGGTGAGCGCCGCGCCGGAGGTCAGGGCGGCCCACAGCTCCATGACGTGCGGGTCGAAGGAGACGCCGATCAGCAGGCTGTGCCGGTCGCCGGTGCGGGCGCCGGTACGGGCGGCGTACCAGCGCAGGCGGGCGGCGAGCGCGGCGGAGGTCACCGCCACGGCCTTGGGCGTGCCGGTCGACCCCGAGGTGAGCACCGCGTAGAAGGTGCCGCCGGGAACGGCGGGCCGGTCGGCGTCGGCGCGGGGGGCGGGGAACGCCGCGACGGGCTCCCCGTGCGCGTTCGCGCCCGCCGCGGGCAGCGGCAGGGTCAGCCGCTCGGCGCCGTCGTACGCCGCGGGCAGCGCACCGGGCGCGCCGATCAGGCAGGTGACGCGGAGCCCGTCCGCCACGGCGGCCAGCCGCCGTTCGCCGGGGCGCGGCCCGAGCGGGAGGTAGACGGCCCCGAGCCGGGCGAGGGCGACGGCCGTGGCGACCAGGGCGACGGAGCGGTCGAGGCAGACGCCCACGAGGTCGCCGGGGCGCACGTGGTCGCGCAGCGCGTCGGCCGTCAGCTCGGCGAGCGCGTCGAGTTCGGCGTAGGTCCAGGTCAGTTCGCCGTCCTCGACGGCGGGGGCGTCCGGGTCCCGGGAGACCTGCAGGGCGTACCGGGCCAGGACGTCGTCCCAGCCGTGCGCGGTGGCGGTGCCTCCGTGGGCCACGGACAGCGCGGTGGACAGGGCGGTGGACAGACCGGTGGAAGGGCCGGCGGCCGGGGTGGTGACAGATGAAGAAGTCATCATTCCTCCGTGGATGACGTCGGAAGGCGGATCAGGAGGGAGAAAGGGGCGCGGGAGCGGTCAGCCCAGCCCCATGGCCCGGGCGACGATCACCTTCTGGATCTCGGACGTCCCCTCGATGATCGTCATCATCCGGACGTACCGGTACAGGAACTCCAGCGGATGGCCCCGCACCCAGCCCGTCGCCCCGTGCACCTGCAAGGACCGGTCCACGACCCGGACCGCGGTCTCGGAGGACGTCAGCTTGGCGAGCGCCGCGTTCTCCGGGGCCTCCACGCCCTCGTCCACCAGCCGCGCGCACGCCAGCGTCAGCAGCTTGGCCGCCTCCACCTCCGCCCGGCTGCTCACGAGGTGCTCCTGGACGTGCTGGTACGCGCCGATGCGCTCCCCGAAGGCCCGCCGCTCGCGGGCGTACGCGATCCCCAGTTCCAGCGCGTGCTCGGCGATGCCGTTGCACATCGCCGCCACCACGAGCCGGCCCCGGGAGAGGCTGTCGATGCCGTTGCCGAGCGCCGCGCCGACGCCCGCCTCGCCGCCGATGACGGCCTCGGCGGGCAGCCGCACCTCGTCCAGCACCAGTTCGTACAACTCCTCGCCGGACATGCCCTGGTAGCGCTGGCCGATGCGCAGGCGCGGCTGGTCCATGCCCATGACGAACGCCGTGGCGCCGCCCTCGCCTCCACCGGCGTCGACGGCCCGGGCCACGACGATGACGAAGTCCGCGTGACCGGCGTTGCTGACGAAGGTCTTGCGCCCCGACAGCACCCAGCCGCCGTCCGCGTCCCGCACGGCGGTGGTGGTGAGGTGGAAGGCGTCGGACCCGGCGTTCGGCTCGGTCAGCGCCAGGCAGCGCGTCGCCTCGCCGCGCACCAGCGGCTTGAGGTACTGCTCGATCTGCTTCTCGGTGCCCTGGCGCAGCAGCGGGCTCGGCCCGTCCGAGCCGGCGAGCGCGTACGGGGCCAGCGGGCAGCCGCTGCGGCCGGCCGCGTGGTGCAGCAGCACCACGGCGCTGAACGGCATGCCGGAGCCGCCCAGTTCCTCGGGGTGGTCGCCGGCGTAGAAGCCCAGCTTCGCCGAGCGGCGGCGGACGTACGCGCGCAGGTCGGCCGGCGGCATGTCCCCGTTCTCCGGCAGCTCGGCCGCCAGGGGGACCAGCTCGCGGCGGACGAACGCGGTGAAGGCGTCGGCGATCTCGCGGTGCTCCGTCTCCAGGACGGAGGAGGGGGTGGTGGCGCTCATCGGGCGGTCTCCGTCAGGGCTCGGGCCTGGTCGGCGAGGACGGGGTGCTGGAAGAGGACGCGCAGCGGCGGGCGCGTGCCGAGCCGGGCCTCCAGCCAGGCGGCGAGGTGGGCGGCCAGCAGGGAGTGCCCGCCGACCTGGAAGAAGTGGGACGACGGCGAGAACCGGTCGTGCCCCAGCACTTCGCGCCAGCCCTCGGCCAGCAGGGCGACGGCCGGGTCGCCGCCGTCCTCCTCCTGCGGAGCAGCGGGGCCGGCGGCCGTTCCCGCCTCGGCGGCGAGGCGGGCCAGTGCGGCGCGGTCCGGCTTGCCGCCGGGCAGTGTGGGCACGGCTCCCGCCGGACGGATCCAGCGCGCGGGGACGAGCGCGGCGGGCAGCCGCTCGGACAGCGCCTTGTGCAGCAGGGCCTGGTCGGGCTCCTCGCCGCCGTCGACGAAGCCGGTCAGACAGGGGCCGCCGGCCGCGTCCCGGCCGAGGACGACCGCGCACGAGCGCCCGCCGAGCACCTCGGAGGCCACCGCCTCGATCTCCTCCAGCTCGATGCGGTAGCCGCGCAGCTTGATCTGGTTGTCGCGGCGGCCGAGGAACCACAGCAGGCCGTCGCGGTCCCGGTAGCCGAGGTCGCCGGTCAGGTAGACGCGCGTCCCGCCGAGCGCGGGCACGGTGACGAACCGGGCCGCGGTGGCCGCCGCGGCCTCGCCGCCGCCGAGGTAGCCCTCGGCGAGCCCGGCGCCGGAGACGGCGAGTTCGCCGACCGCACCCACGGGCAGCGGCTGCAGACCCGCGTCCAGGACGTGCACCCCGACGCCCGGCAGCGCGGTCCCCAGCGGCACCTCGCCGCCCTCGCCGGTGCCTCCGGCCCCCTCGCGGGTCACCTCGTGGACCGTGGAGGTGATGGCCGCCTCGGTCACCCCGTAGGCGTTGAGGACCGTCGCGTCCGTCGCGGCCAGGACGTCCCGCAGCGCGGCGGCCGGCAGCCGCTCCCCGCCGGCGACCAGCAGCCGCGGCTCCCACATTCCGTCGCGGAGCGCCTCGCACAGCTCCTCCCGTACGGCCAGGAGGTAACTCGTCGGCAGGTTGGCGACGCTGACCCGGCGGGCGGCCAGGACGGCGATGAGCTCGGCCGCCGTCGGGACCTCCCGCTGCGGCACGACCAGGGACGCGCCGGCCAGCAGGGACGGCAGCACCTCCTCCAGGGCCACGTCGAACGAGGGCTGGGCGAAGAGCAGCACCTTGTCGTCGCTGCGCAGCCCGAAGCGCCCGGCCACCGTCGTCGCGTGGTGGGCGAGCGCGGCCCGGCCGACCGCCACGGCCTTGGGCAGGCCCGTGGAACCGGACGTGTGGATGACGTACGCCGCCCCCTCGACGCGCGCGGCCGGCGCGGCGGCGGGGAAGGCGCCGCCGGCGTCGAGCAGCGCGACCGGGACCGGCAGGCCCGCCGCGGGCAGCGCGAGGGCGCTCTCGCGGTCGGCCAGGACCAGGGCCGGGGACAGGCGCCGCAGCAGCGTCTCCAGGCGGCTCGCCGGGTCGTTGGGGGACAGCGGGCAGTAGACCGCGCGGACGCGCAGGCACGCGAGCAGGGTCACGACGGTGTCCACGCCGCGCGGCAGGACGGCCGCGACGGGCTGACCGGCGGTGACGCCCGCCGCGCGCAGGCGCGCGGCCAGCTCGTCGACGAGCCGGTCGAGTTCACCGTAGGTGATCTTCCGGGCGCCGCTGACGAGGGCGGGGAGGCCGGGGTCGTGACGGGTGACGGGGTCGAGGGCGGAGTCGGGGGCGTCCGTGGCCCCGGACTCGTGGGCCTGCGCCGGTACGGGCGCCGACCGGACGGCGAGCGTCGCGAGCGGCGCCTCCGGAGTCTCCAGATAGGCCCGTACGAGATCGAGGAAACGATCCGCCAGCAGCCGGGCGGCGTCCTCGTCGAACAGGTCCCGGTCGTAGTCCCAGACCAGCGTCATGCCCGCGGGGCCCTGCCGCGGCCCGACCGTGCGCCGGTCGTCGGGCAGCAGCACCAGGTCGAGGTCGAAGCGGGTGGTGCCGGTGTTGAAGCCCTCGAACAGCGACACCTCCAGGCCCGGCACCTCGACCTCCGGCAGCGCCGCGTCGTGGGCGCTGAACATGACGCTGAAGAGCGGGTTGTCCGCGCCGGACGTGTGCAGGCCGAGCTCGCGGGTGAGCACCTGCACGGGGACGTCCTGGTACGGCAGGGCCCGGATCAGGCTGTCGGTGACCTCGTCCACCGCCTCGTCCGCCCCGGCCGCCGGGTCCAGGCGCAGCCGCAGCGGGATCGTGTTCACGAACATGCCGGTGGCCGACTCGAAGCCCTCGGGGCGGTTGCCGACCGCGGTGCCGACGACGAGGTCGGCACGGCCGCTGTGGCGGCGCAGGAGTTCGGCGAAGAGCGCGAGGAGCGTGGAGAAGGGGGTGTGGCCCTGGGCGCGGCTGTGGGCGCGCAGGCGCTCGGCGAGCGCGGCGTCGACGGCCTGCCGCAGCTGGCCGCCCGCGTGCCGGCGCCGGGCCCCGGGCCGGGCGAGACCGGGCAGCGGCAGGTCGAACGACGCGTCGCCCAGCTCGCGCCGCCAGTGCGCCAGGCCCGCCTCGCGCCGGGCCGCCCGCTCGGGGCTGCCGGCGGCCTCGACGTGGTCGGTGTAGGAGGCGGCCGGCGGCAGGACCGCCTGCTCGCCCAGCACGCGGGCCCGGTAGACGGTGAACACGTCGTGCAGCAGGATCGCGAACGAGTGCCCGTCGTGCACGAGATGGTGCTCGACGTGGACGAGGCGGTGGTGGTCCGCACCGAGCCGGACGAGGCACCAGCGCAGCAGCGGCGCCTCGTGGACGTCGAGGGGCGTCTCGGCCTCGGTGCGCAGCAGCGCCGCGAACGTCTCCTCGGGGTCGGCCTCGCCGCTGAAGTCGACCGTCCGCAGCCGGGGCGCGCAGTTCTCGCGCACGCGCTGGCCGGGCAGGCCGCCGGGGGAGTCGACGAGTTCGAGGCGCAGGCCGGGGTGCCGGTCCAGCGCCGCCGCCAGTCCCTCCCGGAGCGCGGCCTCGTCGAGGGTGCCGCGCAGGTCCACGGTGGCGGTGAAGTTGTAGGCGCGACTGCCGGGCAGCATCTGCTCGTGCAGCCAGACGATCTCCTGGGATGTGGAGAGTCCGAACATGATCAACCTTTCCGGGTCGGGAGGTGTGCGGGCCGGGGCCGGGTGGGCCCGTGCGGCCGGTGGAGGAGCCGCCCCGGGCGCCGCGCGCCGGTCGGGCGGTGCGGCGCAGGGCGGGGCGGCCCGCGGCGGGCTCAGCCCGCGGGCGCGGGATGTGCGCTGCGCGTGGCGAGCGCGGTGAGCGCGTCGGTCAGGTGGTCGAAGGCCTCGTCCGCGCGGTGGTCCGGAACGGCGGACCGGTCCCAGGCCATGCGGACCAGCAGGTCGGATCCGTAGGAGACGGAGACGGCGAAGGGGGCCTGCACGGGGCGGCCGTCGATGTGCGTCTCCCGCCCCGTGGCGTCGCCGAGCCGCAGCGGCGGCCGGCGGCCGAGGTCCTCGAAGGTGAGGAGGCCGTCCAGCCGGCCGGACCACGGTGCCCCGGCCCGGCGGGCCGCGTGGACCACCTCGTCGAAGGGGGTGTCGGCGCGGTCGAGGTCGTCCCACCAGGCCGAGGCCCGCTCGGCGAGGCCGGTGTCGTCCGCCGGGTGCGCGACGGTGTTGAGGAAGCAGCCGAGGACCGGTGCGGCGCCAGGCGGCCTGCCGCCCCACGGGTAGCCCAGGACCGGTACGGAGTCCGGGCCGTAAAGCGTGCGGGCCGCCCCGGCACAGGCGTCGAGGAGGACGGGGAAGGCCGTGGAACGCGCGCCGTCGCCGGGGACGGGGATCCGGCGCAGGGCGGTGCCGGTGCCGGTGCCCGTGCCCGGGGCGGGGTGGGCCTGCCCGCTCGCGGGGGCGCTCGCGGCGCCGCCGCGGAGGTCCGCGAGGCGCTTCGCCCAGTAGGCGAGGGCCTCCGGCCGCGACGCCCGTTCCTCGGCGGCGAGTTGACGGTGCACGGCGTCCGCGTAGGCGGCCGTGCCCTCGGCCGCCACGTCCGCGGGAACGTCCTGCGGCCCGAGGCCGTCGCGGTAGGCGTCGGAGAGGCCCGCCGTGATCAGCCCCAGGGACTGCTCGTCGCAGGCCGTGTGGTCCAGGACCACGGCGAGGACCTCCTGCGGGCCGCCGTCGTCCGCCAGGACGAACCGCAACGGCGGGCCGTCCGCGGGCCATGCGGCCAGCGCGCGCCGCAGGGCGTCGTCGGCGCTCTCCCCGGGCCGCGGCCGGACCCGCTCCACCTGCCCGACGGGGTCGCCGGGCACCTGGAGCGGCACCCCCCGCCGCACCAGCGGGCGCGTGCGCAGCGCCGGGTGCAGCGCGGCCAGGTGCCCGGCGGCCGCCCGCAGCCGCCCGGTGTCGACGGCCCCCGCGGGGAAGACGAAGAACAACGGGACCAGCACGGGCCGCCCGGCGGGGTCGAGCTGCCGGGAGAGCAGGAACCGCCGCTGCGCGCCGGTCACGGGCAGCGGTGCGCCGCCGGGCTCGGCGGCGCCCTCGGTGAGGCGCCGGTAGCGGGCGAGATAGGACGAGGTGATGTTGCCGGGTTGCACGATGACCTCCCGTGCGCCGGGGGCGCGACGGCTCGTGGGACGAGAAGGGAGCTGGCAGGTTGTCGAGCGGGTTGGTGCTGCGGGTTTCGGCGGTGACGGATACGGGCGGCGTCGGCGGGGCGCCGCGGCCTTCGGGCCGTATCGACGGCCCACCGGCCGGCCGGGGCGGCCCGGCCGCCCGGGTGCCGGGGTGGGCCGGTGACCGGGGTGGCACGGCCGGCCGGGGTCTGTTGTCCGGTCGGGGCGGTGCTGGAGGCCGGCCGGTACCGGGACGGGCTGGTGACCGGGGGGCGCGGCCGGTCGAGGTCGCTCGTAGGGTCGGGGCGGTGTCGGGGGTCGGCTCGGGGCGGTTGTCGGTGCGGAGCCCTCGGCGGCGGCCTCGCCGATCGGGCCGGGGCCGTGGCCCCGTGGCCCGGGCCGGCGGCGCCCGCGGGGTGTACCGGCGCTCCGCAGGGCCGCATCCGGGTCGCCCGGGGCCGCAGCCCGGTGGCTTCGCCGGCCGGGGGACGGGCGCGGGACCGGCCCCACGCTCGCTCCGGCCGCCGGAGGGCGGGGGCGTCTCAGCCCGTGACCACCGGCGCCGCCGGCAGGTCGCGCAGGCGGCGCAGGGGCGACGCCAGGAGCGGCACGGGCACCAGCAGGAGCCCGGCGGCGCACACCCACACGGCGGCGCGCGGTCCGGCCGTCTCGGCGACGGCGCCGCCGACGAGCGCGCCGAGGGGCATGGTGCCCCACACCATGAAGCGCAGCGTGGCGTTCATCCGGCCGAGCAGCTCGGCGGGGCACAGCAGTTGCCGGAAGCTGACCTGGGCGACGTTGTAGACGACGGCGCCGAAGAAGACGGCCGCGGAGGCGACGGCGAACCACGCGGCGGAGGCGCCCCGGCCGGCCAGCGGCCAGAGCAGGGCGAACGGGCCGGTGACGACGGTCGACAGCCAGATGACTCTCGCCTGGCCGACCGCGCGGGCGAGCACTCCGGCGCACAGGGCGCCGGCGAGGCCGCCGACGGCCGAGGCGGACATCATCAGTCCGAGGACGCCGGGCGGCAGGTCCAGCACCCGCACCAGGAACACCGTCTGGACCGCCACGAGCATCGCGGTGAAGAAGTTCGCGAGCGCCGTCGCGCAGGCGATCATGCGCAGGACGGGGTGCCGGAAGACGAAGGCGAGGCCCTCCGCGATCTGGGCGCGCAGCGGGATGCCCGGCGCGGGTGCGGGCTGTGGTTCGGGGGCCCGGATGCCGCGCAGGAAGACGGCGGACAGCACGTAGCCGATCGCGTCGGCCAGCAGGGCGAAAGGGGCGCCGAGGAGCTGCACCAGGGCGCCGCCCAGCCCGGGGCCCGCGACCTGGGCGGACGAACGCGCCGTCTCCAGGGCGCCGTTGCCCGCGACCAGCTGTTCACGCGGCAGGAGGGACGGAAGGTAGCTCTGGTGCGCGATGTCGAAGAAGACGGTGGCCACGCCGGTGACGAGGGCGACCACGTAGAGGTGCGCCATGGTCAGGGCCCCGGCCCAGGCGGCGAGCGGCAGGCTCGCCATCGCCGCCGCGCGGACGACGTCGGCGCGGATGAGGACCGGCAGCCGGCGCATCCGGTCCACCCACGCTCCGGCCGGCAGGCCGACCAGCAGGAACGCCGCGGTCTCGGCGGCGGTCAGCAGGCCGGCCTCCATGGGGGAGGCGTCGAGCACGACCACGGCGACCAGGGGCAGGGCCACCACGGTCACCTGAGCGCCGATCTGGCTCACCGCGGCACCGGCCAGCAGCAAACGGAAATCCCTATTCCGTAAGAGGCCGCCGCTGTGAGGCTTCATTGACAACATTTGGCAGACATTTGGGCATGACCATGCGCTCAGTCAAAAATGACGGATATTTTCGGTCATTAACGTTCTCAATATGGACAACTCCTATCGACCGCCCAGTGAACCGAAGATGTTCGGCATCTGAACGGCACCTGCGTGACCTGCGGTGGTCCCCCGCGGGTGGGAGCAGGGGGCCACCGGGCGGGTCACGCCAGGGGAATGTCCGGTAATCGGTGTCCGGACACCGCAGAGCGCCCGCCGGGCCCGGCGGGCGGACGGGGCGGGGCCGTCCCGCCGGACGCGCACGGCGGGGCCGGGAAGCCTGGCATGATCGAGGGATGTCTGAACAGATCATCGCCGCCTGTGACGGGGCATCGAAGGGCAACCCCGGCCCCGCGGGCTGGGCCTGGGTCGTCGCCGACGCGACGGGCACCCCCGAGCGCTGGGAAGCCGGCCCCCTGGGCAAGGCGACCAACAACATCGCGGAGCTGACCGCCCTCGAACGGCTCCTGGAGGCCACGGACCCGGCCGTACCGATGCAGGTGCGGATGGACTCGCAGTACGCGATGAACGCCGTCACCAAGTGGCTGCCCGGATGGAAGCGCAACGGCTGGAAGACCTCGTCCGGCTCGCCCGTGGCCAACCGCGACCTCGTCGTGCGCATCGACGCCCTCCTCGCGGGCCGCACCGTCGAGTTCCGGTACGTGCCGGCCCACCAGGAGAACGGCGACCCCCTGAACGCCATCGCCGACCAGGCCGCGAGCGACGCGGCCTCCCTCCAGCAGGCGGCCGGCACCGCGCAGGGAGCCGAGGGCATGCCCGTGCCGGCGCCCCGCGAGGCCTCGGCGCCCCGGCGCTCCGGCCCGCCGAAGAGCCGCAAGCCGCGCTCCTCCGGAAACGGAACGGCGACGATCAAGGCGAAGTTCGCGGGCCGCTGCCCGTGCGGCCAGTCGTACGCGGTCGGCGAGAAGATCTCCAAGGGCGAGCGCGGATGGGGCCATCCGTCGTGCGCCTCGGCCACGTGAGCGCCGCCGCCCCGTAATTGCCGCGCGCTCCGCACGGGCCGCCGCCTACGCTCGGCCCATGCCGGACTTCGAACTGCGGCGGATCCACGCCTTCGTCTCGGAATTCGCCCGCCGCCAGGCCGGGCGCACCCTCCCCCTCCCGGGCGGCTTCGCGGCGCGCGACGACGCCTTCGCCCACTCCCGGGGGAACAATCAGGTCGTCATCGACGGCGCGGTGGACCCCGCCGCGCTGCCCGCCCTCGCGGACGAAGCGCTGGGGGACCTCCCCTTCCGTCTGATATCGGTCCTGGACGACGCGACCGGGAAGGCCTGCGCGGAGCCCCTGGCACGGGCCGGCTACCAGCACTCGGTCTGCCTGGTCATGCTGCACTCCGGCCCCGCCCATGCCCCGGGCGCCGGGCGCGAGGCGGGCGTCGTGGGCCTGGACGACCTCCGGGGGCCGCTGACCCGCAGCTGGCGCGACTTCCTCCCGGACGCCGGAGAGGAGGTCGTGCGCCACCTCGTCGAGCGCCGCGAGACCCGGCGGCGCGGCGCCGACGTCGTGCACTTCATCGGCTCGCGCGCGGAGGACGGCGAGGTCGCGTCCTGGGCCGACCTGTACATGGACCGCGCCTCGGGCACGGCCCAGATCGAGGACCTGGTCACGGCGGAGGACCACCTCGGGCGCGGCCATGCCGACGCCGTCCTCGCGGCCGCCCTGCGCATGTCGGTCGCCGCGGGCTGCGGCACGCGCTTCCTGATCGCCGAAGCCGAGGACTGGCCGCGCCACTGGTACGCGCGCAGGGGCTTCACGGCCATCGGCCGCATGCACACCTTCGAACGCTCCTAGGGCGCCCCCGTTCCCTTCCGCTGATGCTGCCGGTGCCGGCGGGACCCAGGAGGTGGCCGGCCCGTCCCCAGGGTCGGCTCAACCTGGCCTATGCACGACCCCTCCCCGGTGGTGGCATGGGCCGCGCGCACAGCGAGTCCGCGCCAGGGAAAGAAAGGGGAATCCCATGTTCAGACCGGTGATGACCGCCGGAGCGGCCGTGGCGCTGGTGGCCGCCGCATCGTTCGCACCCTCCTCGGCCGCCACCGACGGGGTGCCTCCGCCGGACAGGGTCGTCATCGACGTCATGTCGGTCAACGGCTCCGGCTGCCCGGCGGGGACGGCCGCGGTGGCGGTCGCGCCGGGCAACACGGCCTTCACGGTGACCTACAGCAAGTACCTCGCCCAGGTGGGAGTCGGCGCCAAGCCGACCGACTTCCGCAAGAACTGCCAGCTCGGCCTGAACATCCACGTCCCCCAGGGCTTCACCTACGCGATCGCCAAGGCGGACTACCGCGGCTTCGCGCACCTGGAGAGCGGTGCCGTGGGCATGGAGCGGGCCAGCTACTACTTCCAGGGCATGTCCCACACGACCTCCGTCTCCCACCGCTTCACCGGTCCGCTCGACGACAACTGGCAGACGACGGACGTGACGGACGCGGCGGAAGTCGTCTACGCCCCCTGCGGCGCACAGCGGCTGCTCAACGTGAACACCGAGCTCCGGGTGAGCGCGGGCAGCTCGGACCCCGCGAACAGCACCAGCTTCATGGAGATGGACTCCACCGACGGCAGCGTGAGCACGCTCTACCACTTCTCGTGGAAGGAGTGCCCCTGACCGGCCGTCTCGGGTCAGAGGTGTTCGTCCGTGAATCCTGGACCAGGGGGAGGTATCTCCATGTTGAGACCGGTGGTGATCGGCAGCGCGGCCGTCGCCCTGCTCGCCGCTTCGATGGTGCCGTCGTCGGCCGCTGCGGATGGGGACCCTCCGCCTGACAAGATCGTGATCGATGTGGTGGGCGTCAACGGCTCGGGCTGTCCGGCCGGAACGGCAAATGTGACCGTCAGCCCCGACAACACCGCCTTCACCGTGACCTACAGCAATTACCAGGCTCAGGTGGGCCTGGGCGCCAAGCCGACCGACTTCCGCAAGAACTGCCAGCTCAGCCTGAACGTCCGCGTCCCCCAGGGCTTCACGTACGCGGTCGCCGAGGCGGACTACCGGGGCTTCGCCCACCTGGAGAAGGGCGCGACCGGCCTGGAGCGGGCCAACTACTACTTCCAGGGCATGTCGCAGACCACGTACGTGAACCATCACTTCGCGGGCCCGCTCCACGACAACTGGCAGACGTCCGACCTCACGGAGATCGAGTCGCTCGTCTACGCGCCCTGCGGGGCCGTCCGCTACCTGAACATCAACACCGAACTCCGGGTGGACGCCGGCACGTCGGACACCACCCGCACCACGAGCTTCCTCGCGATGGACTCGACCGACGGCAGCATCAGCACGCTCTACCACTTCGCCTGGAAGCAGTGCCCCCGCTGATCCGTCGCCCCCCGTCCCCCGCCCCCTCGTCCCCCTCCCCCTCCTCCTCGTCCTCCGATCCGCCGGCCCGCGTCAGTAGCCGGCCGGCCTGACCAGACCCGTCTCGTACGCGAAGACCGCGGCCTGCGTGCGGTCCCGCAGCCCCAGCTTGACCAGGATCCTGCTCACGTGCGTCTTGACGGTCTGCTCGGCCACGACCAGCCGCGCGGCGATCTCCGCGTTCGACAGGCCCTGGGCCACCAGGGACAGCACCTCCGTCTCACGTTCCGTCAGGCTCCCCACGCGCTCCTTCAGGGGCGCGCGGGGAGCCCCGGTCATGCGGGAGAACTCGGAGATCAGCCGCTTGGTGATGTTGGGGGAGAGCAGGGCGTCCCCGGCCGCGACCACCCGGACCGCCTGGGCGAGGTCCTCGGCCGAGGCGTCCTTCAGCAGGAATCCGGACGCGCCCGCGCGCAGCGCCTCGTACACGTACTCGTCGAGGTCGAACGTGGTCAGGACGAGCACCTTGGTGGTCGCCTCGGCCGGGGCGGTGATGCGGCGGGTCGCCTCGATGCCGCCGAGCTCCGGCATCCGGATGTCCATCAGGACGACGTCGGGAGCGAGCTCGGCGGTCCGGGCGACGGCGTCGAGGCCGTCCACGGCCTGGCCGACCACCTCGATGCCGGGTTCGGCGTTGAGCAGGACCGTGAAGCCCTGGCGGACCATCATCTGGTCGTCGGCTATCAGCACGCGAATGGTCGTCACCGGGCGTCCTCGGCAAGGTCGGAAGGGGCGGGCGGTCCGGGAAGGCCGGAAGGCCCGGACAGATCGGAAGGTTCGGAAAGGCCGGAAGCATCGCAGGGGAGGACAGCGGTCACTTCGTAGCCGCCGTCGGGGGTGGGGCCCACGGCCAGGTCGCCGCCGAGCATGGCGGCCCGCTCGCGCATCCCCAGCACCCCGTGCCCGGCACCCGGCGAGCGCGGGGCGGGCTTGTCCGGCGGGGAGTTGACGACTCGCACGGTGATCCGGCGCGCCCCGTACGCGGTCTCCACCCGTACCGACGCTCCGGGTGCGTGCCGCATGGCGTTGCTGAGGGCCTCCTGGACGATGCGGAACGCCGAGAGCTCCACGCCCGGCGGCAGCGGGCGGGGCTCGCCGGCGACCGAGGAGGTGACCGCGAGGCCGGCGCTGCGGACGTTGCCGAGCAGTTCGTCCAGCCGGTCGAGGGTGGGCTGGGGGGCGTGCCGCACCCCGTCGGCCAGGGCGTCCTCCGAGCGCAGCACGCCCAGGACGCGCCGCAGTTCGGCCAGCGCCTCGACGGCGTTCTGGCGGATGCCCGCGAGGTTCTCCCTGAGCTCCTGCGGCGGCTCCGTGACCAGGTGCGGGGCGACCTGGGCCTGGATGGAGATCACCGACATGTGGTGGGCGACGACGTCGTGCAGCTCGCGGGCTATGCGGTTGCGCTCCTCCAGCAGGGTGCGCCGGGCCCGCTCCTCGGCGGTGAGCACCTCCTGTTCGACCAGCCGCTCCTTGGCCACCCGGCCGGAGCGCAGCGCGGCGCCGAGCAGCACCGCGGTCGTGAGGGCCACGGTGCCCCGGGTGAGGACCTGGTTGTGGCTGTGGGCCGCCATGGTCATGTTGGCCAGCCCCGCGAGCACGGTCAGCGCCAGTGCCACGGCCGTGCTCTGGGGGCGGACCCGCAGCGCCAGGAGGAGCAAAACGAGCGAGTGCAGGGCGATTCCGGCCACGTTCCAAGGCCACAGCATGCCGCTGTCGACCGTGTCGTCCGTGACCAGTCCGGACACGAAGAGCAAGGCCGTCGAGAGCCACCAGGCGGGCGCCGGGCGCATCATGGCGAAGGGGACGGCTGCCGACTGGAGCACGATGATCAGGAGTCCTGTCTCCGTGTCCGGCCCGAACCTGCGGTGGTCGTTGGCATTGAGTATGCCCAGGAGCACCACGAGCAGGGCCGTGTGGACGTGCGGCAGCCAGCCCAGGTGCCTCCCGCGCGGCAGCGGGTCGCGCGCCACCGTCCACAGGTCCTCGTACACGGCGCGCGGCCCCGCCGCCAGTGCTCGCAACAGCCGCTTGTCCACGCGCATTCCGTCCCCCGTGCCCCCCGCGCCACAGGCGCTCACATGATCCATTCTAGGGATCACGTACGAACGCCGACGCATGCTCACGGGCGCCGCGGCGCCGCGGCCGGACCGGGCCGGTGCTCGCGCACGACCCGCGAGTACCCGCGGCTCCGGGGGCGCCCGTGCTCGAAGCGGCGGAACAGCGCCCAGCACCCCAGCAGCGCCGCCCCGAACACCGGCAGCCACGCGAGCCGGGCGCACACCCAGCCGGGCCCGTCTGGGACGGTGTGCAGACCGGGCAGGGGAGTTCCCGCGAGCAGCCCGGCCCCGGTGACCGCCATCATCGCGGTCTGGTGCCAGAGGAAGACCGTCATCGCGAAGAGGTTGACCAGCGCCACCGCCGTCCAGGCCGCCGGGCGCTGCATCGCCCGGCGCAGCGGGCCGAGGAGCAGGAGGGCGGCGCCGCACTGGGCGAGGCCGAAGGTGACGGCGGCCAGCGTCGGCGGGCTGAGATTGGAGACCTCCGCGCCGGGCACCCCGACCATGGAGGCCGGATAGCCGGCGAACGTCACGAGCAGCGCGGTGGCGAGTGAGCCTCCGGCCAGCAGTGCCAGGCCGGTCGTGCGGTTGTGCAGGCGCCCCCGGGCCCATGCGGCGCCCAGGCAGTACGGGACGAGCCAGCCCGCCGCCACGTTCACCCATCCCGGCCACGCCGGCCCGTCCAGGCCGAACCGGATCGCGTCGACGCACAGGACGACGGCCAGCGGCCACCAGGGGGACACCTTCGCGACCAGCGGCGTCGCCGCCGTCAGCGCCGCGAAGACCAGGAGGAACCACAGCGGCGACCACACCAGCTTGAGCAGCGTCAGCACGGTCCCGGTGCCGGTGCCCGACGCCAGCAGCACCCCTGTCGCGACGGCCCACACCGCGAGGACCACGGCGACCGGACGGAACAGCCGGACGAGCCGGCCGCGCAGCCACTGCCCGTACGTCATGCCCCGCGTGCGGGCCGACGCGTGGCTCATGACGCCCACCTGCCCGCCCACCAGGAAGAACACGGCCAGGGTCTGCAACAGCCAGGAGGCGGGGGCGAGTGCGGGCAGGTGGCTGAGCGGGCTCGCGCCGTGCACGGTCCCGCTGTCGGCGACCAGGGCCGTCACCAGCCAGTGGCCGCCCACGACACCGAGGACGGCGAAGGCCCGCAGGCCGTCGAGGGCGCGGTCGCGCGCGGGCGGCGCCGCGCCGCGCAGGGCGGGCCACAGGACACTTCCGCGGTGCCGTGGAGCTTGCGTGGGGGACGCCATGAAGGACGGTTCCTTCCGTGCCGGGTGTGGGTGGTGCTTCCGGCACGGAAGCTACGGACCGCGGCCTGTGGCCGGCGTCCCCCGCGGGAGTGCACCCGCGGCGTAGCTCTGCAGTACTACGGGTCCGGGGGGTGGTGGCCCGGGGTGCAGATGCAGGTGAGGGCGAGGGCGAGGGCGACGGCCAGGACGCAGGCGGACGTCACCAGGAGGACGACGGGAGGGCGCACGGCCTCGTGGAGCATCCACGCGCCCAGCAGGCCGCCGGCGAACATCGCGCCGACCGAGGCGGTGCGGCGGAGCTCGTAGCGGGGGCCGGAGGGGATCCTGGAGTCGAGGCCGAAGGGGGAGGTGCCGATGAGGGCGGTCATGGTGCGGGTGATGACGGTGGTCGGCATGTCCGGCACGCTCGCCCGCAACGTCGTGACGTTGCGCATGCCCATGGCCAGGGCGACCAGGGCCACCACCACGTACTGACGGAAGGCCGGGGGATGGCCGGACCGTCCGGCGGTCCAGCCCGTCAGTCCCGCGACGGCCAGCAGCACGGACTCCGCGACCAGGGCCCGCACGAGCCACCGGCGCCCGAGGGCGTCCGCGCGGGAGCTCAGCCGCGCCCCCAGGGCGGCGCCGACGGCGAACCCGATGAGCGACGCCCCCGACGCGGCGGCGGAGAACTCCCCGGATCCGACGACCGCGAAGCCGAGGAAGAGCGTGTTGCCCGTCTGGACGGCGGTGAAGACGGGGCCGAGCGCGAGGAAGCTGACCGCCTCGACCATCCCCGTCGTCACGGTCAGCGCCACCATGGCCGTCGTGAGGGCGGCACCGGGCTGCAGCTTCACGGGTACCACTGTCGGCGGGCCCGCGGCGCCCGGCGCCGATTGCGCTGTCCGTGGGCCGTTCAGGCCTCCCGCGCCGGGCCCGCCCCCGGGCCCTCGACCAGCGCGGTCAGGCCGTCCAGCATCGAGGTGAGGCCGAGCTCGAAGACCTCGTCGAGGCGCAGGTCGTAGCCGTCGCCCTCGGCGAACGCCCCGATCACCTTGGCGAAGACGGGATAGCGGCCGGAGGAGGTGAGGGCGTCGTAGGCCGCGGCCTGGGAGTCCATCCACTCCTCCCCGGACAGCCCGGACTCGCTCGCGGCCTGGGCCTCCCGCTCCAGGTGGACGGCGGTGCCCTGGACGTAGCTGTAGAGCAGGACGTTCAGGTCGAGCATCGTCGCCGGAGCCAGGCCGTGGCCGTCGAGCGCGCCGAGCATCCACTCGGAGTAGCCGATGAGCCGGGGCACGGCGAGGGGGCGGGTGAGGGGCCCGATGTGCGCGAGCCAGGGGTGCCTGCGGTGCACCGCCCACAGCGCGCGGGCCCCCAGCTCCAGGCGCTCCCGCCAGCCGGCGGGCGCGTCGTCGGGGTAGGCCAGCTCGGCGAGCACCGCATCGGCCATGAGGAGCACCAGGTCGTCCTTGCCGGTGACGTAGCGGTAGGGCGACATGGCGGCGACCCCCAGGCGGCTGGCGACGCCGCGCATGGAGAGCGAGGCCAGCCCTTCGGCGTCGGCGATGGCGACGGCCGCCCGGACGATGCGGGCGCGGGTCAGCTCGTGTTCGGTGCCGGACGATGCGGGCGCCGGTGCGGCGGTGCCCTTCCCGGCGGGCGGGGCGGCGCCCTTCGCGGCGGGCGCGGCTGCGGACGCCCGCGGGGCGCGCTCGGGCCGGGTCCGGTCGGGCCGGGGCCGCTCCGGGCCCGCGACCACGGTGCCCACGCGCGGCCGGGCTTGTACGAGCCCCTCCTGGCGCAGGGTGGTCAGCACCTTCGTGGCCGTGGCGAGGGCGACGCCGAAGTCCTCGGCGATCTGCCGCGTGGACGGGACGCGGTCGCCGGGGGCGAGCTCGCCGTCCGCGATGCGCCGCCGCAGCTCGGCCGCGATGCGGAGGTAGGGGGGAACCGATGTGCCGGCCAAGGACGGCCTCCTTCTTCTTCCTGTACTAGTACAGAGCCTAGCAGGGGAGTAAGTCGTGAAGGGCTTCTGTACTAGTGCAGAGCCTGTAAGTGTGCTTGTCAATGCTGCGCTTACGGCGTACATTCAGCCGCGTACAGCGTAAGCAGTGAATGCGAAAAGGTGCTCACCATGAAGACCGTCCTCATCTCCGGTGCCAGCGTCGCCGGGCTCACCCTCGCCTACTGGCTCCGCCGCAACGGCCTCGCCGCGACCGTCGTCGAGCGGGCCCCCGCCGTCCGCCCGGGCGGGCAGGCCATCGACGTCCGCGGCGTCGCCATCGACGTCCTCGACCGGACCGGGATCCTGGAGGAGGCGCGCGCCGTCCGCACCCGGCTGCGCGGCATGGCGATGCTCGACGGCGGCGGCAAGGAGGTGTGGCGCTCCGAGGAGATGACGCTGAGCGGCGGCCGTCTCGACAACGAGGACATCGAGCTGCTGCGCGAGGACCTCACCGGGCTGCTGCACCGGCAGGCGCTCGGCGAAGGCGTGGAATTCCTCTACGGCGACTCCATCGCCGCTCTCGACGAGGGGCCGGACGGCGTGCGGGTCGCCTTCGAGCAGGGCCCGGAGCGGACCTTCGACCTCGTCGTGGGCGCGGACGGCCTGCACTCGCGCGTGCGGCAGCTGGCCTTCGGCCCGGAGGAGCGGTTCATCCGGCGCCTCGGCGCCTACGTCACGGTCTTCAGCGCCCCCAACTTCCTCGGCCTCGACAACTGGGAGATATGGCTCAACGACGAGTCCGCGGCCGGCGGCGCGACCTACTGCCTCTACCCGGTGCGGGACAACAGCGAGATGAGGGCCACGCTCGGCTTCAAGTCGGACCCCGTCGCGTACGACCACCGCGACACCGAGCAGCAGAAGGAGCTCATGGCCGAGCGGCTGGCGCACGTGGGCTGGGAGACGCCGCGGCTCCTGCAGGCCATGCGCGAAGCCCCGGACTTCTACTTCGACGAGATGGCCCAGATCCACATGGACCGGTGGGCCGCCGGCCGGGTGGCCCTGGCGGGCGACGCCGGCTACTGCGCGTCTCCGCTCTCCGGCCAGGGCACCAGCCTGGCGCTCGTGGGCGCCTACGTCCTGGCCTCCGAAATCGGCCGGCAGGGGAACGGCGATCACGCCGCCGCCTTCGCCCGCTACGAGTCGCGCATGCGGCCGTTCGTGGCCCTCAACCAGGCGCTCGCACAGGAGAACGCCGGGGGGAACGCGTCGGAGGAGTCGATGGAGAAGGCGAAGCACGGCATCGCGCTCGACAGCTGAACCGCAGCTGAACCACAGCCGAACCGCAGCCGAACCGCCGGGTGGAGCCCTCGCCGGACCCGCCGCCGGACCCGGTGCCCGGCGCGGCATGATGGCCCCATGGGAACCCGACCTGTGCTCGTCTACGACGGCGACTGCGGCTTCTGCACGACCTCGGTGCGCTGCGCCGAGAAGTACGTACGGCCGCGCTGCGACGTCGTCGCATGGCAGTTCGCGGACCTGGACGCGCTGGGGGTCACGCGGGAGCGGGCCGAGCACGAGCTGCTGTGGATCGCGCCCGGCGGCACGGTGTACGGCGGCGCCCAGGCCGTCGCCAAGCTCCTGCTCAGCGCTCGCGGCGGATGGGCCGTACCCGGCGCGGTGCTCACGCTGCCGCTCGTGCGCCGGGTCGCGCACGGCCTGTACCGGATGGTCGCGGACAACCGGCACCGCATGCCCGGCGGCACGGCGGCCTGCGCCCTGCCCGCCGGACGCCGCCCCGGCGCGGCGGCGGGGGCCGATGCGGAGGCGGGGCGTCCGAACGCGGGCCGCTGATCTGCGGGTTCACGTTCTCCGCGCGTCTTGCGGCGCCGGATCCCTGAGGTAGCGTGGTGCGATGACGCGCCCCCGCATGATTGCCACGGACCTCGACGGCACCCTCCTGCGCAACGACAAGACGCTCTCCCCGCGCACCCTGCGCGCCCTGCGCACGGCGACCGCGTCCGGCGCCGAAGTCGTCTTCGTCACCGCCCGCCCGCCCCGCTTCGTCGACCGGCTCTCCGCCGCGACGGGCCTCGCCGGCACGGCCGTGTGCAGCAACGGCGCGCTCGTGTACGACCTCGCGGCCCGTACCGTCACCGCGTCCCGTGCCCTGCCCGTCGACGTCGCCCGCAAGGTGGTCGCCGCCCTGTCGGCCGTCGTGCCCGACGTGGGGTTCGCCGTCGAGACCGGCCGGAACGTGCTGTACGAGCCGGCGTACGGGCTGCGCCTGCCCGAGGACGCCGGGGCGGAATCGCCCGTGGCCTGCCTCGCGGACCTGTGGACGGCGGACGTCCCCATCGCCAAGCTGCTGGCCTGGTCGGCGCGGCTCGACGCGGACCTGCTGCTCGCCGCCGCGGAGCAAGCCGCGGGCACCGAGGCGCAGTTCACGCACTCGGGTGGCAGCGGCCTGCTGGAGATCAGCGCGCCGGGCGTCACCAAGGCCGGGACGCTGGCGGAGCTGTGCGCGGGGCGGGGCATCCCCGCCGCGGAGGTCGTCGCCTTCGGGGACATGCCCAACGACCTCACCATTCTGACCTGGGCGGGCACCGGCTACGCGATGGGCAACGCCCACCCGGCGGTGCTCGCTTCGGTGGCGCGGCGCACCGGGACCAACGAGGAGGACGGCGTCGCCGCCGTCCTGGAGCGGCTCTTCGGGCCGGCCTAGCGCGCCCTGCCCGGCGCGGGCGTGGTTCCGCCGTGCCTGGCGAACGCGTCCAGGGCGCCGAGCACGTGACGGCGTGTCGCGGCGGTGCCCAGGTGCCCCGCTCCGTCGACGACGACCAGCCGGGACCCAGGCCAGGCGCGGGCGAGTTCCCACGCCGTGCCGAGCGGGCCGGCCAGGTCCAGGCGGCCGTGGACGAGCACGCCCGGGATCCCGGCCAGGCGCCCCGCGTCGCGCAGCAACGCGCCCTCCTCCAGCCAGGCGCCGTGGGAGAAGTAGTGCGCGCAGATGCGCACCAGGGCCAGCCGGGCGGCGGCCGCCCGGCCGGTATAGGGCGCCGTGGCCCCCTCCGTCTCGCCCGAGAGGACCGCGTCCTCCCAGGCGCACCAGTCGGCCGTGGCCTTCTCCCGCACCGCGGCGTCCGGGTGCTCCGTCAGGCGCGCGTAGGCCGCCACGACGTCGCCGTCGCGCGGTGTGCCGGCGGCCCCGGCGAGGAAGCTCTCCCACTGCTCGGGGAAGAACCGGCCCGCGCCGCGGTAGAGCCAGTCGATCTCCGAGCGGCGGGTCGTCGTGACGCCGGAGACGACGATCTCCGAGACCCGCTCCGGGTACGTCTCCGCGTAGGCCAGGAGCAGCGTCGACCCCCACGAGCCCCCGTACAGCAGCCAGCGGTCGACGCCGAGGTGCGTGCGCAGCCGCTCCATGTCGGCGATCAGGTGCGCGGTGGTGTTGTGCCGCATGTCCGTCGCGGGGTCGCTCGCGTGCGGGGTGCTGCGGCCGCAGCCGCGCTGGTCGAACAGGACGACCCGGTAGCGGTCCGGGTCGAAGTACCGGCGCACGCCGGTGCCGCAGCCCGAGCCGGGCCCGCCGTGGACCACGAGCGCGGGCTTGCCCTCCGGGTTGCCGCAGGCCTCCCAGTACACGAGGTTGCCGTCGCCCACGTCGAGCAGGCCCGTCTCGTACGGCTCGACCGGCGGGTACAGCCCTTCCGCGTCCGCGCCCATGTGCGTCGTTCCTCCCGCCCTCCGCCAATACAACAGCGCTGTTACATTACGGCATGTGACGTCTTCCCCGGAGACCCCCGAGACCCCCGAGACCCCCGAGACCCCCGAGGCTCCCCATACCCCGCGGACCCCGGACGCCCCGAGCGCGCCCGGCCCCGAACTGCTCGGCACCCGCCTGCGCCACCTCCTGGAGCTGCTCGACGGCGACGTCGGCGCCGTGTACGCGGACCTCGGCCTGGACGGGTTCCGCCCGCGCTTCACCCCTGTCGTCCGTGCGCTGGCCGCCTCGGGGCCGGGCACCATCCGCGACCTCGCGCGAGCCGTCGGCGTGACCCACTCGGCCGCGAGCCAGACGGTGGCCCGAATGGCCGAGGAGGGGCTCGTCGTCCTCGCGCCGGGGCGGGACGCACGGCAGCGCGTCGTGCGGCTGACGCCCCGGGCCGAGTCGCTGCTGCCGGTGCTGGACGCCGAATGGGCGGCGACGGCCGCCGCGGCCGCGGAATTCGAGGCGGAGCTGTCGTACCCGCTCAGCAGGCTCGTCACCGAGGCGCTCGACGCCCTGCACCGGCGCCCGATGCGGCAGCGGATCGCCGAGTCGCTGCCGCCGGGTGCCGCGGGCTGAGGGCAGGCACACGGCCGCGGCTGCGGTCCGGCCCGTCCGGCCCGCACGCCCCACGGATGCTCCTGCTCCACATGGGGGAGTGCGGACCACCCATGTGCGCCACCCGGCCAGGTTTGCGCCGCCCCTGTGCGGCAACGCGACCTGTGAGTCCCTCCTCCCGGCAGGAGCCTCCCGTGGTCGTCTTCGCACTCGTCCTCCCCCCTCTGCTGCTGTGCGCGATCCTCGCCCTGGGCCGCTACGAGGAACGCATACTGACCGGACCCGCCCCGCCGCGCCGCACGCCGGGCAGGCACCGCGGCTCCCGCAGGCGCCGGCGCGTCGTCTGAAGCGGTCACGGGCCCGCCGGGTCGGCAAGCGCCGACGCCCCTCACCCATCACTGTGGAAGCAGAAGACGGCAGCCACGGCGCGTCCGGCGGAAGGAGGACGGCGTGACGGACGAACCGATGACGCTCTTCCACGAGAGCCCCGAGGACCCCTTCTCGGTCGGCAACTCGGCGTCGGTCGTGCTGGACCACCGCGGAACCGTGGTGGGCTGGGGGGACCGTGCCGAGGTGCTGCTGGGCCACCCGGCGGGCGACGTGATCGGGCGGCCCGGGCTGGAGGCGCTGGTGGACCCGGGCGACCGGGACGCGGTCGTGGCGGCGGCCGCCGCCTGCCGGCAGGACTCCGGCTGGTTCGGCATCGTCCCCGTCCTCCACCGCGACGGCCACCGCATCCTGGTGGGCGTCCGCGCCCGCTGCATCGTCCGCGAAGGGGCCGCACCCGAGTGGTTCCTGGTGGGCGCCCCCGCCGGGGACGTGATCCAGTGGGAGACGGACCGCTCCGTGCTGGACGGGCTGTTCCGGACCGCCCCCGTGGGGCTGGCCGTCCACGCCCCGGACCTGAGCATCCTGCGCATCAACCGGGCCGTCGCCCGGATCGGCGGCATCACCGCCGAGCAGGCGCGGGGCCACCGCACGGGCGACTTCCTGGTCGCGGCGGACACGGAGACGGTGGAGCGCCGCCTGAACGAGGTGCTGGAGACCGGACGGCCGATGATCTTCACGGAGCAGCCGTGCCGGCTGCTCGCCGACCCCTCCCAGGTCCGCTACGTCTCCGTCTCCGCGTTCCGCATGGAGGATTCGGCCGGGGCCATCCTCGGCGTCACCCAGTTGGTCGAAGACGTCACCGAACGGCACCGGGCCAGGCTCCGGCTGGCCCTGCTCAACGACGCGGGCGCCCGCATCGGCACCACGCTGGACGTGGCCGCCACCGCCCGCGAGCTGGCCGACGTCCTCGTCCCCGAGCTCGCCGACGCCGTCACCGTCGACCTCCTCGAACCCGTCAGCCGCGGCGAGGAACCCTCGCAGGACGGCTTCGGGCCCGTCCGCCGGACGGCCGTCCGGTCCGACACCCCGGGCGCCGAGGAGGCCCTCAACCCGCTCGGCGGCCTCATCCGCTTCGCCCCCGAGACCCCCCAGGGCAGGTGCCTGGCCGAGAAGAGCCCGATCCTCGTGCCGGAGCTGCGCACCCCCGAGGACCTCGCCCTCGTGGCGCAGGAACGCGCCCCCCACGCCCGGGCCCTGGGCGCCCACTCCGTCATGATGCTGCCGCTCGCCGCCCGCGGCCTCGTCCTCGGCCTCGTCAGCCTGTGGCGCTCCCGCCGCCCCGACCCGTTCGAGGAGGACGACCTCACCCTCGTGGGCGAGTTCGCCGCCCGCGCCGCCGTCTGCATCGACAACGCCCGCCGCTACACCCGTCAGCACCAGGCCGCCCTGGCCCTGCAGCGCCGCCTGCTGCCCGCGGACCTGCCCGAACTGCCGGCCGCCGAGGTCGCCCACCAGTACATCCCGGCGGGCGCCGTGGAAGGCGTCGGCGGGGACTGGTTCGACGTCATCCCCCTGTCCGGCGCGCGCGTCGCCCTCGTCGTCGGCGACGTGATCGGCCACGGCATCGACGCCGCGGCCACCATGGGGCGCCTGCGCACCGCCGTCCACACCCTCGCCGAACTCGACCTCGACCCCGACGAGGTCCTCTCCCACCTCGACGACCTCGTGTACCGCCTCGCCGCCGAACAGGAGAGCAACAGCCGGGACTCCCCCCTGGACCAGGTGACCGGCGCGAGCTGTCTCTACGCCGTCTACGACCCCGTCTCCCGCGTCTGCTCCCTGGCGCGCGCAGGCCACCCGCCGCCCGTCCTGGTCACCCCCGGCGGGCAGGTGAGCATCCCCGACCTCCCCGGCGGGCCGCCGCTCGGCCTCGGCGGGCTGCCCTTCGAGGCGACCGAGATCGAACTGCCCGCGGGCAGCCTCCTGGCCCTCTTCACCAACGGCCTCATCCACAGCCACGACCTCGACATCGACGCGTCGCTCGACCGCCTCTCGCAGGAACTCGCGCGCCCGGAACGGTCGGTGGAGGAGACGGCCAAGGCCGTCGTGGACGCACTCCTGCCGGCCGAGCCCGTGGACGACGTCGCCCTCCTCCTCGCCCGCACCCGCGTGCTCCCGGAGCACTGCGTGGCCACCTGGACGCTGCCCTCGGACGCCCGCGCCGCCGGGCAGGCCCGCACGCTGATGGCCGAGCAGCTCAGCGCCTGGGAGCTGGACGAGCTGGCGTTCGCCACCGAGCTCATCGTCAGCGAGCTCGTCACCAACGCCTACCGCTACGCCGGCGGGCCGGTCACCCTGCGGCTCATCCGCGGGCCCCGCCTCATCTGCGAGGTCTCCGACACCAGCAACACCGCCCCCCACATGCGCCGGGCCCGGACGACCGACGAGGGCGGCCGCGGCCTCTTCCTCGTCGCCCAGCTCAGCGAGCGCTGGGGCACGCGGTACGGCCGCGAGGGCAAGACGGTCTGGACGGAGCAGCTGCTGCCGTGACGGCGCCGGCGCCCACCCCGGGCAGGCCGGGACGCGCGGGCTTCCCTCGGGTATAGATGAGCTCTATGGAAGTCATGGATTCCATCTCTTGGACGTTATAGGTGCAGGTCATGCACAGTGGATGACGTCGGCCCCCACCGGCATCCACCAAGGGAGTGAACCCATGCACCACCTTGCCCAGGGAGCCCAGCGCTTCCGGCGGAACGTCTTCCCCGCCCGCGCGGAGCTCTTCGAGCGGCTCGCCACCACGCACCGGCCCGGTGCGCTGTTCATCGGCTGCTCCGACGCCCGCGTCGTCCCCGAACTGATCACCCAGCGCGAGCCGGGCGAGCTGTTCGTCATCCGCACCGCGGGCAACCTCGTGCCCGCCCACGCACCCGGCGCCGACGCCGTGGCGGCCGGCGTCGAGTACGCCGTGGACGTCCTCGGCGTGGCCGACGTCATCGTCTGCGGGCACTCCGCCTGCGGCGCCATGACCGCCCTCGCCGAGGGCCGGGACCTGTCGGCCCTGCCCGCCCTGGCCGACTGGCTGCGGCACGCCGACGCCGCCCGCGCCAGGTGCGCCACCGATTCCACCGAGGACAAGGTCGCCGCGATGGTGCGCGCCAACGTCCTGGCCCAGCTGGCGAACCTGGCGACGTACCCCTCCGTCGCCCGCGCCCTGGACCGCGGCGCGGTGCGCCTGCACGGCTGGGTCTTCGACATCGGCACCGGCGCCGTCGAGGAACTCGACGCGGCGAACGGCCGTTTCGCGGCCCTTCCGGCCGCCTGACGGTTCCGACCCGGTTCGGCCGGCGGCCGTACCACCGGGCCGCATCGCGGCCGCATCACCAGCCCCCCACATCACCAGTTGTCCCACCAGTGAAGGAAGTCCCATGACCGTCCACGCCCAGTTCGACCCCCAGGCCCGTCAGCAGCTCGCGATCGCCGCGGTCGAGGCCAAGACCCGCAAGGACCTCACCTGGCAGGAGCTGGCCGACGCCGCCGGCCTGTCCGTCGCCTTCGTCACCGCCGCCGTCCTCGGCCAGCACGCCCTTCCGGCCGGTTCGGCGAAGGCCGTCGCCGAGCTGCTCGGTCTGGACGACGACGCCGCGATGCTGCTGCAGACCGTGCCGACCCGCGGCTCCATCCCCGGCGGCATCCCGACCGACCCCACCATCTACCGCTTCTACGAGATGCTCCAGGTCTACGGCACCACCCTCAAGGCCCTGGTCCACGAGCAGTTCGGCGACGGCATCATCAGTGCGATCAACTTCAAGCTGGACGTGAAGAAGGTCGCCGACCCCGAGGGCGGCGAGCGCGCCGTGATCACCCTCGACGGCAAGTACCTGCCGACGAAGCCCTTCTGACGCCCCGTCCTGACGCCCCGTCGTCCGTACCGCATCCGACGGGACGCCCCGCGCCCGGCCGTCCGCCGGGCGCGGGGCGTCCCGTACCCCACCCCACCCCTCCCCAGGAGCACCCGCACCATGGACTTCGTCCGGCGCACCATCGACATCGCCCGCAAGAACGTCGAGGAGGGCGGCCGTCCCTTCGCGACCGTCATCGTCAAGGACGGCGAGATCCTCGCCGAGAGCCCCAACCTCGTCGCCCAGACCTCCGACCCGACGGCGCACGCCGAGATCCTCGCCATCCGCGAGGCGTGCACCAGGCTCGGCACCGAGCACCTGACCGGGACCACGATCTACGTGCTCGCCCACCCCTGCCCCATGTGCCTGGGCTCGCTCTACTACTGCAGCCCCGACGAGGTCGTCTTCCTCACGCAGCGCGACGACTACGAGCCCCACTACGTCGACGACCGCAAGTACTTCGAGCTGAACACCTTCTACGCGGAGTTCGCCAAGGGCTGGAGCGAGCGGCGGCTGCCGATGCGCCACGAGCCCCGCGACGAGGCCACCGCCGTCTACCGGTTCTGGCAGGAGCGCAACGGCGGCGAGCGCCGTGTGGCCGGAGCTCCCACCGCCTGACGGGGGCGGCCGCGGCGGCGCCTCAGCGCGCCGCCTTCTCCTCCGCGGCGCTCACCGGCCCGGCGGGCCTCTCCGCGGGGCCCGTCTCCTCGCCCGCCTCCCGCTCCCGCGCCGCCGCGGGCTCGCGGCGGCGCCCGTTCAACACCACGGTCGCCAGCACGCCGGCCAGCAGGCCCCAGAACGTCGAGCCGATGCCGGCCAGGGTCATGCCCGACGCGGTCGCCAGGAAGGTGACGACGGCCGCCTCGCGCATGCGCGCGTCAGCGAGCGCGGCCGTGAGGGAGCCGCCGATCGTGCCGAGGAGGCCGAGCCCGGCGATGCCCATGACGAGGGAGGCGGGCATGGCGGTCAGCAGCCAGCCCACGACGCCGCCGAAGAGGCCGACCGTGATGTAGAACAGGCCCGCCCACACGGAGGCCAGGTAGCGCCTGCGGGGGTCGCGGTGGGCCTCCTCGCCGGTGCAGATCGCCGCGGTGATCGCGGCCAGGTTCAGCCCGAAGCAGCCGAACGGGGCCAGCACCGCGTTGACGATCCCGGTCCAGGTGAGCAGCGGCGAGACGGGTGTACGGTAGCCCGCGCCGCGCAGCACGGCCACGCCCGGCAGGTTCTGCGACGCCATGGTCACCACGAACAGCGGCAGGCCGACGCCGATCAGCACCTGCCAGGAGAACTCGGGGCGCACGAAGACCGGTTCGGCGAGCGCCACGTGCAGCCCCTGCAGGTGCCACGAGCCGCGGAACGCGCTCACCACGACGCCGGTGGCCAGCGCGCCGATGACCGCGTACCGGGGCAGCCACCGCTTGCAGGCCAGGTAGACCGCGAACATCGGGAACACCACGGCGAAGTCGTGCTGCATCTTCGTGAACAGGCCCGTGCCGAACTGCACGAGCACGCCCGCCAGGAGCGCCGACGCCAAGGGCACCGGGATCCTGTCCATGACGCGCTCGAACCAGCCGGTCGCACCGCTGACGATCACCAGGACCGCCGAGAGGAGGAACGCGCCGGTGGCCTCGGCCATCGACACCCCGTGCAGGCCGGTCGCCAGCAGGGCCGCACCGGGCGTGGACCAGGCCGTCACCACCGGCGCCCGGTGGCGCAGCGACAGCCCCGCGCAGGTGACCCCCATGCCGATGCCCAGGGCGAACATCCAGGACGTGAGCTGCGCCGGGGTGGCCCCGGCCGCTTCCGCCGCGGTGACGACGATGGCCACGGAGCTGGTGATGCCGATGAGCACGGCGAGGAAGCCCGCCGTGACCGCGTCGGCGGGTGCCGCGGAGCGGATGCGCTGCGCGAGCCGGGTCATTCGAGGCGAGGGCACGCGTGCGAGTCCACTACACAAGTTGATCTTCGTCAACCGCCTTGCGGACGCGCGGCGGTGGGGCGGCCGCGAACCGTCTGACCGGCCGCGGGCAGGACCACCTCGAAGCGGCAGCCGCCGGGCACGTTGCGCACGGCCGCGCGGCCCGCGTGCGCCTCCACGATGCCGCGGACGATGGCCAGGCCCAGCCCCGCGCCGCCCGGCGGCGTACGGGCCTCGGTGCCGCGCCAGCCCGTGTCGAAGACCCGCGGGAGGTCCTCCTCCGCGATGCCGCCGCAGCCGTCCGTCACGGACAGCACGACCGTGTCCGCCTCCCGGTGCGCGGCGACCGCGACCGTTCCGTCGGCGGGAGTGCGGCGGATGGCGTTGACGAGGAGGTTGCCCAGGACGCGGGTCATCTCCTTGCCGTCGACCTCGACCGGCACCGCCTCGACGCCGTCGCCGGTCAGCCGGACGCCGTGCTCGCGGGCCAGGGGCCCCACCCCGGCGAGGGCGTCGTCCACCAGGTCGTCCACCGACATCCGGCTCGGGTGCAGCGGCAGGGCGCCCGCGTGGATGCGGGAGAGCTCGAAGAGGTCGCCGACCATGGCGTCGAGGCGCTCCACCTCCGTGCGCATCCGGCGCAGGTAGCGCGGCGGGTCCTCCGCCACGCCGTCCTCCAGGGCCTCGGACATCGCCCGCAGCCCGGCCAGCGGGGTGCGCAGGTCGTGCGAGATCCAGGCCACCAGCTCGCGCCGCGAGGTCTCCAGCGCCTGCTCCCGCTCCCGCGAGCGCGCGAGCTTCCCGCTCGTCGCGGCCAGCTCGCGCCCGAGCGCGGCGAGCTCGGCCGTGGCGCCGCCGCCCGGGGCCGCGAAGCTGCCCTCGTCGCCGAAGGAGCGCGCGGCGCGCGTCAGGGCGTTGCTGTGCGCCACCACCCAGCGGCCCAGCAGCAGGGCGGTGGCGAGGGAGACCACGGCGGCCGTCGCGCAGACCGTCGTGACGACGGTCAGGTCGTGCGAGGAGAGGAACATCGCCCGGGCCACGGCGAGCGTGCCGGCCAGCATCGCGACGACGGACACGACGGCCACCACCGTGAGGGAGACCGCCACCGAGCGGTGGCGCAGGGCCCGCAGGGCGAGCGCGCCCAGCAGCCCGGCCGCCGCGGCGCCGAGGAACGAGTAGAGGGCGATCAGGAGGACGTCACGCACGGCCGGCCCCTTCGCTGCGGGCCTCCGGCCCGTCCGGCTCGTCAGAAGGCCGCACGCCGTCGGCCTCGAAGCGGTAGCCGACGCCCCAGACCGTCCGGATCAGCTGCGGCCGGGCCGGATCGTCCTCGACCTTGCCGCGCAGCCTGCGCACGTGGACGGTCACCGTCGACACGTCGCCGAACTCCCAGCCCCACACCTCGTGCATCAACTCCTCCCGGGAGCACGCCCGGCCCGGGTGGCGCAGCAGGAAGGACAGCAGGTCGAACTCGCGCAGGGTGAGGGCGAGCTCGGCGCCGTCCTTGGTGGCGCGCCGGGCGGCCGGGTCGAGCACGAGGCCCCCCGCGCGCAGCAGGGGCGCCGGGCGCGGGTCCGCGGAGCGCGCGTGCGCGCGGCGCAGGACGGACCCGACGCGCAGCACCAGCTCCCGGGGGCTGAACGGCTTGGTGACGTAGTCGTCCGCGCCCACCTCCAGGCCGAGGATCCGGTCCTCCTCGTCGCCGCGCGCGGTGAGCATGATCACCGGGACCGGGCCGTCCGCGCGGAGCCGGCGGCACACCTCCAGCCCGTCCATGCCCGGGAGCATCAGGTCGAGGACGACGAGGTCGGGCCGGACCGCCGCGGCCAGCTCCAGCGCGCGGGGGCCGTCGGCGGCCCGGTCGACGGTGAAGCCGGCGCGGTCGAGGTAGCCGGCGACGACTTCGGCGACGGTCGGGTCGTCGTCCACGACGAGGACGCGGGAGGGCTGCGGTGTCTGCTGCATGCCGCAAGCCTCGCACCGCCCGCCGCACGGCGCCGCGCGGGTCCGTGTCACCGGAGGCCGCGCCCCCGCTCATCGCGCTTATCACACTTCGAGCACGGTGTCTGGTGCCTTCGGCCCGGTTGTCCGATGGTGAAGGCAACTACGGCTGGTCCACCGGCATTTGACGCTGTCCGGCGAGCGCCGCAGGCAGGAAGGGGGGTCATGAACTGTCCCGAATGTGGCGCGTCGACCATCAACGGTCCTGACGGGAAGTCCTCGTGCTCACAGTGTTCATGGCAGTCTGGGTGACATGGAAGAGCAGGCATGGCGCTCACACGCCGCACCCGGCGAGCCCTACTACACCACCAACACCTGTAGCGGCTGCGGATCCGTCGTCCTGGGGGTACACGGCAGGTGGACGTGTGCCTCGTGCGGGACCTGCAGCCCGTACCAGGAACCCCCCGAGGGCTGGGCCTCGGAGATCGTTCCGGAAGGGAAGGGCGGTAACGGCCGGGCCTGCGACGATCCCCAGGCCAGACGGTAAGGCGCGAAAGGCGGGCCCGGTGGCTTCAGGCCGCCGGGCCTGCCGGTTCTCCCAGGCGTGCGGCCGCCGTGCGCCAGGCGCCGGTCACCGCTTCGTGGGCGCGCGCCGTGGCCGCGGCCCGGTCGCCGGTCAGCCGGAGCGGGGCGCCGATGTGGACGTGCAGGGGCGGCCGGCGCACGGGCGCGGTGAGCACGCCGGCGAGCTGCCGGGTCCGGCTGCCGGAGCAGAGGCGGCGCGCACCCGCCTGCCCCAGGGGCACGACGGGGGCTCCGGTGGTGAGGGCGAGATGGGCGAGCCCGCCGCGGAAGGGGCGGGGTGCCGCCTCGCCGGAGTCCCGGCGGCGGGGCAGGGCGCCCTCGCCGTAGATGAGCACGGTGCGGCCGTTCGCGAGCGCGGCCCCGGCCCCGTCGAGGGCCAGGACCGCCCGCGGGTCGCCGCGGTGGACGGGGACGTACCCCTCGCGGGTGAGCAGCCGTCCCAGCAGCGGGATCCGCCACAGGCCGGCGGCGGCCAGGGCGACGGGGGAGACCCCGAGCCGGTGGAGGGCGGCGAGGACGACCGCCGGGTCGGCCAGCGAGGTGTGGTTCGCCGCGACGATGCTGCCGGGCGCGGGCCCGGCACCGGCGCCGTCGTCGGTCGTCACCGTCAGCCGCCCGGCCGCGGGCAGCACGGCGGAGGCTATGCGACCGAGCACCGGGTCAGCCGTTCTGCTGCTGCGGCTTGGCCTCGCTCGGCCGGACGATCACGAAGCCCTCGCCCTCCAGCTTGAGCTGGACGGCCTCGCCGGAGCCGCCGCGCAGCATGGAGCCGATGCTCTGGGAACGGTGCAGCGAGGTGCGCAGGGAGGCGGACCAGCCGACGACCGCGTCGGTGTCCACGTAGACCGGGGCCTGGACGGAGACGGGAATGACGATGGGGTTGCCCTCGCATATCACGCCGAGCTTCCCGTGGCCGCTGAAGACGGAGTTGAAGAGCCCGCCGCCCGTCATGCCCGCGCCCTTCACGGTCTGGATCTCGTAGGAGAGGGTCGGGTCGAAGCACAGGACGTTGCGGCCGTTGACGGTGAGGCTCTCGCCGGGCGCGATGTCGACGATGAAGCAGTTGGCGGCCTCGTGCGCGAACCACACCTCGCCGCGGCCCCGCACGGCCATCAGCGCCAGGCCCTCGCCGGTGACGGCGCGCTTGAGGAACTTGCCCACGCCCTGGCCGAGCTTCTCGAACTGCAGCTCGCCGCGGAAGGCGACCATGGAACCCTGGCGCGCGTAGCACTCGCCGTCGACGGCGTAGACGATGGACTTGGCGTTGTGGACGGCCATGCCGGGCGCAGCGGCGGGCTTGGCCATGTTCTGCTGGGCGAAGAGGTCACTGTGCATGACGTGCATGATCACCCATATGGCGGATATGCGGCAACGGCGCGAGCCGGGGCGGCCGCGGCGCGCCGGGCTCCCGGCCGGCGTGCGGAGACAGGGCCGCCCGAGGGGCGACGGCCCTGCTGCGCAGCCGGCGGGGCGTGACCGGCCCGGTCAGTTCCGGTGGGGGCAGGTCCCGGCCGGGAAGGCCCGGCACGGGTCGGCCGCGTCCGTGCCGCCGGTGGCGGTCGTGGTCGCCGTGACGGTGACGGTCGTCGTGGTCGTGGTGGCGACGGCGCCTCCGGCGAGGGTGAGCGCGGCCAGGAGCAGCCCACCGGCGGTGCGGAGGCGGGCGAGGGGGGAGGAACGGGGGTCCATGGCGGTGTCCTTCCGGGGCCGTTGAAGGGTGAGGGGTGAGGGGTGAGGGGTGTGGGGGCGGTGTGACGCGGGTGGGGAGACGGGGGCGGGTGGGGCGCGGGTCAGAACCGGGAGGCGAAGCCCTGGATGACCTTGGTCCGGTCCTTCAGCACCGGGCCGGCGCCTGTCCACTCGTAGCGCTGCCGGGCGATGCTGTCGTTGTGGTAGCCGGTGTTGCCCTCGACGGTCGTGACCCGGGTGCCGGAGACGCCGACCACGACGGCGACGTGCCCCGCGTGGTTCCGGCCGGCCCACATGAGGACGTCGCCGGGCTGCGGCGGCCGGTCGGCCGCGTACGGGTGCCACCGGTCGCCGGTGCCGCTGCGCCAGGCCCGGCTGTTGCCGGGGTCGGCGGGCACGCCGCGGTTCGCCCACATCCGGGCGGCGAAGAAGCCGCACCACGGACGCTGGTCCGGGTTCTTGGCGAAGCCGTTGTACTCGTTCAGGTTGGCGTTGCTGTTGCCCTTGCCGAGGTAGTTGGTGTCCCGGTCGGGGTGGCCCGGCCGGGAGAGGTGCACGGGCCCGCCGTGCGTGAGGCGGAAGCGTTTGGGGGTGGTCAGGGCGCTGAGGGCGCGCTCGACGATCTTCTGCCGCTCGGCCGTCACGGCGCCGTCCGGCTCCGGTGTGGCCCAGGCGGCGGGGGCCATGGTGACGGCGGTGGGCGCGCCCTCGGCGAGGGCGGCCGTGGCGCCGGTGAGGGTGAGGGCCAGGAGGACGACGGCGGTGGGGAGGACGAGGCTGCGGTTGCGGAGGCGACGGCTGTTCACGGGGGCTCCTTGTCTCGGCTGAGGCCGTATCGCCGGGGGGTGGTTTCACCCCTGTTGTCCCGGTACTTCGAGTCTCGGAGCGGGGCAGCGGTGCGGAACAGGGGTTTCCTGTTGCCTCGGCGGACAAGGCGGCGGGCAACCGCGTCCCACCGGCCGTGATGCGCATGTGGGTGAAGTGCCGCCGGTGGAGGGGAGAGCGGGCGCTCAGGGGCGGCCGGAGGCCGGGAACGACCGGAGATCAGGAGCGGCCGGGTCCGGGAACGGCCGGATGTCAGAACCGGATGTCAGAAGCGGCCGGCGATCAGGGGCAGCCCGGCGCGTAGGGCACGTCCGGCAGCAGGCGCTCCCACAGCGGCCGGTCCGTGGCGCTGCCCAGCGCCTTGCAGGTGCGGGCGAGGACCTCCGGCACGTCCAGGTTCCACCAGCGCACCGTCCCGTCCTCCGCCACCGACACCACCGGGCCGTCGTCGCCGAGGAAGGCCGCGGCCCGGACCCGGCCGGTGTGGCCGGTCAGCGTCAGCAGCAGGCGGCCGTCGCGCGGGTCCCAGATCCGTACGGTGTTGTCGCGGCCGGTGGTCACCAGCCGGGTGCCGGCGGGGTTGAAGGCCGCGGACGTGACGGGGCCGGTGTGCCCGGCCAGGGTGCGCAGGCTCGTGCGGCCCTCGGGGTCCCAGAGCTTGACGGTGTGGTCGCGGCTGGCCGTGGCGAGGACGCCGGCGCGGCTGAGGGCCAGGCCGAAGACGGTGTCCTCGTGTTCCGTCAGGCTGCGCAGCGCCCGGCCGTCGGAGTAGCGCCAGATGCGGACGGTGTTGTCGAGGCTGCCGGTGGCGAGGGTGTCCCGGCCGAGGAAGAGCACGCGGTAGACGCCGTCGTCGTGGCCCGGCAGCGTCCGCTCCGCCAAGGCGGCGTCCCCCGCGAGCCGCCACAGCTTCGCGCTGTGGTCCTCGGAGGCGGTGGCGAGCGCTCCGGCGTCGCCGGGGCGGAAGGCGAGCGAGGTGAGCGCCCGGCCGTGCGCCCGCCAGCGGTGCAGCGGGCGGCCGAGGTCCGCGGTGCGCCAGACGGTGGCGGTGCCGTGTTCGTCGCCCGCGGCGACCAGCGACCCGTCGTGGCTGAACGCCACCGCGCGCACCGGGTCCTTCCCGGCCCGCACCGTGCGCAGGCCGCGGTCGGCGGTGCGCAGCAGGCGCAGCGTGCCGTCCCGCCCCGCGACGGCGAGGAGGGAGCGGTCGGGGCTGAGGGCCCCGTCCTGCCAGGCCGAGCCCGGCAGCGGGGTGGTGACGGCGGCCTGCGGGGTCCACAGGCGCACCGAGCCGTCCTCGCCGGACGTCGCGAGCGTGCGGCCGTCGGGGGAGTAGGCGATGGCGTAGACGGGGCCGATGTGGCTGGCGAGTTGCGCGATGCGGCGGTGCTCGGCGAGGTCCCAGATGCCGGCGGTGTCGTCCTGGCTGGCCGCGGCGATCCGGGTGCCGTCGGGGGAGAAGGCCACGCCGAAGACGGAGTCGGAAGGACCTTCGAGGGCGGCCTCGCGCTCGCCGGTGCGGGTGTCCCACAGGCCGATGCGGTTGAGCCACTCCCCGGTGGCCAGGCGGCGGCCGTCCGGCGAGAAGGCGAGCGCCCGGACGCGGCCGAAGTCCCGGCTGCCGACGACCCTCGACCGCCCGCTGTCCACGTCGAGGAGCCACACCCGCCCGTCGAAGCCGGCGGCGGCGACCTGCCGGCCGTCCGGGCTGACGGCGGCCGCGTACAGCCAGCCCAGCCCGGCGTCCCGGACCTCGGTGCGGGCCGGGCCGCCGCCCAGGCGCGTCAGGCGCACCGTGCCGTCCTCGCCCGCCGTCGCCAGCAGGTCCCCCCGGTCCGACAGGGCCGCTCCCCGGACGGGCCCGCGGTGCCTGCTCCGCGCCGGCAGCGCCACGGCGCGGCCGCCCGTGCCCTCCCGCAGGGTGACGACGCCCGCCTCGTCCCCCCAGGCGGCCAGGTTCCGCTGCCGGGCCGCGGCCAGCGCGCGCACCGCCGCCCCGCTGCGCGCCGCCCCCACCTGCCGGCGCGTCCGCACGTCCCACTCCCGGACGGTGGCGTCCGCCCCCGCCGACAGCAGCCGCTGCCCGCCCGGCAGCCAGGCCACGGCGTGGGCGCGCTTGCTGTGCCCGGCCAGCCGCCCGGCGTACGGCTGGGCCTGCGTGCTCAGCACGGCGCTGGCCGCGGCCGGGGTGTGGGCGTCGCGCCAGGCCCCGGTCGCCAGCAGCATCGCCACCTCGGGCCGGGGCGCGCTGCCCGAGACGGCGCGGAAGGCCAGCTCCTCCGAACGGGCCACGTGCCGTTCGGCCTCCGCCCGCAGGCCCTGGTGGACCGCGGCCACCCCGCCGGCCAGCGCCAGGACGAGGAGGACGGCCATGGACACCAGCAGCCGGTACAGCCGCCGGGCCCGGCGGCGCTCCGTCTCCTGCTCGGCGGCGGCCAGCGCCGTCGCCGCGTCCAGGAACGCCCGCTCGACGCCGCCCACCGCGGCCAGGGGATGGCTCGCTGTCTCGTGCGCGGCGGCCAGCCTGCTGCCCCGCGGCAGCAGCGCGGGGTCGCGCCCCTCGGCCTCCCACTGCCCGGCCGCGGCGCTCAGCTGCTGCCAGCCGTGCAGGGCCGCCGCGTCCGCCTCGATCCACCGGTGCAGCCGCGGCCACGCCCGCAGCACGGCCTCGTGGGCCAGGGTGACCTGGTCGGCGTCGACGGTGAGCAGGCGCGCCCGTGTGAAGGCCTCCACCACCTCCGGCGCCGCCGCGGCCTGTGCCCCGAGGTCCTGCGACAGCCGCTCGCGCGAGACCCGCCGGCGCGCCGACCGCCCGTCCTGGTCCACCCGGACCAGCTGCAGCAGGACCGCGCGGGCGGCCTCCCGGCAGCCGGGCGACAGGCGTCCGTACGCGCGCTCCGCCGTCGCCGCGACCGCCCCCGCGATCCCGCCGGCCTGCTGGTACCCCGCCACGGTCAGGAGCCTGCCGCTGCGCCGCTGCCAGGTCGCCAGCAGGGCGTGGGAGAGCAGCGGCAGCGCGCCGGGCTCGTACCCGCCGCCCTCCCGCTCCCCGCCGTCGTCCCCGGCACCCAGGTCGCGCAGGATCAGCTCGGCCAGGCCGGGCTCCAGCTCCAGGCCCACCGCGTGGGCCGGCCGCACCACGGCGTCGCGCAGCTCCTGCACCCGCAGGGGCTCCAGGGGAAGCTGGCCCGAGCGCAGCGCCGCCGCCAGCTCGGGGAACGCCAGGCACCTGCCGTAGAAGTCGGCCCGCATGCCCAGCACCACCAGCGCCGCGGAACCCTCCCGGCCGTCGGCGGGAGCGGGGCCCGTCGCCAGGGCGTGCAGCGCGCGGACGAAATCCGCGCGCTGCCGGGCGTCCGGGCACAGCGTGAAGACCTCCTCGAACTGGTCGACGACGAGCACCACCCGGGCCGGCTCCGTCGCCTCCGCGCCCGCCGCTCCCGCTCTCCCGGCGCCCCGCGGGCGGCGGTTCAGCGCGGCGTGGACGGCGCGGGCCAGCGCTCCCGCCCCGCCGCGGGCCAGCGCCCTGGTCAGGTGGTCGGGATCCGCCGCGGCGGCGTCCGCCACCCGGCCCAGCAGCTCGTCGAGGGGGCGTTCGCCGGGGCGCATCGTCACCACGGGCCAGCGGTGCGACCCGGGGACGGGCAGGACGCCCCGGCGCAGCTCGGGCACCAGGCCGGCGTGCAGCAGCGACGTCTTGCCGGTGCCCGACGCGGCGACCACGGCGGTCGGCCCGGAGCCGTCCAGACGCTCGGTCAGCTGACGGACCAGGGCGGACGTGGCCCGGTCCCGGCCGAAGAACCAGCTCGCGTCCGCGGCGTCGAACGCCGCCAGGCCCCGGTAGGGGCACACCTCCAGCAGCCCGTTGCGCGCGGAGCGCCGGCCCTCGGCCGGCTCCGGCACCAGCCCGGAGAGCACCCCGCCGGCGCCGAGGGCCTCTTCGCACCGCCGGGCCACCTCGGGCGTCATCGGCTTCTCGCCGGTCTCGACCCGGCTCAGATAGCCCTTGGTGTAGTGGACGGCGCGGGACAGCCCGGCCAGGGACATGCCCCGCTCCTGCCGCAGCCGGCGCAGCTCCTCCCCCGGCGACGCGGCCACGGACGGCGGGGGCCCGCCCCGGTCACGGTCGTCTCCGCGTGGCTGCACGGTCCCCACACCCTTCCGTCCGGGCCTGCCGGCAGGTCGTATCCGTCAGGCCTGCATAACGGCTCCGGTGAGGGCGACTCACCCGTAATGGCAGCAAAACAGCCCATCGAGTGACCAACCACCCCTGATTCGGGGAGTGGGTGTGGCATTCCGGCCGGGGTGCGGCGTCTCAGTCGAGCGGTCCCGCCGAGGCGTTGTAGCGCAGCAGGTAGCCGGCGAAGCGGTCCAGGTCGGCCTCGTCCCAGTCGGCGAGGCGCTCGCGGAAGGCCGCCCGGCGGTTGGCGGTGACCTGTGCGAGGGTCCCGGCGCCGCGGGGCGTCAGGTGCAGCACCTGGGCGCGCTGGTCCTCGGGGGCGGGCCGGCGCTCGATGAGGCCGAGCCGCTCCAGGGCCGCGATCTGCCGGCTGACCGTGGACTTGTCCAGCAGATAGTGCGCGGCCAGGTCCGTGGCGCGGCACCCGCCGCGGTCCTCCAGGTGGGCGAGGAGGGTGAAGGAGACCAGGGAGAGCTCGGGGTGCATGCGGGCCGCTGCGGCCCGGGCGCGGCGGGCGAAGGCGGTCAGCTCGCGCTGGATGGTCTCCACGGAGGCGTCACGATCGGGCACGGCGGCTTCCTTTCGAGGTCTGGTTGTATAGTACAACTTAAAGGGAAGGTTGTAAAAGCCAACCAATTTCCGGGACGGTCGCCGACCGCCCCGGCCGAGGAAGGACACGATGGGACCCGCCACCCGCGGCGCGCTGCGCCACGTACTGAGCCACCTGCTCACCCCCTTGCTGATGTGCGTCGGCATGGGCCTCGCCTACCTGGGCGCGTTCGCGCAGCCCACGCCCCACGAACTGCCCGTCGCCGTCGTGGAGTCCGGCCCGGGCGCGGGGACCCTGGCGCGGGGCATCGCCGACAAGGCGGGGGACCGGCTCGCCGTCCGCACCGTCGCCGACCGCGACGAGGCCGTCCGCGCGCTCCGCCGGCGCGACGTCTCCGGCGCGTACATACCGGACCGGCACGCCCCCGAACTGCTCGTCGCCTCCGCCGGGTCCGACACCACCGCCATGGCCGTGCAGAAGGTCTTCACGCCGGTCGCCGCCCGCACCGGCGCCCCCCTGAAGGTCACGGACGTCGCGCCGCCCGCCGAGGGCGACCCGACCGGCCAGGGCATCTTCTTCCTGCTGGTCGCGGTCAGCATCGGCTCGTACGCCTCCGTCGCCGTGCTGGGCGCCGCGGGCGGCGCGCTGCCCATGAGGCTGCGCGCGGCACTGGCGGTGGCGACCTCGTTCGTGGTCGGCCTGATCGGCGCCGCGCTGGCCGGGCCCGTCTTCCACCTCGTCGACCACGGGCTGTGGGGCCTGTGGGGGATGGCCTGGGCCTACTCGGCGGGCATCCTGCTCGTCGGCGTCGGGCTGCACACCTTCCTCAAGCGCTGGACGACGCTGGGCATGATGGTGCTGTTCGTGATGCTCAACTTCACCAGCGCGGGCGGCGTGTACCGGCCCGAGCTGCAGAACGGCTTCTTCGCCGGGCTGCACTCCTTCTGGAACGGCGCCGGCTTCGTCGAGGGCACGCGCAGCCTCGTCTACTTCGACGGCACCGGGCTCGGCCGCCACGTCGCGACGCTGGCGCTGTGGCTGGTCCTGGGCGCCGCCGTGACCGCCGTCGCGTGGATCGCCGAGGCGCGCAGGGCCCGCCCGGCCGCCGGGACCGGGCCCGCGGCCGAGGAGGAGATGGAGGAGACGGTCGGGGTCTGACCCCGGCGGGCCCGCCTCACGGCCTCACAGCGGCCACCCGTACATCGGCGACCTCCTGGGCTCGGGGGCCGCGCCCACCGCGGCGACGTCGTGCTCCGCGGCGTGCAGGAGCTGTTCGCCCAGGTCGCGCAGGGCCCGGCCGGCCGCGAACTCGTCCCCGATCGCCGGGATGTCCTTGTCGCCCGGCGCGCACGTGGCGGTCCCGCTGCCCGTGACGGTCGTCGCCCCGGTGTCGAGCGTGGCGCGGGCCCTCGTCCTCCCGTCCTCCTCGACCAGGTCGAGGTGGACGTTCCATTCGGCTGTGTGCGGCATCGTCGGCTCCTTCGCGCTCGGCCCCTCCGCCCGCCTCTCCCTCCGGTCTCCTTCCAGCTTCGCCCATGCGCCGCCGTCCGGCACGGGGCCGGGCCCGCACCCGGCGGCCGGCCCCGGCCGCAGCCCCCGGCGCTTCCGCGAGCCGTGGCGGCCCGGTACCGGCTGACCCAAGCTGAGAAGGAGGGAAACCGCCGGAGAAACGTCCGGGAGGCGGCCTTGGGCGAGCGCACGCGCAACGTCATCGACATCGTCTCGCTGACCAAGCGCTACGGCCGCACGACCGGCGTCGAGGGACTCGACATCGGCGTCGGCGAGGGCGAGGTCTTCGGCTTCCTCGGCCCCAACGGGGCGGGCAAGACCACCACGATGCGCTGCCTCGTGGGGCTGCTGCGCCCCACCGAGGGCCGCGTCCGGGTGCTCGGCCGCGACCCCTTCACCGAGCACCTGAGGCTCGCCCCGTCCCTCGGCTACCTCCCCGGGGAGCTGCGGCTCTACCCCGAGCTCACCGGCCGCGAGACGCTGCGGCTGCTGGCGGCGCTGCAGGGCGCGCCCGCCCGCCTCCAGGACGAGCTCTGCGCCCGCCTGGGCCTCTCCGGCCCGGACCTGGACCGCCCCGTCCGCGCCTACTCGCGCGGCATGAAGCAGAAGCTGGGCCTGGTCCAGGCCCTGCAGCACGAACCCGAGCTGGTGATCCTCGACGAGCCCACCGAAGGGCTCGACCCCCTCGTCCAGGAGACCTTCTACGCCCTGCTGGAGGAGGTCCGCGCGGCCGGGCGCACCGTCCTGCTCTCCAGCCACGTGCTGCCGGAGGTCCAGCGGACGTGCGGGCGGGTGGCGATCGTCCGGGCCGGCCGGCTGGTGACCGTCGGGGCGGTCGCCGCCCTGCGCGAGGCCCGGGCCCGCAAGGTGCGCCTGACCTTCGCCGACGGCCTCGGCCGGCGGCCGCTCGGCGGCGCCGACCGCTGGTCGCCCGACTGGCACGGCGACCAGGCCGTGCTGATGATCCCGCCGGACCGGACGGTCGCCGTCCTGCGGGAACTGCTGGCGCTGCCGGTGCGCGACGTCACGGTCGAGGAGGCCGGGCTGGACGAGGCGTTCCTCGACCTCTACCGGAACCACCGGAGCGGGCAGGACGACCGGAGCGACCACGGTGGCCGGGACACCGGGAGCGATCCGGGCGAAGGGAAGCCCCCATGACGGGCGGATTCCCCCTGCTGCGGCTGGCCCTGCACCGCCGCCGCCGGATGATCATCGCCCTGGCCGTGGGCATCGCCGCCTTCGAGGCCCTCATCGTGGTGATCACGACGACCGTCACGCCGGACCAGATCTTCGGCGCGAGCGGGCGGAAGCTCCCCGACGCCTTCAAGGCGTTCAGCGGATCGAACGGCGACGTGTCGATCGCGAGCTACCCCGGCCTGCTGGGCGCGGGGCTCACCCACCCCTTCTGGATCGCCATGCAGCTGACCGCCGTCGGCTCGCTGGCCGCCGCCGCGGTCGCCGCGGACGTGGAGGCGGGCACCATCGAGCTGCTGATGGTCCGGCCCGTGTCGCGGGCGCGGCTGCTGGCCGAGCGGACCGCCGCGCTCGTCCTCGTCTCCCTGCTGCTCAACACCGCCGCGACCCTCTCCGTGTCCATCGGCGTGGCCCTGCTGCCCGACCTGAGCGCCGCCGTCCCCCAGAGCGGGGTCTACGCGGCCGGGCTGCTCGGCTTCGGCTTCGCGCTGTGCCTGACGGGCCCCGCCCTGGCCGTCTCGGCGGCGGGCCGGAGCAGGACGCGGGTCATGGGCGTGACGATCGCCGTCGGCGCGGTCGGGTTCGCGGTCAACTTCGTCGCCATGGCCTGGTCGAAGGCCGCTCCGCTGCGCTTCGTCAGCCCCTTCCACTACTACACGCCGGGCGACGCCCTGGCCCACGGCACCGTGCCCTGGGGACAGTTCGGCGTCCTCGCCGGCGTCGGCGCCGCGGGCATCCTCCTGGCGTTCGGCCTCGTCGCCCGCCGTGACCTCGCCCCCTGAGTCCCTCTGCGCCACCGCGTGCCGGACGCTGCGCTCACCCTGCGTGAACCGATGGCCGCGTCCGAGGAGTAGACTCGCGCCGGTACGGCGGCGGTCGGTGACACCAGGAGGAGGCCCGCCATGAGCGAGAAGCGGGCGGAGCGGCAGGTTGCCTTCCGGGTCCTGATCTACGTCTTCGTCACCCATCTCTTCGCCGGTTTCATCTGGCTCCTGTTCTACCTCGGCGGCCACGCCGACAAGTGACGGGCGGGGCCGTCCGCACCCCCGTCCTCAGCCGGCCACCGGCACCGCCTGCCCGGTCACCCGCACCCGCGCGTCCGCCGGGTCGACCGCGACGAGCAGGTCGCTCGGGCGTCCCATGTCCTCGCCCTGGCGGATGCGGATCGTGGTGGCCTCGGTGACCTCGCCGATCGCCCGCAGGTAGCCGCCGAGCGCGGCCGCGGCCGCCCCGGTGGCCGGGTCCTCCACGACGCCGCCCACGGGGAAGGGGTCGCGCGCGTGGAACAGCCCCCCGTCCTCCCGCCACACCAGCTGCACGGTGGTCCAGCCGTACGACCGCATCACCGCGGCGAGCGCGTCGAAGTCGTAGGCGAGGGAGGCCAGCCGGGCCCGGGTGGCGGTGGCGAGCACGAGGTGCTCGTTCCCGCCGAAGGCCACGTGCGGCGGCAGCGCCGGGTCGAGGTCCCCGCGGGCCCAGCCCAGGGCGGCCAGCGCGGTGTCCACCTCGGCGTCCGCGGCCGGGCGGGAGCGCGTGGGGGCGCTGGTGAGGGTGGCCCGCCCCACGCCGTCCCCGCCGGTCTCCGTCGCCACCGCGATCTCGCCCACGGGCGTGTCGAAGAGCAGCTCGCCCGGACCGATGCGCCCCGCCAGGGCGACCGCGGTCGCGACGGTGGCGTGGCCGCAGAACGCGACCTCCGCGAGCGGGCTGAAGTAGCGCAGCCGGAAACGGCGCGACGCCGCGTCCCCGGCGGTCACGAACGCCGTCTCGGAGTAGCCCACCCCGGCGGCGACCGCGAGCATCTGCTCCTCGTCGAGACCGGCGGCGTCGAGGACGACGCCCGCGGGGTTGCCGCCGGAGGGGTCGGAGGTGAAGGCCGTGTAGCGCAGGATCTCGCTGCCCTGAACGGCGCCGCTCTGAACGGCGCTGTTCAGAACCGCGGCGTTGTGGATCTCGGTGCTCTGGACGGTGCTCTGGATCTCGGTGGTCATGGGCCCCACTCTTCCGCCTTATGCCCATCATGACCAACGATGGTTTCTGATCCTGCCGATCGGGAAAAGCGATGGCTCACCTATGCTCCCCCCGTGGACACCCGACTCCTCCATACCTTCCTCACCCTCGCCCGCACCGGGAGCTTCACCGCCGCGGCCACGGAGCTGCACCTCGCCCAGTCGACGGTCACCGTGCAGATCCGGGCGCTGGAGAAGGAGCTCGGCACCCGCCTCTTCGACCGGCTGCCCCGGGGCGCGTCGATCACCGCGGCGGGCCGGCGCCTGACCGAGGAGGCCGAGGCCGTGCTGGACGCCGAGGCGCGCCTGCGCGCCGCGGTCGCGGCCGGGGGCCCGCCGGCCGGGCGCGTCGTCGTGGGCGCCGGCGAGACCCTGTGCTCGGCCCGCCTGCCCGGCGTCATCGCGGCGCTGCGCGGCTCCCACCCCGGCATCGAGGTCGACCTGGCACCGGTCGGCACCGCCGCCGCCGTGGAAGGGCTGCGCACGGGCCGGCTCGACATCGCGCTGCTCCTGGAGGAGGACGTCTCCTTCCCCGGCATCGCCGCCGAACCCCTCGCCCACGAGCCGCTGGTGCTGCTCTGCGCCCCCGGGCACCCCCTCGCCTGCCGGACCGCGCCGGTCACCTGGGAGGACCTGGCGCGCGAGACCTTCTTCCTCCACGAGCAGGGCTGCTCCTACAGCGACCGCCTGGCCGATCGCCTCCTCTCCGTCCCCGGCGCGCGCATGCGGCTGACCCGCTTCGGGAGCATCGAGGCCGCCCGGTCCTGCGTGGCGGCGGGGCTCGGCCTGACGCTGCTGCCGCGGGCCACCGCCGAGGACGCCCTGCGCGAGGGCCGCCTGGCCGTGGTGGCCGGGCCCCCGTTCCCCGACGTGCCCGTCCAGGTGGCGCGGCACCGCAGGCGCTGGGTCTCCCCGGCCGCACAGACGGTCGTCGACGAACTCGCACGGCACTTCCCCGCCCGGGCGGCCGCCGGAGAACCGCCCGCCTAGCGGGCCTGCTCCAGGCCGGCCAGGAGCTTCTCCGGCAGCACGGGCAGGTCGCGCACCCGCACCCCCGTCGCGTGGTGCACCGCGTTCGCGATCGCCGCCGCGGTGCCGACGATGCCGATCTCCCCGATGCCCTTGCTCCCCATGGGGTTCAGCCACGGGTCGTGCTCGTCGATCCAGTGGGCCTCGATGCCACGGGCGTCCGCGCACGTCGGCACGTGGTACGAGGCGAAGTCCCGCTCCGCGAAGTCGCCGAAGCGGGCGTCCATCGTGCTGCCCTCCATGAGGGCCATGCCCATCCCCATCGTCATGGCGCCGATGAACTGGCTGCGCCCGGTGCGGGCGTTGAGGATCCGCCCGGCGGCGAAGACGCCCAGCAGCCGGCGCACGCGCACCTCCCCGGTGTCGGTGTCGACGGCCACCTCCGCGAACTGCGCCCCGAAGGCGGCCTTCGCGTGCGGCGGGTCGGACGCGATGTCGTCCTTGGTGTCGGCCGTGGCGGTCAGACCGTCCGGCGGCAGCGTCCCCCCGCGCTCGTCGATCATCCCGTTCAGCGTGCTGCAGGCCTTGTGCACGGCCCATCCCCATGAGCCGGTGCCGGCGGAGCCTCCGGCGAGCCAGGCCGCCGGCAGCTCCGTGCTGCCGATCCGGACGGTGACCAGATCCGGTGCGACGCCCAGCGCCTCGGCCGCGATCTGCGTCAGGATGGTCCGCGCTCCGGTGCCGATGTCGGTGGCGTTGACCCGGACCAGGTAGCGGCCCGCCCCGGTGACCTGTGCCTCGGCCGTGGAGGGCATGAGGAAGACGGGGTAGAGGGACGACGCCACCCCCGAGCCGATCAGCAGACGGCCCTCGGCGCGCGAGCGGGGCCGGGGGTCGCGCGCGTCCCAGCCGAAGCGGCGCGCCCCCTCGCGCAGGCACTCCACCAGGTGCCGGCTGCTGTACGGCTTCCCGCTGTCCGGCTCGGTCGCAGTGTCGTTGCGCACCCGCAGCTCGACCGGGTCCACCCCGGCGGCACCGGCGAGTTCGTCCATCGCGCACTCCAGCGCGAACATCCCCGAGGCCTCGCCCGGCGCCCGCATCCACGACGGGCTCGGCACGTCCAGCGCGGCGACCCGGTGCGTGGTGCGGCTGTTGGGGGACACGTACATGGCGCGCGACGGAGCCGCCGCCTGCTCCACGAACTCGCGGACGGTGGACGTGTGGGTGGTGACCTCGTGCGCGAGCGCCGCGATCACCCCGTCCTCGCCCGCGCCGAGCCGCAGGCGCTGGACGAGCGGCGGCCGGTGGCCGACCACGGCCGCGAGCTGCGCGCGCGGCAGCACGGCCTTCACGGGCCTGCCGGTGTGCCGGGCGGCCATCGCGGCGAGGACGATCTGCGGGCGCGGCGTGCCCTTGCAGCCGAAGCCGCCGCCCACGTGCTCGGCGACGACCGTGATCCGCTCCCCGTCCAGGCCGAACAGGGCGGCCAGGGTCTCCCGGACGGCCGTCGTGCCCTGGCAGGAGTCGTGGGCGAAGAGCCGGCCGTCCTCCCAGCGGGCGGTCGAGGCGTGCGGCTCCATCGGGTGGTTGTGCAGGCCGGACAGCGTGTACGTGGCGTCGACGCGGACGGCGGCGCGCTCGTAGGCGCCGTCGAAGTCACCGCGCTCGCGGCACGCCGGGAGGCCCGCGTTGACCACCTCGGGGACGAACAGGCGCGGATGGTCCGTGGTCAGTACGGCGTCGTGCTCCTCGGGCGCGTACGCGACCCGCACCGCGGCGGCCATGGCGCGGGCCGCCTCCGGGGTCTCGGCGACCGTCAGCGCCACGTACCAGCCGCGGTGCGGCACCCGGTCGTTCTGCAGCACGAGCAGGGTGCGGTCGTCCACGTCCTTCAGGCGCGGAGCGTTCTCGTGCGTCAGCACGGCCAGGGCGCCGGGCTCGGCCATGGCCTCCTCGGCGTCGACCGACAGGACCCGGCCGAGGGCGACCGTGGCGGGCACGGGCCAGGCGTACGCGGTGCCGGGCGGGGTGTGCTCGGCGGCGTAACGGGCGGACCCGGTGACCTTCTCGCGGCCTTCGATGCGGACGGGGCCGGGGGCGCCGCTCATGAGACGGTCCCTTCCCCGCCCGGCGCGGCGAGCCCGGCGAGCACCCGCACGGCCAGGTTGCGGGCCAGCCGCACCTTGAAGGCGTTGTCGCGCAGCGGCTCGGCGGCCGCCAGCTCGGCATCGGCGGCCTGCGCGAAGGACGCCTCGGTGGCCGGGGCGCCGCGCAGCGCGTCCTCCGCGACGCGCGCCCGCCACGGCTTGTGGGCCAGGCCGCCGAAGGCCAGGCGCGCCTCGCGCACGGCGCCGTCGCGCACGTCGAGCGCGGCGGCCACGGAGGCGAGCGCGAAGGCGTACGAGGCGCGGTCGCGGGCCTTGCGGTAGGCGGACGGGCCGGGCGGCGGCGCCGGCAGCCCGACCGCGACGACGAGCTCGGCCGGGCCGATGACCGTGTCCCGCGCGGGATCGTCCCCGGGCAGCCGGTGGAAGTCGCACAGCGGGACCGCGCGTTCGCCGCCGGGCCCGCGCAGGTGGACGACCGCGTCGAGCGCCGCCAGGGCCACGGCCATGTCGGAGGGGTGCGTGGCGACGCACTGCGGCGAGTGGCCCAGCACCGCGAGATCGCGGTGCACCCCCTCGCGGGCCGGGCAGCCGCTCCCCGGCACCCGCTTGTTGCACGGCTTGCCCACGTCCTGGAAGTACAGGCAGCGGGTGCGCTGGAGGAGGTTGCCGCCCGTGGTGGCCGTGTTGCGGATCTGCCCGGAAGCACCGGCCAGCACCGCCTGGGACAGGGCAGGGTAGCGCGTCCGCACGGCCGGGTGGGCGGCGAGGTCGCTGTTGCGGACGTTGGCCCCGATGCGCAGCCCGCCGTCCGGCGTCTCCTCGACGTCCGTGAGCGGCAGGCGGCCGACGTCCACCAGCAGCCCGGGGGAGGCGACGCCCAGCTTCATCAGGTCGACCAGGTTGGTGCCGCCTCCGAGGACCATGGCGCCGGGGGAGGCCGCCAGGGCGGCGATCGCCCCGTCCACGTCGTCGGCGCGCGTGTACGCGAAGGCCTTCACCGCGCCACGTCCCCGATCGCGGCGACGATGTTCACGTACGCCCCGCAGCGGCACAGATTGCCGCTCATCCGCTCGCGGATCTCGTCGGGGGAGAGGCGGACGGGCGCTCCGGGCGGCGCCGCCGCGAGGGGCGTCACGTGGGAGGGAGCGCCCTCGCCCGCCTCGGCGATCATGCCCACCGCGGAGCAGAGCTGGCCCGGTGTGCAGTAGCCGCACTGGAAGCCGTCGTGTTCGAGGAACGCCTCCTGGAGGGGGTGCAGCGCGTCCCCATCGGCCAGCCCCTCCACCGTGGTGATCTCCGCGCCGTCGTGGGCGACGGCCAGCAGCAGGCAGCTGTTCGCCCGCCGCCCGTCGACGAGCACCGTGCACGCCCCGCACTGCGCGTGGTCGCACCCCTTCTTGGCCCCGGTGAGCCCCAGGTGCTCGCGCAGGGCGTCGAGCACGGTCGTCCGGTGGTCGAATTCCTTGTGGTGCGCGACGCCGTTGACGTGCAGGGTCACGGGGGAGGTGGTCTGCGGTGCGGCCACGGTGCCTCGCCTTCAGCTGGAGTCCCTCCGGCACCGTCACGAGGTCCCCGCTCCGCACGCGCGCAAACGCGCGGGGCCGCCACTGCACCCGTTCGGTGCAGCCGCGGCCGCCCGGGAATGAAACGATCACGGGCGGTGGTTCGGGCCAGGAGAGTCCGCGACCACCGGAAGGCGCCCGCATGACCAGCTCGCACTCCTCCGTCTCCGTCCCCGCCTCCGTCCCCGCACCCGCTTCCGCCCCCGCGACGACGCCTGTCCCCGCCGCCGCTCCGCTCACCGGCCGCGACGTCGTCATCGTCGGCGGCGGGTCGGGCATCGGCCTGGAGGTCGCGCGGCGCGCGGTCGCGGCCGGCGCGCGCGTCGTGCTCGGCGGGCGGAACAAGGGCAAGCTCGCCGCGGCCGCGCAGTCGCTCGGGGACGGCGCGCGCTGGGGAGCGGTGGACACCACCGACAAGGAGTCCCTGGCCCGCTTCTTCGACGGCATCGAGCGGATCGACCACCTCTTCACCCCGGCCGCCTCCTACCGGGTGGGCCCCATGCTCGAGTTGAGCGACGCCGACGCCGAGAGCCCGTTCGTGTCGAAGTTCTGGGGCCAGTACCACGCCGTCAAGTGCGCGGCACCCCGGCTGACGCCGGACGCCTCCGTCGTCCTGATGTCCGGCGCCGCGAGCGTACGCCCCCCGGCCGCCGCACCCGCCTACGTCGCCTGCAACGCGGCGATCGAAGGCCTCGGACGCGGGCTGGCCGTGGAGCTCGCGCCCGTGCGCGTCAACGTCGTCTCGCCCGGCACGGTCGACGGCAACCTGTGGGCGCAGCGCCTGGCCGCGGTGCGCGAGGCGAGCTTCGCGCAGTACGGCAGGGACAGCCTGCTGCACCGGCCCGGGACCGAGGGCGAGATCGCCGACGCGGTGCTCTTCCTCTTCGCGAACACCTTCATGACGGGCTCGGTGCTCTACCCGGACGGCGGGTACGCCCTGCGCTGACGCGGAGGGGCCCCGGGCCGTCCCCCGGCCCGGGGCCCCTTTCCGTTCGTCCGGTGCTACGAGCCGCTGCCGTACGGGCGGGTGAGCACTTCCAGGTAGTGACCGGAGGGGTCGGGGAAGTAGACGCCCCGCCCGCCGTCGTGGTGATTGATCTCGTTCGGCCGGGTGCGGTACGGGTCGGCCCAGTACGGCAGGCCGGCTTCCTTGATCCGCCCGAAGATGCCGTCGAAGGACTCCTCCGGCACCAGGAACGCGTAGTGCTGCGGGACGATCTCCGGCCGGTCGCTGGTGATGAAGTCCAGCGTGACGCCGTTGCCCGTGACCACGGGAGCGAAGGGGCCCATGTCGGGCCCGACCTCGAGGCCCAGGATGTTCGCGAGGAACGCGGCGGACTCCCGCTTGTCCCGGGAGTGAACGATGGTGTGATTCAACTCGACTGACACGATGCAATGCCTCCACAGGCATCTCCCGGACACCGGCCGCACTCCACCCGGATGGTGAAGGCGCCCCGATGCCCGGGATCGACCGTAATCGTCCGCCCTGCGCGATGTCATCGGGCTTCGGACCTACTCCGGGAGACCGGCCCGCTCACCGGCCTGAGGATCGGCGCGCGGACCGGTCCTAGGACTTGCCCCAGGACCGGTACGCAGACCGGCCCGGCGGCCCGGTGGCCGTGTCAGTGTCCGCGCGCGATCCACTCCGGCAGCGCCGGGGCCTCGCCGTCGACCGTCGTGCTCTCCCCGTGGCCCGTGCGCACCACCGTGTCCGGCGGCAGCGACAGCAGCCGCTTGCGGATCGAGTCGATGATGGTGGGGAAGTCCGAGAAGGACCGGCCCGTCGCGCCCGGCCCGCCGTGGAAGAGGGTGTCGCCGGTGAAGACCGTGCCCAGCGCCGGCGCGTACAGGCAGACGCCGCCGGGGCTGTGGCCGGGGGTGTGCAGCACCGTCAGCTCGACGCCCGCCACGGACAGCACCCGGCCGTCCGTCAGGTCCCCGTCGGGCGCGGTGTCCGGGTGCGTCCGGTCCCACAGCATCCGGTCGTCCGGGTGGAGCAGGACCGGAGCGCCCGTGCGCGCCGCGAGCTCCGGCGCCGCGTCGATGTGGTCGTTGTGCGCGTGGGTGCACAGGATCGCGACGAGCCGGCGGTCGCCGACCGCCCTCGCGATCGCCTCGGCGTCGTGGGCCGCGTCGATGACGACGGCCTCCCGGTCGTCGCCCACGATCCAGACGTTGTTGTCGACCGCCCAGACGCCGCCGTCCAGGGCGAACACGCCGGAGGTGACGATGCGTTCGACGCGGGCCTTCCCGCCGTCCGGTGCCGTCTCCGCCGCGCTCACAGCAGCACCACCGAGCGCAGCACCTCGCCCTTCTCCATCCGGTGGAACGCCTCCTCCACCCCGTCCAGAGCGATCGTCTCGCTGACGAACGCGTCGAGGTCGAGACGGCCCTGCAGGTAGAGGTCGATCAGCATGGGGAAGTCCCGGGAGGGCAGGCAGTCGCCGTACCACGAGGACTTCAGCGCACCGCCGCGCCCGAAGACGTCCAGCAGCGGCAGCTCCAGCTTCATCTCCGGCGTGGGCACGCCCACCAGCACCACGGTGCCGGCCAGGTCACGCGCGTAGAAGGCCTGGCGGTACGTCTCCGGGCGGCCGACCGCGTCGATGACGACGTCGGCGCCGAAGCCCCCGGTCAGCGAGCGGATCGCCTCGACGGCGTCCGTGGAGGAGGAGTTGACGGTGTGGGTGGCGCCCAGGGCCTTGGCCTGCTCCAGCTTGGCGTCGGAGAGGTCCACCGCGATGATCTTCGCGGCGCCGGCCAGCCGGGCCCCGGCGACCGCCGCGTTGCCCACGCCGCCGCAGCCGATGACCGCGACCGTGTCGCCCCGGCCCACCTGACCGGTGTTGATCGCCGCGCCCAGGCCGGCCATCACGCCGCAGCCCAGCAGGCCGGCGGCCGCGGGCGCCGCGGCGGGGTCGACCTTGGTGCACTGCCCGGCGGCCACCAGCGTCTTCTCCGCGAAGGCCCCGATGCCCAGCGCGGGGGAGAGCTCCGTGCCGTCCGTCAGCGTCATCTTCTGCTTCGCGTTGTGCGTGTTGAAGCAGTACCAGGGGCGGCCGCGCAGACACGCCCGGCACTGGCCGCAGACCGCGCGCCAGTTGAGGATCACGAAGTCGCCCGGCGCCACTTCGGTCACTCCGTCACCGACCGACTCGACCACACCGGCGGCCTCGTGGCCGAGGAGGAACGGGAATTCGTCGTTGATCCCGCCTTCCCGGTAGTGCAGGTCGGTGTGGCAGACCCCGCACGCCTGGATCTTCACGACGGCCTCGCCCGGTCCCGGGTCCGGGACGAAGATCGTCTCGACCCGCACGGGATCGCCCTTGCCTCGTGCGATGACACCGCGTACTTCTTGCGCCATGGGGGTGCTGCCTTTCTCGGTGGTCGGATCTTGTGGTCGGACCGCCCCCCACTCTGCGCGGGAAACCGGACCGTGTCCAACATCCCTGACCGATCACATTCAGCAGTACTCCTGATCAGTCAGCAGTTCTCCTGATCGGTCATGGCCAGCAGCGCACGGGCGGCCGCGGTCGGCTTGCCCGCCGCCGGCACGGCCACGGCCACCTTCCACAGCGTCGGCCCCTCCAGCGGCACCGCACTGAGCCCGCGCGCCTGCTCCTTGACCGTCACCGGGCGCGGCACGACCGCCGCGCCCAGGCCGCGCGAGACGAGGTCGAGCAGCGTATAGACGTCGTTGACCTGCAGCGCGACCTTCCGGGCCACGCCCGCGTCGGCGAACGCGAGATCCGCGGCCCGGCGGGCGCCCCAGTCCGGGTGGAGGTCCACGAACACCTCGCCGGCCAGCCGCGCCAGGGGCACCGGCCCGCTGAGGCCGGCCAGCGGGTGGTCCGCCCGGCACAGCAGCATCAGGGGCTCCTCCGCGACCGGCCGCAGCCGCACCCCCTCGTGGAAGCCGTCGTGCACGACGAACGCCACGTCGAGCTCGCCGCGCCGCAACTGCTCCAGCAGCCGGCCCGAACCCGCCTGCTCCATGTGCACCTCCACCTGCGGGTGCAGCGCGTGGAAGGAGGCCAGCAGCGCGGCCGCGTCCACCGTGCCCATGCACTGCTCGGTCCCCACCGAGAGCGTGCCGCCCATCAGCCCCTGCACCGCGGCGACGGCCTCCCGGGCCGCGGCCGCGCACGCCAGCGTCCGCCGCGCCTCCACCAGCAGCGCCCGTCCGGCGTCCGTCAGCCCCACGCGCCGCGTCGTGCGCAGGAACAGCTCGGCGCCCAACTCCCGTTCCAGGGCCCGCACCGAGGCCGACACCCCCGACTGCGCCACCCGCAGCCGCTCCGCCGCGTGCGTGAAGTGCTGCTCCTCGGCGACGGCGACGAAGTGTTCGAGGTGTCTGAGTTCCATGATTCAGCATCGTAAGTGCTGGATCACGGCCTCCCCGCGGGGCCCTCAGGGGCCGTGCCCCGGGCGCGTGCCCCCGGCAAGTCCGGTCCGGCCGGGAGAGGGCCTTCCGGCGCCGCACGTCGGCCATTCGAACACCCCCGTCACACCCGTCCCGACAGCACTTCCAGGACAACTACTGCACCTGCGGAACCAGCGCCTCCCAGCTCACACCTGCTCCGTAGGCCCCAGCGGCCTTTTCGCACGTGGCCGGTCCTGTACCTGCGGTGCAGTCAGGACGCGACGTGCCTGTCTACTCTCCCGGGCCATGCGCAGATCACTGTTCGGACGCCTCGGGCTGTCCGCCACCCTCGCCTCCGTCGTCGCCCTGCTGGGCATGGCCCAGCCAGCCTCCGCCGCCGACACCCCGCCGATGACCGTCACCGTCGACAAGGCGTCCGCGACGCCCGGGTCCACGGTGAGCATCACGCTCAAGTTCACCAACGACCAGTCCACGAACACCCAGTTCGTGTACCAGTCCATACAGCCGACGTGGAGCACGTCGCAGGACCCCGCGCTGAAGTACGCGTTCGCCTCCTGCACCGGCGACGTGACCAGCTGCAACGTCACGGGCAAGCAGAGCGGCTCGATGAACTACGCCGTGCCGATCCTCCCCGGCGCCAGCCGCACCGTGACCCTGACCTACAACGTCGCCGCGGACTCGGCCTGCGGCCCGAGCCGCCGCATCGAGTTCTACACCTACCTGTACTACGAGTACCAGGGCGGCCAGGCCAAGAAGGACGGCGTCAACTCGGTCGGCACCGACATCGCCTGCAACACGTCGGGGACCCTCGGGAAGGCAGCCGGCGCCGGGCACTGAGCCACGCCGGACCCTCGCTGCACGAAGCCGTAGGTCCGGCCCGGCCAGGAGCGCGCCCTGGCCGGGCCCGGGCGGGCACCCGCCCCTCGGCCGCCCGCCGGTCCGCAGGCTTGTCCTCCGCCGCCGGTCAGTCCGCGGCCAGGTGCTCCGCGAAGAACGCCTCGATGCGCCGCCAGCCGTCCGCGGCCGCCGCCGGCTCCGGGCCGATGCCCATCACCGCGCGCATCACCGGCCGCATCAGCAACGGCACGTTGTCGGCGTGGTTGAAGAACGAGTGCCCGGCGTCCGGATAGACCTTGACGTCGTGCGGGACGCCCGCACGCTCCAGCGCCTCCCGCAGCGGGTCCGCGTAACCCCGGAAGGCCCGGTCCTTCGCACCGTAACTGGCGATCACCGGGCACGCGCCCCGCATCGCCCCTTCCACATCGTCCGGCGGACGCCCGTAGTTGGACGAGGCGGCGTCGTACCCGCCCCGGCCCGCCAGGACGAGCGCGAAACCGCCGCCCATGCAGAACCCGATGACCCCGACCTTGCCCGTACAGCCGGGGTCGGCCAGCAGCCGCTGCCGGGCGGCCTCGATGTCCCCGTACACCGGGCCCCGGCCGGACATCAGCGAGCGCATCGCCGGCACCAGGCAGCGGTAGGGGGAGCGGCCGCGGTAGAGATCGGGCATCAGCGCCAGGTAACCCGCCTCGGCCATCCGCTCGTTGAGCCGGCGGTTGACCGCGTCGGCGCCCACCGCCTCGAAGAGGACGACCACGCCCGGCCGGGGTTCCTTCCCCGGGGGCCGCGCCAGATAGCCATGGAGCCCGGGGGCCCCGCCGTGCCGGACGCTCAGCTCCGACAGATCAACGAGTTCGGCCATCCCGCGACGCTACGACGAGGGGCCTCGCCTCCGCCACCGAATACCGCCGTCCGCATCCGCGGTGCGCGCCGCGCCGCCGGCGGCCGCCGTCACCCCGCCCACGACGGCCGGACCCACGCGGACGGCGAGTCCGGCGCGGGGCCGTCCCCCTCGGGTGCGGGGTCCGGCAGGTCCAGCGCCCGTGCGGCGAGCCCCTCCCGCGCCCGGTCGCGCGCCCGGCCGCCGGTGGTGACGGCCACCGTCCACAGGGGCTCCAGCCGCGCGCCGCGCCGCGACTTGGCCCGGGACGTGCCGATGCCGAGGTGGACGGCGCGGGCCCCCAGCTCGTGGGCGAGCCGGAGCGGTTCGTAGAACATCAGGCCGAAATAGCAGCCGCGCGTCCCGGGGCGGGACTCGTCGACGCCGATCAGCCGCACCCACAGCACGTCGCGGTAGTGGAAGACCAGGTGGCAGCCGACCGTGCGGCCCGCGAGCCGGGCCCGGACGACGTAGGCGCCGGGGAGCTCGGCGCAGCGGGCCAGGTAGCGGGAGAAGCGCGAGCCGGGCCGGTCGTAGGCGGAGCCGTACATGCGCTCGTGCAGCGCCAGCAGGTCGCCCGTGTCGTCGTCGGGTCCGGTCAGCGGGCGGGCGGAGAAGGCGACGCCCGCCATGGTGTACCGCCGCAGGTCGTCCTTCACCTGATGGCGGTGGGCCTTCTCCAGCCCGGCCAGATAGCCGTCGAAGCCGGTGCCCGGAACGTCGAGCCAGGCGTCCCAGGCGATCAGGCCGGCCGGGTGGCCCGCCGACTCGAAGGCGGCGGCCGGCCCGCTCGGCAGGTACGGCAGGAGGGCGGCCTCGGGCGCGGAACCCCCCTCTCCGGGGGCCAGCAGGCCCTCGGCCACCTCGTCGGCCGGCAGCCGCTCCGGCCCGTAGCGCAGTTCGTTGAGGTAGCCGGTGCGGGGCCCGGCGACGACACAGCGCTCGGCCGGGAGCCGCCCGTGGAGGAGGAAGCCCGGGTGGTAGCGCGCGGTCTGCACCGCCGGGCCGTCGGTGAGGGGCGTCAGGGCCGCGGCGCGCTCCCGCGCGCACATCAGCAGCCAGCGGTAACGGTGGCCGTGCCCGTGCAGCAGCTCCAGCCAGGAGTCGCTGCTGTACAGGCCGCGCGCCGGGGCCAGGGGATGGCGCGCGGTCGCTTCCGGCAGTGATGCGTACGCGTACGAGCCGATCACGTGGTCCTTTCCGCCGCTGCGGTCACGGACACCCGGAGCGCCGGCCGTCGCCGCCCGTCGCTCCCGGGCGTCGAATATACCCGGGCCGTGCCGCCAAATGGGGCAAACGCGGACGGGAGGCGGGAAGGAGCGGCATTCCCTCCGAAGGGGTGAAGAGAGGGAAACGGAGGGCATCTCCGCCCGTTGGGAGGGGAAAGGTGAGGGACCGGGCCGGCCGTGACCGGCCGCGGCCGGCGGGTCGAGCCCGCCGCGCCGTACGAGAAGGACGAAGGACTGGAATCACATGGCAACAGGCAAGGTGAAGTGGTTCAACGCGGACAAGGGCTTCGGCTTCATCGAGCAGGACGACGGCGGCCCCGACGTGTTCGTCCACTTCTCGGCCATCGAGGGGACCGGCTTCAAGGAACTGCAGGAGAATGACCGCGTCTCCTACAACGTCACCCAGGGACCCAAGGGGCCCCAGGCGGAGAACGTCGTCCGTGAGTGAGGGGCCGCGCCCCCGGCCCTACCGGCCGTCTCCGGCGACCTTCAGCAGGACGCGTCCGAACGGCCGGTCCTCGATGAGGTGACGCTGCGCCCGGGCGGCCTCCTCCAGGGGGAACTCCCGGGCGACGACGGGGTCGAAGCGGCCCTCGGCCAGCCAGCCGGTCACCGTGCGCCGCGCCGCGTCCGCCGTCGCGGGCGCGAACATGTTGAACATGTACCCGTGGACCCGCGCGGTCCGCCAGATCAGGTCCGTCACGTCGACGGTGCCGCGCGTGCCTCCGGCGTAGCCCACGGAGACGTAGTCCCCGCCCCGGGACAGGCAGGCGAGGGCGTCGCCCAGCAGGGGCCCGGCGACGCCGTCGACGACGACGTCCACGCCCTTGCCGCCGGTCAGGCGGGCGACGCCCTCGCGCAGGCTCTCGCGGGAGAGGTCGACGACGTGGGCGAAGCCGGCCGCGCGGGCCTGTTCGGCCTTGGCGGTGCTGCCGGCCGTGGAGATCACCAGCGACGCTCCCAGCTCGGCGGCCACCTGGGCGGTCCCCATGCCCACCGCCCCGCCGATGCCCGGGGCGAGCACGCTCGATCCCGGGCGGAACCGGGCCAGCTCGGTCAGGGCGAGGTAGGCGGTGACGTGTCCGGCGCCCGCCTGCAGCGCCGCCATCTGCCGGTCCGTCACCCCGTCGGGGACGGGGGACAGACCGGCGGGGTGCTCGGCGACGTACTCGCGCCAGGTGCCGTCCACGCTCAGGCCGCGGCCCTGCCCGGAGACGCTCACCCGGGCGCCCGCGGCCAGCCCCGACGTGCCCGGGTCTGCCACCACGCCGACGGCCGCTCCACCGGGCACGATCGGCAGCGGCTTGTGCAGCTCCGGTGACATCCGCCCGGCCCGGACGGTGTCGTCCAGCGGGCTGACCGTGCCGTAGGTGATGCGGACCAGGGCCTGCCCGGGCGCCGGTTCGGGCACCGGCAGGTCGACCAGCCGGAGTTCGTCGTAGCCGCCGTGGCTGTCGTACTGGATCGCGCGCATGGGGTCTCCCCGCTCCGTTCGTGTGCGGCCGGCGCTCCGGCCCTCAGCCGGCCCGGCCGGCCAGCGTGCCCCGCAGGACGTCGGCGATCGAGGTGCTGCCGAGGGCGCCGTGCACGGCCGCCTCGGCCCCGCCGTAGACCTCTTCCAGGGCGGGCCGGATGCCCGCGCCGATCGGGCACTTCTGGTTGGGCTCCGCGCGGTGGAGGGCGAACAGCGGCTCGGTCTCCACCGCCCGGTAGACGTCCAGCAGGGTGATGGCGTCCGCCTCGCGCAGCAGCCGCCAGCCGGCGCCGGCCCCGTGCAGGGCCTCCACCAGGCCGGCCTTGCGCAGCTCGCCCAGGCTCCGCCGGATGACCACCGGGTTGGTGTTGACGCTGCCGGCGATCTGATCCGACGTCACCACGTCCCGGCCGCGGGCCTTCACGAGCGCCATCCAGGTCAGCACGTGGACGGCCACGGTGAGCCTGCTGTTCGCGGCCATCGCATCCTCCTCGGTTCGTCGGGCGGTTCTCGGTGGTTCTCCGGGCCCGGCGGTGTAACTATTTCAGTTACGACACCGAGGTTGTCAAGATCGTCTTCCGTCGGCCCCGGTTGCGCACCCGCCCCGGAGACCGCGCCTCACCGCCCCACGGCCGCCGCCATCCGGCGCACCGCCTCGGTGAGCACCTCGGGCGAGGCGGCGAAGTTCAGCCGCACGTGGCCCGCCCCGCCGGTGCCGAAGGGGAGGCCGCCGCTCAGCGCGACCCGGCCGCGCTCCAGGAAGACGGCCGCGGGGTCGTCGCCCAGCCCGAGCGCCCGGCAGTCCAGCCACGCCAGGTACGTGCCTTCCGGGCGCAGGTACCGGATCTCCGGCAGGTGCCGCTCCAGCAGTTCGCCCAGCAGCCGCCGGTTGTCGTCCAGCGCCGGCAGGAGGGCGTCGAGCCAGTCGCCGCCGTCGCGCAGCGCCGCGGTGTGCGCCACGACCCCGAGGTGACTGGGACCGTGGCTGACGATCTGCGGCAGCCGGGCCAGGTCGTCCGCGGCGGCCGGGCCCGCGACGGCCACGGCCGCCTTGAGGCCCGCCAGGTTCCAGGCCTTGGAGGCGGACAGCAGGCAGAAGGCGTCCTCCGCGCCGGGCACCGACAGGTACGGCACGTACTGCGCGCCGGGCAGCACCAGCGGGGCGTGGATCTCGTCGGCGACGACGCGTATCCCGTAGGCGTTCGCGAGCTCGGCCACCGCCGTCAGCTCGGCGCGGGTGTGCACCGTCCCGGTCGGGTTGTGCGGGTTGCACAGCAGGTACGCGGCACGCCGCCCGCCCGCGGTCGCCCGCCGGAACGCGGCCTCCAGGGCGCTCGCGCGCAGCCGGCCGTCCTCGCCCAGCGGGGCCTCCACCACCCGCCGGTCCTCGTGCTCCACGAACCCGTAGAACGGCGGGTACACGGGAGGGCTGACGACGACCGCGTCACCCGGCCCGGTCACCAGCTTCAGCATCTCCACCGAGCCGCGCATCACGTCCGCGACGGTCGCCGTCCGCTCCGGCGCCACGCCGTCCCAGCCCCAGCGCTTCCTGGCGAAGGAGTCCCAGGCCTCGGCGTACCCCGGCCCCCAGGGGTACCCCGTGTCGCCCAGGGCGAGCGCGGCGGTCAGGGCCCGCGTCACCGCACCGGCCGGCATCGCGTCCATCTCGGCCACCCACAGCGGCAGGACGTCCGGCGGGTAGGTGCGCCACTTCGCGCTCGTACGGCGCCGCAGTTCGGCCAGGGAGAGCCGGCGCAGGGGGTTGCCCTCCTCGCCGGAGGCGGGGGCACCGGATGCCGGGGCACCGGATGCGGGGACGTCGGGCACACGGGCGCCGGGCACGCAGTCATCAGACATGCAGATCATTGTCCGAACGCGGGGGCGGGGCCGGTAGTGGTGCGTTCGAGCCGGGCGCTCACACCTCCGCCGCCCCGCTCTCCTGCCGCCCCGGCGCCCACCCGCGGTGCGCCGGCTGCCGTCCCGCGGGCTGCGCCGGAGCGGGCGTGTCCGGGACGTCCGGCACCTTCCGGGTCACCACCGCGCCCTGCTTCAGCGTCATCACCTCCCCGTAGTGCTCGACCTCCAGGGCGTCGCCGTCCACCAGCTCGTACGTCGCGGTCCGCCCGGTGATCTCGACGCGCAGCCGGCGCTGCAGCACCTGCACCGTGAACGCCAGCCGGCCCAGCTGCTCGGGCAGCCGCGGGGAGAAGCCGACCGAGCCGTCGCAGTGGCGCAGCCCGCCGAAGCCCGAGACCAGGGCGATCCACGTGCCCGCGAGGGAGGCGATGTGCAGGCCGTCGCGCGTGTTGCTCTCCAGGTCGGACAGGTCCATCATCGCGGCCTCGCCGAGGTAGTCGTACGCAAGCCGCAGCTGGCCCACCTCGGCCGCCATGACGGCCTGGACGCACGCGGACAGCGAGGAGTCGCGCACCGTCAGCGGCTCGTAGTAGGCGAAGTTCCTGGCCTTCTGCTCGTCGGTGAAGGCGTCCCCGCGCAGGTACATGGCCATGACCAGGTCCGCCTGCTTGATCACTTGTTTGCGGTAGATGTCGAAGTAGGGGAAGTTGAGCATCAGCGGGTACTGGTCGGGAGCGGTCCCGGCGAAGTCCCACACCTGGTGGCCCGTGAAGCCGTTGGACTGCTCGTGCACGCCGAGCACCTCGTTGTACGGCAGGTTCATCCGCGCCGCCGCGTCCCGCCAGGCCGCCGTCTCCTCGTCGTCCACCCCGAAGCCCGCGGCGAGGTCCGGGTGGCGCTCGGAGGCGTCCGCCGCGGCCCGCAGGTTCTGCTGCGCCATCAGGTTCGTGTAGACGTTGTCGTCGGCGACGGCGCTGTACTCGTCCGGGCCCGTCACCCCGTCGATGTGGAACTGCCCCTGGTGGTCGTGGTGGCCCAGGGAACGCCACAGCCGTGCCGTGTGGACCAGCAGCTCCAGGCCGACCTCCCGCTCGAATGTGGTGTCGCCCGTGGCCAGCTGGTAGCGCACCACGGCGTCCGCGATGTCGGCGTTGACGTGGAACGCCGCCGTGCCCGCCGGCCAGTAGGCCGAGCACTCGTCGCCGTTGAGGGTCCGCCAGGGGAACGCCGCGCCGTTCAGCCCCAGCTGCCGGGCCCGGTTGAGCGCGGCGGGCAGGGTGGCGTGGCGCCACCGCAACGGCTGCGCCGCCGCCAGGGGTGCGGTGCACGTGAGCACCGGCAGGACGAAGGTCTCGGTGTCCCAGAAGCTGTGGCCGTCGTAGCCGGGGCCCGTCAGCCCCTTCGCGGCGATGGCCCGGCACTCCGCGCGCGCCCCCGCCTGCAGCACGTGGAACAGCGCGAACCGTACGGCCTGCTGGATCTCGGCGTCGCCGTCGACCTCGACGTCCGCCCGCTCCCAGAACTCCTGCAGGTACTGCTCCTGCTCGGCGCACAGCCGCCGCCAGCCGGTGCTCGTGGCGCCCGCCAGGGCCGCGTCCACCTGGTCGCGCATCGCCGGCAGCGAGCGCGTGCTCGACCAGCCGTAGGCGACGGTCTTCTCCAGCCGCAGCCGCTGCCCCGGCCGCAGCACCGTGGTGACGGTGTACCGGCTGAGGTCCGCGCTGCTCTTGGAGTACGTCTTCGTCTCCTCGGGGCCGTCCACGGCGTGCACGGCGGCCGTCGCGACCCGCAGCCCGCTGCGCTGGGTGCGGTGCACCAGGCGCAGCACCCCCTCCTCGGCCGCGTGCTCCTCCGGGACGAGCGGCGACTCCAGCACCGCCGCCACCCGCGGGTCGCCGCCCGCCCGGGGCAGCTGCTCGTTGGCCACCAGCTCCGACTGCAGGACGATGCGCGCCTCGCCGTCGACCGGCTCGACCTCGTAGGCGACGGCCGCGACCGCCCGCTGGGTGAAGGACACCAGCCGCGTCGAGCGCACCCGCACCGTCCGGCCGGAGGGCGACGTCCACTCCGCGGTGCGGTGCAGCAGGCCGGTGCGGAAGTCCAGCACCCGCTCGTGGTGCAGGAGCCGCCCGTACCGCAGGTCGAAGGGCTCGTCGTCGACGAGCAGCCGGACCACCTTGCCGTTGGTGACGTCGATGACCGTCTGCCCCGACTCCGGATAGCCGTACCCGGCCTCCGCGTACGGCAGCGGGCGCAGCTCGTAGACCCCGTTCAGGTACGAGCCCGGCAGGCCGTGCGGCTCGCCCTCGTCCAGGTTGCCGCGCCAGCCGATGTGGCCGTTGGCCAGGGCGAAGACGGATTCGCTCTGCGGCAGCACCTCCAGGTTCAGCTCGGTCTCGCGCAGGCACCACGGCTCGACGGCGTAGGCCGGATGGGTGATCACGTGTGCTCGCCCGCCTCTCCCAGCAGTTGCTCCAGGTCCTGGACGACCACGTCCGCGCCGTGGCTGCGCAGGGCCTCGGCCTGGCCGACGCGGTCCACGCCGACGACGTAGCCGAAGTCGCCCGCCCGGCCCGCCTCCATGCCCGCCAGCGCGTCCTCGTAGACGGCCGCCTGGGCCGGGGACACCCCGAGCTCCCGCGCCGCCTCCAGGAACGTGTCCGGGCGGGGCTTGCCGGGCAGCTTCCGCTCGGCGGCCACCACGCCGTCGATCCGCACCTCGAACAGGTCGGCGATGCCCGCCGCCACGAGCACGTCGTGGCAGTTGGCGCTGGAGGAGACGACGGCCCGCCGCAGGCCGGCCGCGCGGGCGGCGTGCACGTAGCGCACCGAGCCCTCGAAGGCCTCCACACCCATCTCCTTGATCTTCTCGAGGACGATCGCGTTCTTCCTGGTCCCGAGGCCCTGGACGGTGTCCCGCTCCGGCGGGTCGTCCGGATCTCCTTCGGGCAGGCGGATACCCCGCGAGGCGAGGAACGAACGCACGCCGTCGGCCCGGGGCATGCCGTCCACGTACCGGTCGTAGTCCTCCACCGCGTCGAACGGCCGGAAGCCCTCCCCGTCGCGCGCTCTGAGGAACGCGTCGAACATCTCCTTCCAGGCGGCCGCGTGCACGGTCGCCGTCCGGGTGAGCACCCCGTCCAGGTCGAACAGACAGGCGCGGATGGACTCGGGGAGGCCGAGGCTCGTCATGCGGCCATGATGCCCCGTGGGACGGGCGCGCGCCCGGCGCATACACTCGCTTGCGCCCGTCGCCCCGCAGCCGCTCCCGTCCACCCGAAGGCCGTGTACGCCCCGGGCGGGCGGGTGCGGAGTGCTCCGTTCAGACCCGTAAAGTGATCAAATGACCCATCCCGTTGATGCTGTCGATGCCGCCGCGGTCGCCCTGGGCGAGCGCGCCTGGATCCCCCACGAGGAAGAGCTCGCCCTCGGCCGGGCCTTCCTCGCCCACCGCGACGCGGTCGAGCCGCGCCTGCTGCCGGACATGCCCCGCAGCACCGACCCGCAGGGGTGGATCACCCAGCACGTGCTGTGGCTCGAGGACGTGGCGGCCCTCGCCGAGAACGTCCGCAACCAGTGGTACGCCCACCTGCCGACCAGTCACATGACGGCCCTGATCTCCGCCTACGCCGAGCACGCCCGCGCCGTGACGCCGCTCGCCGGCCACCTGCGCGAGGCGTGGGCGGCGGAGTCGCCCGCGCCGCGCACCCAGGAACAGGTCACGTGGTGGGAGGACTGGCACCTCCCGCCCGCCCAGCGCCAGCAGCTCGACGCGCTGACCCACCGCCTGATCGTCATCGGCTCGGTGGTCGTCGCGGCGGTCACGGGGGCCTGGAACGAGGCCCCCGCCGAGGGCGTCTGAGGTCCGGCGGGGCGGGGGTTCGGTGTGCGGTGCCGCGTCGGTCCCGGCGCCGGCAGCACCGGAGAGCCTCCGCCTCGCCACCCGCGGCGGCGGATTCATTCGGCGAGTCGGCGGTAGCCGATGAGGGCTGCGGCTATGCCGACGCCGTGCGCCATCGGCGCGGCCGGGGCCCTCTCAAGGCGCACGCTTGGTAATGGTTCATGCGCCTGAACACTGTCAAGAAGTGGCCTTGAGCCTTTGTTCCCCGCAAATCAGCCATTGCCCCGGTCGTGCGTGCAATTCCGTTGCTACGTTCTGCCCGTCGTGACAGCGGCATGAGCCGCCGTCCTTGCAGGGAGGGGTATGCATGAGCATCGGGGAACGGCAGTCGAGGCGGCGTGGTGCGTTAGGGCGGGTGCAGGGCTGTGAACCGGCCGGCGCCTTCCGCGGGGTGCGGAGAAGACGTACGGGGGTGGCGGTCGCCAGAGACAGAATCGCCGCGGTGATCGGAGCGATCGCGCTGATCGCCACCGCGATGCTCGCCGGTACGGCGGGCACGGCCGCCGCTGCGGAACGGGGGTCGCAGGCCGCGGCAGGCGAGTGGGTCTGCCCCGGGACGCCCGTTCCGCCCCTGTACGTCACCACCGACTACAACCGTAACGGCTGCAACGGCCTGGGCGCCTGGTACCAGGAGCCCGTCCGTGACGGCATATGGGCCTGCTCGGGCTCGACCGTCGCGCCTGGATACGTTTACACCGACCTCAACCGTATCGGCTGCAGCGGCCAGGGCGCGTGGCGTCACGAACGGGTCCGTGACGGTATATGGGCTTGCTCGGGCTCGACCGTCGCGGTCGGGTACGTCTACACCGACCTCAACCGTATCGGCTGCAGCGGCCAGGGCGCGTGGCGTCACGAACGGGTCCGTGACGGCATATGGGCCTGCTCGGGCGCAATCCTCGCGCCTGGGTACGTCTACACCGACCTCAACCGCATCGGCTGCAGCGGCCAGGGCGCCTGGTACCACCAACTGCCCCGTGACGGCGTATGGGTCTGCTCGGGCTCACCCGTCCCGCCCGGCTACCGCTCCACCGACCTCAACAGCAGCGGCTGCAACGGCCAGGGGGCATGGCGCCTCGTGCGCGCCTGACCGGCCCCGATCACGTAGGCCGGAGGCGCCGTGCACCCGTGGCGCCTCCGGTGCGTGAACCGGGAAGCCACTAGGGGGCGACGTCCCGCCGCCCCCGTCGCGTCAGCCGGCGAGCAGGGCGCCCTCCAGGCCCTCCGGAAGCGGGCCCGTGTGCACGATCCCGAGTCGCTGCGTCGCCCGGGTCAGGGCCACGTACAGGTCGCTCAGGCCGAATTCCGCCGGTTCCGCCACGATGACCGCGTCGAACTCCAGGCCCTTCGCCTGCCGCGGGTCCAGGAGGACCACGGGGCGGGTCAGGTCCGGTGCCGGGCCGTGGGCGGCGTCCGGGAGGGCCGCGGAGAGTGCCGCGTGGTGCGGGCGCGGTGCGATGACCGCCAGGCGGCCCTCCTGCGGGAGCTCCTTCGCCACGGCCTCGGCGACCGCGCCCGGGAGGTCGCCGGTGCGCAGCGCCCAGGGGCGCTCGTCCGTGGAGCGGATCGAGCGCGGGGGCTCGAAGGACGGGTCCGCCGAGCGCAGGACGCCCGCCGCGACCTCCATGACCTCGGCCGGCGTCCGGTAGTTGACGCCGAGCCGCACGTGCTCCCAGCGGTCCCCGACGTACGGTTCGAGGACCGTGCGCCACGCGCCGCAGCCGCCCGGCTCGGACGTCTGCGCGGGGTCGCCGACCAGGGTCATCGAGCGGGTGGGGCAGCGCCGCATCAGCAGCCGCCAGGCCATCGGGGACAGCTCCTGCGCCTCGTCCACGATGATGTGGCCGAAGGCCCAGGTGCGGTCGGCGGCGGCGCGCTCGGCGGCGCTGCGGTGGTCCTCCTCCTCGTGCCGCTCGGCGAGCCGTTCCGCGTCGACGAGGTCGTGCGCGGCCAGGACTTCGGAGTCCTCGTCCTCCCGGTCCTCGAACTCCTGGGTGCGGGAGCCGTAGGACATGTCGAGCACGCCCTGGGCGTAGGCGACCTGCCGCTGCCGCTCGGCCTCGGCGGCGGCGCGGGCGGCCGAGTCGTCCTCGCCGAGCAGCTCGGCGGCCTCGTCCAGCAGCGGGACGTCGGCGGGGGTCCAGGCGCCGCCTTCGCGCCGGACGGCCGCGGCGTCGGCCTCGGGGAGGTGGACGGGGTCGGCGAGGTAGTCCGCGATCAGCTGCCGGGGGGTGAGGGCGGGCCACAGCTCCTCGATCGCCGCGTGCACCGCGGGGCTGGCGGCGACGGCCTTGCCGAGCTGGGCGATGTCGTCGGGGCCCAGGAAGTTCGGCCCGCCGAAGGGGTCCGCGCCTATGCGGTCGGCGAGCTGCCGGGTGAGCGCGTCGATGACGTGGAAGGCGAAGTAGGGGCGGGCGAGGTTGTGCGGCAGGTTCGTGGCGCGCGCGTGGTGCCGCGCGTCGGAGGCGATGTCCGCGTCCAGGTGCAGTTCGCCGTCCTCGTGGTCGATGACGGTCGCCGGGTCGGGCAGGGTCTGCCGGTCGCGGACGTAGGCGGCCAGGGCGCCGGCCATGGCCGCGCCGCCCTTGACCTCGGCGGCCCGCGGCGTGTCGGTGCCGGTCGCGGTCACGCCGGGGAAGAGCTCGCCGGGGGTGGCGAGCAGCACGCCCGTCTCGCCGAGCGAGGGCAGCACCTCCCCGATGTAGCCGAGGAAGGCGGGGTTGGGGCCGACGATGAGCACGGCGCGCCGGGCCAGCTGCTCGCGGTGGGCGTACAGCAGGAAGGCGGCGCGGTGCAGGGCGACGACCGTCTTGCCGGTGCCGGGCCCGCCCTCGACGACGAGGACGCCGCGGTGCGGGGCGCGGATGATGCGGTCCTGCTCGGCCTGGATGGTCTGCACGATGTCGTGCATCCGGCCGGTGCGCGCCGCGTCGAGGGCGGAGAGCAGCACGGCGTCGGCGTCGGAGCCCTCGTGCCCGGTGCGTTCGGTGTCGGTGAGGTCGAGGATCTCGTCGTGCAGGGCGGTGACGCGGCGGCCCTCGGTGGTGATGTGCCGCCGGCGGCGCAGCCCCATGGGGGTGTGCCCGGTGGCGAGGTAGAACGGGCGGGCGACCTCGGCGCGCCAGTCGATGACGAGCGGGGTGCGCTCGGCGTCGTCGCGCCGGATGCCGATGCGGCCGATGTGGTGGTCGCGGCCGTCCCGGAAGGCGAGCCGGCCGAAGCACAGGCCCCGCTCGCCGGCGTTGAAGGCGGAGAGGAGCCCGGACTGCTCGGCCACCATGACATCGCGCTCCAGGCGGGCCTGGAAGGTGCTGCCGCCCTGGGCCAGGGCCCGGGCCACCGCCGACTCGGCTCCGGCGCGCAGCTCGGCCAGGCGTTCGTGGAGCATATCGATGAATTCTTGCTCGTTGCGCATGTCCGCGATTGACAATTCAGCTCCAGCCGGGGTACTATGACTTCATAAGGCTTCCCCCTGCCCTGGATTCAGCAGGGCAGGGAAATATTCAATATACGCAGAGAAATCCCCCGTCCGTCAATACGGCCGGGGGATTTCCTGCTTTCCGGGCGGCTCACCCGGTGAACAATTGCCGAAGCCTTGAGGCGAGTTCGTACACTCCGTAGGCGAAGGGCGCCCCCACCCACAGCCAGCTCAGCACGAGCACCGCCTTGCGCACGGGTGTCACAGCCCCGCCCCCTTCTCCGGTACGGCGGCCGCCGGCGGCCGGCCCCCGCCGCCGGCCGGCTCGTGGTGGCGCGGGTGCACGGGCCGGACGAGCTCGTTGGCCGCGAAGCCCACGGCCAGCAGCCCGATCATGACCAGGAAGGACGTGGTGTACAGGCCCGGCCCCGTCCGGCCCGCGGACTTCCCGGCGTCGGCGACGGAGTTGACGATGAGCGGCCCGAGGATCCCGGCCGTGGACCACGCCGTCAGCAGCCGGCCGTGGATCGCACCGACCTGGTAGGTCCCGAAGAGGTCCCTGAGGTACGCGGGCACGGTCGCGAACCCGCCGCCGTAGAAGGACAGCACCACACCGGCGCAGACGATGAACAGCGGCTTGGACGAACTGCCGGCCAGGGCGAGGACGAGATACATGAGTGCGCCCGCGCCGAGATAGAGCCGGTAGACGTTCTTGCGGCCGGCGACGTCGGAGGCGGAGGACCAGACGATCCGGCCGAGCATATTGGCGAGCGAGAGCACACCGACGAATCCCGAGGCGGCGGCCGCGCCCACGGGGGAGGAGGAGTCCGCGAAGAAGTCTGTGATCATCGGGGCGGCCTTTTCCAGAATGCCGATGCCCGCCGTGACGTTCGCGCAGAGGACGACCCACAGGCACCAGAACTGCGGCGTGCGCAGGGCGTTGCGGGCCGACACCTGACCGCTCGAGACGAGCTCCCGGGACGGCGCGCGGCCCCCCGCCCCTCCCGGCGGCCCCGGGGAATCGGGCGGCACCCGTACGAGCAGCACCCCGAGCGTCATGAACACGGCGTACGCCACGCCCATCACCAGGAACGTCCGCGCGATGCCGGAGGAGTCCGTGCCGAAGTGCGACAGCAGCGCGGACGACCACGGCGAGGCGATGAGGGCACCGCCGCCGAAGCCCATGATGGCGATGCCGGTGGCCATGCCCGGGCGGTCGGGGAACCACTTGATGAGCGTGGAGACCGGCGAGATGTAGCCGATGCCCAGCCCGGTCCCGCCGATGAGGCCGTAGCCCGCCACGACGAGCCAGTACTGGCGCGTGGCCGCCCCCAGGGCGGCCACCAGGAAGCCGGACGAGAAGCACACGGCCGACACGGACATCGCCCAGCGCGGGCCGTTGCGCTCCACGAGCGTGCCGCCGAACGCGGCCGACAGGCCGAGCATCACGATCGCCACCTGGAACGGCAGCGCCGAGGCCGTGCCGGACAGGCCCAGCGAGGACTCCAGCGGCGGTTTGAACACGCTCCAGGCGTAGGCCTGGCCGATGGCCAGGTGGATGGACAGCGCGGCGGGCGGGACCAGCCAGCGGCTCCACCCCGGCGGTGCGACGACACCGGATCGGGCAGGCATGGACGGACGCTACAGCGCCTGCGGGGCCTGCGCCCAGACCGCGGGGGAAAGCGGCCGCGGGAGAACCGGCCGTCAGGGAAGCCGAGCGCTTGCCTGACGGCCGGGTGCGTCATCTGCAGGCGCGCCGTGGCCGGTCGCGCAGTTCCCCGCGCCCCTTCGGGCGCGGCTCAGCCGGCGGCGACGCCCACCGCGGCCAGCCAGCCGGTGAGCTGCGCCGCGGAGGCGACCCCGCTGAAGCGGAAGCTCTCCTTGCCCGCGCGCACCAGGATCACGGTGGGCACGCCCATCGCGTCGAACCGCTCCTGCGCCCAGCCGGCCCGGTCCACGTCGATCTTCACTCCGGTCAGGGCGTCGCCGCAGGCCTCGACCACGTCCTCCAGGACGGGGGTGAGCAGGGAGCACGGGCCGCACCACGGGGCGGTGAGGTGGACCAGGACGGGCACGGGCCCGGCGAGCAGCCGGTCCAGCTCGGCCTCGTCGGTGATCTCGCGCAGTACGCCGCGCTCCTGCGGCTCCTCGTCCTCCTCGCCCTCCCCGTCTTCGAAGTCCTCGGCGTCCTCGTCCTCGAAGGCGCCGGTGTCGGCGGCCTCGGCGGCGGCGCGGGCGAAGAGGGCGGCGTTCTCCGGCGGCGCGGCGATGCCGTTGACGCTGAGCCCGGCGGCCAGCAGCCGCTCCAGCACGTCGAGGGCGAGGTCGTGGCCGGGGCGCTCGGCCACCGACACCTCGGCCAGGTGCGGCGTGAGCGCGATCAGGGCGTCGGCGAGGGCGTGGTCGACGGGGAGGCCCTCGAAGGCGAGGGAGGCCAGGTGCGGCGCCTCCGCCAGGGCGGCCAGCGAGCGGGGCTCGAACGCCGTGGTGCCGCTGAGGACGAGGGTGTCGAGGGAGCCGGCCGTCTCCGACCCGGCGAGCGCGGCCAGCCCCGTCCCGGTGAACCGGGGCGACTCCAGCACCAGGTCGGTCAGTTCCGGCATGGTCCCCAGCGCCGCGACGCCCTCGTCGGTGAAGTCGCCCGACAGCACGAGCGTCCTGACCGCCCGCTGCCCGGCGACGGCCCGGAGCATGCCGTCCGTCGCGCCGCCCAGGTCGGCGACGACGAACGCGTCGGACGGCAGCCCGGCGAGGCCGTCCGCGAGGGCCTCCTTGTCGGCCGCCTCGGCATCCGCCGCGTCGATCACGTAGACGAGCCGGGAGCCGGAGGACAGCGCCACCGCGCCGCGCGGCTCCACCTCCACGGGCTCGCCCCCGCCCTCCGTGTAGCGGACGAGGGTGCCGGGAAGGCCTTGCTCGGGGAACTCGATCAGACGCGCACTCATGAGCCCCATGCTATGCGCCGCTATTCGTCGAGGCTGATGACCTGGACCGGGCACGTCATGGCCGCCTGGCGGACGTCCTCGTACACCTCCTCCGGCGGCGCCTCCTGGAGGAGGACGACGATCCCGTCCTCGTCCTGGTCGAAGACCTCCGGGGTGAGCATCGCGCACTGACCGGACCCCACGCACCGCGGGGTCTCCACGCTGACGCGCATGGCGGGGAACCTCTCTCCGGAGCCGGTCACCAGGTGACGGGCAGTTCGTAGACGCCGTAGACCATGGCGTCGTCCTTGAACCTGAGCTCTTCCAGGGGCGCGGCCAGGCGCAGGCCGGGGATGCGCCGGAACAGGGTGCCGTAGACGACCTCCAGCTCCACGCGGGCGAGGTTCGCTCCGATGCACTGGTGGATGCCGTAGCCGAAGGCGAGGTGGCTGCGGGCCTCCTCGCGGTGGATGTTCAGCGTGTCGGGGTCGGGGAAGACGGACTCGTCGTGGTCCGCGGAGTTGTTGAGGGGGAGGATGCCCTCGCCGGCGCGGATGAGGGTGCCGCCGACCTCGATGTCCTCCAGGGCCACGCGCGCGGCGCCCGAGTCCGAGATGCTGAAGAAGCGCAGGAGTTCCTCGACGGCCCGCGGCAGCAGGTCCGGGTCGGCCTTGACCGCGTCCAGCTGCCCGGGGTGCTCCAGCAGCGCCAGCACACCGAGGGCGATCATGTTGGCCGTGGTCTCGTGGCCGCCGACGAGCATCAGCCGCGCCATCGTCACGACGTCGGTGTGGTCGGCGACCTGCTCCACCCGGTTCTTCTCGATGAACCGGCTGATCAGGTCGTCGCCCGGCCGCTCCTCCTTGCCGGCGACCAGCGCGTCCAGATAGCCGTCCAGGGCCTGGACCGCCGCTCCGTACTCCTCGGGTGCTGCGTCGTGGTTCATCATCGTCGCCGACCACTCCTCGAACCGCGCGTGGTCCTCGTACGGGACGCCGAGCAGCTCGCAGATCACCAGGGAGGGCACGGACAGCGCGAGCGCGGTCACCAGGTCCACCGGGCCGCCCGCGGCGAGCATCGCGTCGACGCGCTCGTCCACGATCTCCTGGATCCGCGGGCGCAGGGCCTTGACCCGCCGGGCGGTGAACTCGGGGATCAGCATGCGGCGCTGCGCGGTGTGGTCCGGGGGATCCATCGACAGCAGCATCAGCCGCACCGACCGGAGCATCTCCTCGGGGATGTGGAACTGGTGCGGGTAGCCCGGCAGCTTGAGGTTCGAGCTCACCCGCGGGTCGCCGAGCACCTGCCTGACGTGCTCGTAGGTGGTGACCAGCCAGGCGGGCTTGCCGTTGACCTTGAGGGTCGCCCGGGAGACCGGTTCGCTCGCGCGGAGCTTCGCGTACTCCTCCGGCGGGCTGAAGGGACAGGTGCGCTTCATCGGGAACGCCGGGTGGCGCGCCGGGTCGGCGGAGTGCGTCATGGTGCCCTCTCGAACTCGGTACGTCGTGCGGATGGTTACCAGGTGACCGGCAGCTCGTAGACGCCGAACACGATGGCGTCGTCCTTGAAGCGCAGGTCCTCCGGGGAGGCGGCGAGGCGGAGGCCGGGGACGCGCCGGAAGAGCGTGCCGTAGACGACGTCGAGTTCGAGGCGCGCGAGGTTCTGCCCGATGCACTGGTGGACGCCGTAGCCGAAGGCGAGGTGGCTGCGGGCCTCCTCGCGGTGGATGTCGAGCGTGTCGGGGTCGGCGAAGACGTCCTCGTCGTGGTTGGCCGCGTTGTTGAGCGGCAGGATGCCCTCGCCGGCGCGGATGAGCGTGCCGCCGATCTCGATGTCCTCCAGGGCCACGCGTGCGGTGCCGGAGTCGGAGATGCTGAAGTAGCGCAGGAGTTCCTCGACGGCCCGGGGCAGCAGGTCCGGGTCGGCCGTGACCGCGGCGAGCTGCTCGGGATGCTCCAGCAGCGCCAGGGTGCCGAGGGCGATCATGTTGGCGGTGGTCTCGTGGCCCGTGACGAGCATCAGCCGGGCCATGCTGACGATGTCCGCGTGCCCGACCGCCGGCTCCGCACGGTTCTTCCCGATCAGCCGGCTGATCATGTCGTCGCCCGGCTCGCTCTCCTTGGCGGTGACCAGGCCGTCGACGTACCGGTCGAGCTCGTAGTGGGCCCGCCCGCGCTCCTCCTCGCCGATGTCGCGGCTCATGATCTGCCCGGCCCAGGTCTCGAACCGTGCGTGGTCCTCGTAGGGGACGCCGAGCAGCTCGCAGATCACCAGGGAGGGCACGGGCAGTGCGAGCGCGGTCATCAGGTCCACCGGGCCGCCGGCGGCGAGCATCGCGTCGATGCGCTCGTCCACGATCTGCTGGACCCGGGGCCGCAGCTCCCGCATCCGGCGGACGCTGAACTCGGGGGCCAGCATGCGGCGCTGGACGGTGTGGTCCGGCGGGTCCATGGACAGGAACGTCAGCGGGACGGCCTGCAGCATCTCCTCCGGTACGGGGACCTGCAGCGGGTAGCCCGGCAGTTTCAGGTTGGCGCTCACCCGGGAGTCGCCGAGCACCTTCTTGATGTGCTCGTGCTTGGTGATCAGCCAGGCGGGCTTGCCGTTGACCTTGAGGGTCGCCCGGGAGACCGGTTCGCTCGCGCGGAGCTTCGCGTACTCCTCCGGCGGGCCGAAGGGGCACCGGCGGGCCATGGGGAACGCGGGGTGCTGCTCGGCAGGTGGGTTCATGATGCCCTTTCGTACTCGGTACGTCGTACGGGCGGGCACGTGGGAAACGGGCTGCCGCCGTTCGCACGCTAAACACCCCCGGTGCGCGGGCAGCACCCCCTACCGGCCCCAGTTCGGCGACGCCGGCGCACCCCGGCGGCAACCCCTGCTCCGCTAGGGGCCGTTAGGGGTCCTGGTGCGGCGCCGCAGCGGGTTAGCGTCGGTCCCGACCCCCTGCACGACGTCGAGTGAGGTGCTTGCCGTGTCCTCGGACCCCAGCGCAAAGGGAACGGTCCCTTTCGGGGAGTACCGGACCTGGTACCGGATCACCGGTGAACTCCGTGCGGGCCGGCCCGCCGTCGTCGCCGTGCACGGCGGCCCGGGCAGCACGCACGACTACCTGCTGGGTCTCACCTCCCTCGCCGACGCCGGCTGGCCGGTCGTCCACTACGACCAGCTCGGCAACGGCGGATCGACGCACCTGCCCGGCCGCGGCGCGGACTTCTGGACCCCCGAGCTCTTCCTGGCCGAGCTGGACAACCTGCTGGAGCGCCTCGGCATCGCCGACGACTACGTGCTGTTCGGCCAGTCGTGGGGCGGGCTGCTCTCCGCCCGGCACGCCTCGGCACGGCCCTCCGGCCTGCGCGGCCTCGTCATCGCCAACGCGCCCGCCTCATACCCCTTGTGGCTCGCCGAGATGGAGGTGCTGCGGTCGCAGCTCCCGCCGGGGGTGGACGAGACGCTGCGGCGCCACGAGGCCGCCGGCACGACCGACTCGGACGAGTACTTCACCGCGATGCGCGTCTTCTACGACCGGCACGTGTGCCGGACCCTGCCGTGGCCGCGGGACTTCCTCTCCTCCTTCATGGAGATCTACAACGACCCGACCGTGTACTACACGATGAACGGGCCCAGCGAATTCCACGTGACCGGCACCCTGAAGGACTGGTCGGTCATCGACGGCCTGGACGCCGTCGAGGCGCCGACCCTGCTCGTCAACGGCCGTCACGACGAGGCGACGGCGGTGACGATGCAGCCGTTCCACGACCTCATTCCGGATGTGCGCTGGGAGGTCTTCGAGCAGTCGAGTCACGTGCCGCACCTGGAGGAGCCGGAACGGTTCACCGAGGTGCTGACCGGATTCCTGAAGAGCCTGTAGACCTGTAGAGAGGACGTGGCACTCATGGCCGCCGAGGCACACCGCACCGCCGTCGTCTTTCCCGGCATGGGCCCGTCCGCGTTCACCGACGTCGGCCGGTTCATGGTGGTGAACCCGTTCGCCCGCGAACTCGTCGCCGTCGCCGACGACGTGCTCGGCTACTCCCTGGTCGACGCCTTCCGCGAGGCCGACGGGGACTATTCCGAGGCGGCCCAGGTCGCCTTCCTCGTGAACTGTCTCGCCTCCGCCGAATGGGCGCGGCAGAACCTGGGGATCGAGCCCGGATTCTGTGCCGGGCCGAGCTTCGGCGAGAAGGCGGCCATCGCCTACTCCGGGGCGCTGCCGGCGGCCGAGGCGATCCGGATGACCGCCGGGCTCGCCCGCTGCATGGACGAGTACTTCCGGCACGAGCACCGCGACATCGTCACGCTCTCCTTCGTGCGCACGCCGCGCGAGCGGCTCGACGAGATCCTCGCCGAGCTCGACGAGCAGGGCGAGTGGCACGACATCTCCTGCTACATCGACGACGACTTCTTCATGCTCTCGCTGGCCGAGGGCCGGGTCTCCTGGCTGCAGGAGCGGCTGCGCGCCGTCGGCGGGATGTCGCTGTACACGATGCGGCCGCCCATGCACTCGGCCGCCTTCGCGGGACTGCGCGCCAAGGCCGAGCGGGAAGTGGTCTCCACCCTGGACTTCGCCGACCCGGAGCTGCCGGTCGTCGCCGACCAGGACGGCACGCTCCTGCACTCGGCCGAAGGCATCCGCACGATGCTGCTGGACAGCTTCACCCGCCCGCTGGACTGGCCGGCGGTCGTGACCGCCCTCAAGGAGGCCGGTGTCGAGCGGATCTGCGTCGCGGGCCCGGACAGCCTCTTCGGCCGGGTCGGCCGCACGACGGACAACTTCGAGGTCATCGCGGCCAATCCGCGGCTGGCGATGACACCACGGCGCCGCGCCGGCGCCGCCTGAGCACCCTCCGACGATGGGATCCACCATGTGGGACGACCAGTTCGAACAGCTTCTGCGCAAGTTCCTGCCGTTCCTGGCACCGGACGAGCCCCTGGAGAGCGGCACCGCCCTGCGCGACCTGGGGCTGGACTCCCTGGGCGTGGTCGAACTGCTCGGGAACCTCGAGAGCACCTACGACGTGCGGTTCCTCGACGGCGCGCTGGCCATGGAGAACTTCGAGAACCCCGGCATCCTCTGGAAGACCGTGGAGGGCCTGCCGGCCGGCACCGCCGCGTAGCGGGAGCCGGGGGACACCACGATGGACGACACCATGGACGCCGTACTGCCCGGCCGCTTTCTGCGCGGCCTGGCCTTGTCGCCGGACCGCCCCGCGGTCCGGGCCGGCAAAGCCGCGCTGACCTACCGGGAGCTGCACGAGCGCGCGCTGGCGCTGGCGGGCTCGCTGCTGTCGGGGCTGCCGGAGCGGCCGCAGGCGATCGGCGTGCTGGCGGGCAAGGGGCTCTCCGCGTACCCGGCGGTCCTCGCCGGCCTGTACACGGGGATCACCACCGTCCCGCTGCAGCCCGCCTTCCCCGCGCTGCGCACCCGGCAGATGATCGAGGCGAGCGGCGTCGGCGCACTGATCGCGGACGACGACGCGCTGCCCGCGCTCACGGCGCTGCGGGAGGCCGGCACCGACCTGCCGGTGCTCTTCCGCCCCGGCGGGCAGCCGATGCCGGCCGTGCCGTACGACCCGGCCGCCGCCCTGGCCTCGCCGCGGCCGGTGCGGGCGGCGGACGTGGCGTACGTCCTGTTCACCTCGGGCTCGACCGGCAGGCCGAAGGGCGTGCCGGTCACGCACGCCAACACCGCGCACTACTTCGGCCTGCTCGACGAGCGCTACGACTTCGGGCCCGGGGACGTCTTCTCGCAGAACTTCGACCTCAACTTCGACTGCGGGATGTTCGACCTGTTCTGTGCCTGGGGGGCCGGTGCGACCCTGACCGTTCCGCCGCCGCAGGCGTTCCGGGACATGCCGGCGTTCGCCGCCGCGGAAGGGCTGACCGTCTGGTTCTCCACGCCCAGCGCCATCGCCCTGATCCGGCGCACGGGCGGCCTGCGGCCGGGGGCGATGCCGTCCCTGCGGTGGAGTTTCTTCGCGGGGGAGGCGCTGAACTGCCAGGACGCCGAGGACTGGCAGGCGGCGGCACCGGGCGCGTTCGTGGAGAACCTCTACGGGCCGACCGAGCTGACCATCACGGTCTCCGCCCACCGGTGGTCCGCCGGGCGCGGGCTGCACGGCGTCGTGCCGATCGGCGCGGTGCACGCCGGGCACGGCGTGCTGCTGCTCGGCCCGGACGGCGCCGAGCACACCGACGAAGGGGAGCTGTGCATCGCCGGGCCCCAGCTGACGCCCGGCTACCTCGACCCCTCCGACGACACCGGCCGCTTCTTCCACCGGGACGGCCGGCGCTGGTACCGCACCGGCGACCGCGTCCGCCGCGCGGACGACGGCGAACTGCTCTACCTGGGGCGGCAGGACTCCCAGGTCCAGGTGCACGGCGTGCGCGTGGAGCTGGCCGAGGTGGACGCCGCCGTGCGCACCTGCGCCGGCGTGGAGGACGCCGTCACCGTGGCGGTCGCGGCGGGCCACACCTGCGAACTGGTGGTCTTCTACACCGGATCCGCCGTGCCGCAGGTGCAGCTGGCCCGCGAGCTGCGGAGCGTGCTGCCCCTGGCGATCGTCCCGAAGAAGTACGTGCACCTGGCGGAATTCCCGCTGAACCCGAACCGGAAGATCGACCGCAAGAAGCTCGCCCTCCGGGCCGCGCCCGCAGCCGGCTGAGCCGGCCGCCCGCACCGTGCAGGAGGGCTCTCATGAAAGGTCATACGGGGCGCAGTGAACCGTAATTCGACATCGGATACCCGTCCGCCCGCGCTCGTCCACGCGCTGCTGGACGAGGCCACGGCGGACACCGCTCCCGGCGCCGCGGCGGTCGGCGACGGAGCCGGGCGCTGGACGTACCGGGAGCTCGCCGCGTACAGCCACGCGGTCGACGCCTGGCTGGAAGCCCGCGGCATCGGCCGCGGCGACCGGGTGCTCGTGCAGGTGCCCAGCACCCGCGAACTGGTCGCCCTGTTCTACGGGACCTCGCGGCGCGGCGCGGTGTTCGTGTCGCTGAACCCGGGGATGAAGGACTTCCACCTCCGCTCGGTGCTCGCCAACGCCGAGCCCGGGCTGGTGATCGCGGCCGACGCCGCCGCGGCGCGGATCACGGAGTTCTCCCCGGCCCCGGTCGTCGGGATGGGGGAGTTCTGGAGCGGGGTCGCCGCCCTGCACGAGAAGGGGGCACGGGCCTCGGCCCCGGTGGAGGTGTCCGCCGAGGACATCGCGGCGCTGGTGTACACCTCCGGCAGCACCGCCGCGCCGAAGGCGGTCATCTGCCCGCACGGGCCCATGCTCTTCGCCTCGCACGCGATCCACCTCGAACTCGGCTACCGCCCCGACGACGTGGTGTTCTGCCGCTTCCCGATCTCCTGGGACTACGGGCTGTACAAGATCCTCCTGGCCGCCCTCGGCCGCTCCGAACTGGTGCTCGCCGACGGCGAGTCGGACCTGGTGCTGCTCAAGCGGATCCGGGAGTCGGGGGCGACGGTGGTGCCCATCGTGCCGTCCCTCGCCACCATGATCCTGACCCTGGCCGAGCGCGAGCCCGCGCCGGAGGGGATCTCCCGGGTGCGGATGTTCACCAACACCGGGGCCGCGCTGCCCAGGCCGACGGCCGACGCGCTGCGCGCGGCGTTCCCCGGTGCCGAGGTGATCCGCCAGTTCGGCCAGACCGAGTGCAAGCGCATCTCCGTCCTGCCGCCCGAGTTCGAGGACGGCAAGCGCGAGTCGGTCGGCCGGCCCCTGCCGGGCACGACGGTGCTCGTCCTCGGCGAGGACGGGGCCGAACTGCCCACGGGGGAGACGGGCGAGATCGTGGTGGAGGGCCCGCACGTGATGCCCGGGTACTGGCGCGCGCCGGAGCTCACCGCCCGCACGTTCCGGGAGAACCCGGTCACCGGTGCCCGGCGGCTGCACACCGGCGACTACGGGCACGTGGACGAGGACGGCTTCCTCTACTACGAGGGCCGCCGCGACGACGTGTTCAAGCGCAAGGGCGTGCGCATGAGCACCACCGAGATCGAGGCCGCCACCATGGACATCCCCGGCGTCCGCGCCGCGGCCGTCCTGCCGCCTGCCGGGGACCGCGACCTCGCGGTGTGCGTCGAGGGCGACGTGGCCTCGCACACCGTCCTGCGCGAGCTGGCCCGCCGGCTGGAGCCCGCCAAGGTCCCCGGCCTCTGCAGGGTCGTCGAGGACCTGCCCCTCACTCTGCACGGAAAGCACGAGCGCAAGCAGCTCGCCCTGCTGTTCGAAGGGAACGACCGGTGACCGGCTACACCGAGCTCGCCGAGCGTTTCGGCACGCCCGCCTACGTCTACGACCTCGACCGCGTCGCGGCGGCGAAGCGCGACCTCTTCGCCGCCCTGCCCGAGGAGGCCCACCTCTTCTACGCCGTCAAGGCGAACCCGCACCCGGAGCTCGTCCGCGAGATGTGCGCCGGCACCGGGCGCGGCTGCCGGGCGGAGATCAGCTCCGTCGGCGAGCTCGCCGCCGTGCTCGCCGCGGGGGCCTCCGCGGCGGACGTCCTCTACACCGGGCCCGGCAAGACCGAGGGCGAACTGACCGAGGCGCTGAAGGAGGGCGTGCGGCTGTTCTCCGTCGAGTCCCTCGGCGACCTGCGGCGCGTCGGGGAGACCGCCGGCCGGCTCGGCGTCGTCGCCGACTGCCTGCTGCGGGTCAACAGCGCCTCCGCGAGCGCCTCGACCAGCATCCGGATGACCGGCGTCCCCTCCCAGTTCGGCTTCGACAGCGAGACGCTGCCCGCCCTCCGGGACGAGCTGACGGCCGTGCCCGGGACCCGGGTCGCGGGCGCCCACTTCTTCCCGCTCAGCAACGCCAAGGACGAGGCGAGCCTGATCGCCGAGTTCCGCCACACCATCGCGGTGGCCGCCGGGCTGCAGGACGAGCTGGGCGTGCGGTTCCGGTTCGTGGACATCGGCGGCGGCTTCGCGGCCCCGTACGCCGTGACCGGCGACCGGCCGGTGTACGGCGAGCTGCGCGCGGCCCTGGCGGAGACGCTGGACGCGCACTTCCCCGGGTGGCGCGAGGGCGCCCCGCGCATCGCCTTCGAGTCCGGGCGTCACCTCGTAGGCGACAGCGGCACGCTGCTGGCCGGGGTGGTCAACCTCAAGGAGAGCCGCGGCCGGCGCTTCGCGATCCTGGACGGCGGCATCAACACCTTCGGCGGCATGTCCGGCCTCGGGCGGATCCTGCCGGTGTCCGTCGAGCTCCACGGGCCGCAGGAGCCGGCCGACCAGGTCGCCAGCCTCGTCGGCCCGCTGTGCACCCCCGGGGACGTCCTCGGCCGTGACATCCCGCTGCCGGCGCTCGCGCCCGGGGACGTCGTCGCCGTCCCCAACGCCGGCGCCTACGGACCCACCGCCAGCCTGCTGATGTTCCTGGGCAGACCGGCCCCGGTCGAGATCGTCGTGCGCGGCGGCGACGTCGTCTCGGCCTCCCGGATCGAGCACACCCGCGCGTACGCGTACGGGCAGGGGGAGCGATGAGCAGCCCGGCCACGACGGGGAGGGGTGCGGGCGCGGAGCCCGCCGGGGACCGGGCCCCCGCCCGGCGGGACGCCACCGTCGTCGTCACGGGCGTGACCTCCGACTCGCACACCTGGAACCTGGTCTTCCTGCAACTGCTGCTGGAGGAGCTCGGCTTCGGCGTCGTCAACCTCGGCCCCTGCGCGCCCGAGGAGCTGGTCGTCGCCGAGTGCCTCGCCCGCCGGCCCGCGCTGCTCGTGGTGAGCAGCGTCAACGGCCACGGCTACCGGGACGGCATGCGGCTGATCAGCCGGCTGCGCCGGCAGCCCGGGCTGAGCGCCGTGCCGGCGGTCATCGGCGGCAAGCTGGGGATCGCCGGGGTCCGGAGCGCCGAGCAGCTCGGCGCCCTGGTCACCGCCGGGTACGACGCCGTCTTCGACGACGGCGCCGAGGGGATCGCCTCCTTCCGGCGGCTGCTCGACGCGCTCCCGCAGCGGGCACTGGCGTGACCGGGTTCGGCGCGTTCGTCCGCCGGGCCCACGCCGGCGGCGAACTCGTCGTGCAGCCCAGGATGGGCATGAGCGAACCCGGACGGATGCGCGCCGGCCTGCGGGCGACCAGGGCGGCGAACGGGCGGACGGTCGGCACCATCACCCTGGACAGCTACACCCGCGTCCGGGACCTGGAGTCCGCCGGACTCGCCCTCCTGGAGGGCGAGTCGCTCAACGGCTACCCGATCGTCAACCACGACCCGGCCACCACGCGGTGGGTCCTGGAGGGCTCCCACGGACCGGACTTCCCCGTCCAGGTCCGGCACGGCTCCGCCGACCCCGTCGACATCTTCCGGGCGCTGATGACCGTCGGACTCGACGCCTCCGAGGGCGGGCCCGTCTCGTACTGCCTGCCCTACGGGCGCATACCGCTCCGGCAGTCCGTGGACAACTGGGCGCGCTCCTGCGAGCTGTTCGTCCGGCTGCGCGAGACGGGCCTGGAACCGCACCTGGAGACGTTCGGCGGGTGCATGCTCGGACAGCTCTGCCCGCCCAGCCAGCTGGTCGCGATCAGCGTGCTGGAAGCCCTGTTCTTCCACCGGCACGGCCTGCGCAGCATCTCCGTCAGCTACGCCCAGCAGACGAGCCCGGCGCAGGACGCCGAAGCCGTCGCGGCGCTGCGCCGGCTGTGTGCGGAGCTGCTGCCCGACACCGACTGGCACGTCGTCATCTACGCCTACATGGGCGTCTACCCCGCCTCGCCGGACGGCGCCTACCGGCTGCTGGGCAAGGCGGCGGAGCTCGCCGCCGTAACCGGCTCCGAACGCCTGATCGTGAAGACCGTCGCCGAATCCGTACGGATTCCGACGGTCGCGGAGAACGTCAGCGCGCTCGAATTCGCGGCCGCCACCGCGGCGAGGACCCCGCGGCCCGTCGCCGCCGAAAGCGCGGGCGCCGATTCACAGACGTATGCGGAAGCCGCCGCTCTAGTGTCCGCCGTACTCAATATGGCGTCCGATCCCGGCGAGGCCATGCTGCTGGCATTCCGCAGGGGATATCTCGACATCCCCTATTGCCTGCACCCCGACAACATGGGGCGCAGCAGGAGTTACATCGACGGGAAAGGACGGCTCCGCTGGGCGGACACCGGCAGGCTGCCGCTGTCCGGCGTGGTGGAGACGCGCGGGTCCCGCACCGTCACCTCCGGCGATCTGCTGGATTCCCTCTCGTATGTGCGCCGGAAGTTCGACCACGAGCAGGTGTCCGGCGCGCCGGGCAGGGGAGTGATCGGCCCGGGGCGCACACGTCCTAGGGGTGCGTAAGGGTGTGGCCCCTGCCGGGGTCTCACTACCGTCAACGGGAAAACGGTTTCGGCCGAAAGTGGAGATGCGCGGATGAACGAGTCCAGTTCCGATTCAGCACTGGCCCGGCTGCTGGCCGCCACCGCGCCGTCGGAACACCGCAGGGTGGTCCTCGACCTCGTGCACGCCCACGCGTCGGCGGCACTGCGGTCGGCCCGGCCCGACGCCCCCGGAACCCTGGACCTCACGCTGCCCTTCGCCGGGCTGGGCTTCGACTCGCTGGCGGCGGTCGACCTGCACCGCAGGCTGAGCGCGGAGACCGGCCTCGACCTGCCGGTCACGCTCGTCTACGAGCACCCCACCCCCGTCGCCCTCGCCGACCGGCTGCTGGCCGGGGCCCTGGGCGACGCCGCGGCCCGGCCCGCGCCGGTCCCCGCGGCCGCCGCGGCCGGGCCCGCCGGCGAGCCCGTCGCCGTCGTGGGGATCGGCTGCCGCTTCCCGGGCGGGATCGACTCGCCGGAGGAGCTGTGGCGGCTGCTGGCCGACGGCGGCGAGGTGCTGTCCGGCTTCCCCGAGGACCGCGGCTGGGACCTGGAGAACCTCTTCGACGACGACCCCGAGGCGCCGGGCCGCAGCTACGTGCGCGCCGGCGGGTTCCTGGACACCGCCACCGGGTTCGACGCCGACTTCTTCGGGATCAGCCCGCGCGAGGCCCCGGCGATGGACCCCCAGCAGCGGCTGGTGCTGGAGACCTCGTGGGAGGCGCTGGAGCGCGCCGGCATCGACCCGACGGGCCTGCGCGGCAGCGCGGCCGGCATGTTCTTCGGCGCCGAGGTGCAGGAGTACGGCCCGCGCCTGCACGACGCGCCCGACGGCCTCGATGCCTACCTGCTGACCGGTAACGCGCCGAGCGTCATCTCCGGCCGCGTCGCCTACGTCCTGGGCACGGAGGGGCCGGCCGTCACCGTCGACACCGCCTGCTCGGCCTCCCTCGTGGCCATCCACCTGGCCTGCCAGTCCCTGCGGCAGGGCGAGTCCTCGCTGGCGCTCGCCGGCGGCGTCGCCGTGATGGGCGGACCCGGCGTCTTCACCGCGTTCAGCCGCCAGCGCGGACTGGCGCGCGACGGCCGGTGCAAGGCCTTCGCGGCCGCGGCCGACGGCACCGGATTCGCCGAGGGCGCCGGCGTCCTCGTCCTCGAACGGCTCTCCGACGCCCGGCGCAACGGCCACCGCGTGCTCGCCGTCGTCCGCGGCTCGGCCGTCAACCAGGACGGCGCCAGCAACGGCCTCACCGCGCCCAGCGGCGCCGCCCAGCAGCGCCTCATCCGCCAGGCCCTGGCCAACTCCGGGCTGACCGCGGCCGAGGTCGACGCCGTCGACGCGCACGGCACCGGCACCACCCTCGGCGACCCCATCGAGGCCCACGCGCTCCTCGCGACCTACGGGCAGGAGCGGGACGGCGGCGCACCGCTGCTGCTCGGCTCGGTGAAGTCGAACCTGGGCCACACCCAGGGCGCCGCCGGCGTCGCCGGAGTGATCAAGATGGTCCTGGCCATGCGCCACGGCCACCTGCCGCGCACCCTGCACGTCGACGCGCCCAGCCCGCACATCGACTGGGCGTCGGGGGCCGTCGAACTGCTCACCGAGGACCGGCCCTGGCCCGAGACGGGCCGCCCCCGCCGCGCCGGCATCTCGTCGTTCGGCGTCAGCGGCACCAACGCGCACCTCATCGTCGAACACCCTGAAGAGGACACGGCGGACGCGGAGCCGGCCGGCCCCGCGCCCGCGGACGAGGACACCCCCGGCGTGCTGCCCTTCCTCCTGTCGGCCCGCGGCGAACAGGCCCTGCGCGCCCAGGCGTCCGCGCTGCTGCCCCTGGCCGCCGAGGCGCCCCTGGCCGACATCGCCCTCTCCCTGGCCACCACGCGCGCCGCCCTCCCGCACCGCGCCGCCATCGTCACCGCCGACCGCGGCGAACTGCAGGACGCCCTGGCGGACCTCGCCTCCGGCACCGCCCCCACCGGCGTGGCCGGGCCCGGCGGGCTCGCGTTCCTCTTCACCGGCCAGGGCAGCCAGCGCCTCGCGATGGGACGCGGCCTGGCCGGGGCCTTCCCGGCCTACGCCGACGCGCTCGACGAGGCCTGCGCCTACCTCGACATGCAGCTCCAACCGCCCCTGAGCGACGTGCTGTTCGCGGAGGCGGGCACGCCGGAGGCCGCGCGGCTGCACGACACGGAATACGCCCAGCCCGCCCTCTTCGCCGTCGAGGTCGCGCTGTTCCGTCTCCTGGAGAGCTGGGGCGTGCGGCCCGACTACCTCGCCGGGCACTCGGTCGGCGAGATCGCCGCCGCCCACGTCGCCGGCGTGCTGACACTGGAGGACGCGGCGATCCTCGTGGCCGCACGCGGCCGCCTCATGCAGGAACTCCCCGCCGGCGGCGCCATGGTCGCGGTGCAGGCAGCCGAAGCCGACGTGACGCCCCTGCTCACCCCGCGCACGGGCATAGCCGCCGTCAACGGCCCCGCCTCCGTGGTGATATCCGGCGACGGGGACGAGGTCGCCCGCATCGCCGAAATCCTGGCCGGGCGCGGCCACGGCACCAAGCGCCTGCAGGTCAGCCACGCCTTCCACTCGCCGCTGATGGAACCGGTGCTGGCGGAGTTCCGCCGCGTCGCCCAGGTGCTGACCTACGCGACGCCGCGGATCCCCGTCGTCTCGACGGTCACCGGCGCCCTCACCACCGGCGAACTGTGCGGCCCCGACCACTGGGTCGAACACGTCCGCGCCCGGGTGCGCTTCCACGACGCCGTGCGCGGCCTGGAGGAAGCCGGGGTCCGCACCTTCCTGGAGCTCGGCCCCGACGGCGTGCTCAGCGCGATGGGCGAGGAGTGCGCCGAGGGCACCGGCCTCGCCTTCACCCCGCTGCTGCGCCGCGACCGGCCCGAGGAGCACGAGGCCGTGTCCGCCCTCGCCCTGGCCCACGCCCGCGGCGTGCCCGTCGACTGGGCGCGCTTCCACGCCGGCCGCGGCGGCCGGCGCATCGACCTGCCCACCTACCGCTTCCAGCGCAAGCGGTTCTGGCTGGAGCCGGGTTCGGCCGGTGCGGACGCCACCGGCCTCGGACAGCTTCCCGCCGGCCACCCGCTGCTGGGCGCCGTCGTCGCCGTCGGCGCCGACGAAGCGGTGCTGACCGGCCGCCTCTCGCTCCGTACGCACCCCTGGCTGGCCGACCACGCCATCTCCGGCCGCGTGCTCCTCCCCGGCACGGCGTTCGTGGAACTGGCCCTGCGCGCGGGCGACCACGTCGGCGCGGGCACCCTGGAGGAGCTGACCCTCGGCGCACCGCTGGAGCTGCCCGCCGACGGGGGAGTGGCGGTGCAGGTCGCCGTCGGCGCGCCCGACGCGTCGGGGCGCCACCCGCTGACCGTCCACTCCCGGCCCGACGGGGCGGAGCCCGGCGCGTGGACCCGGCACGCCACCGGCGTCCTCGCCGCCACCGCCGCGCCGCCCGAGGCCCCCCTCGCCACCTGGCCGCCGGCAGGCGCCGAACCCCTCGGCCTCGACGGCGTCTACGCGGACCTGGCCGCCCAGGGCTACGGATACGGCCCGGCCTTCCAGGGCCTGCGCGCCGCCTGGCGGCACGGTGACGACATCTGCGCCGAGGTCGCCCTGGACCCGGCCACGGCGGCGGACGCGCCCGGCTTCGGACTGCACCCCGCCCTGCTCGACGCGGCCCTGCACGCCGCCGACCTCGGGGAGCAGGCCCGCCCGGAGGTGCTCGTCCCCTTCGCCTGGAGCGACGTCCGCCTGCACGCGACTGGCGCTTCGGCGGTACGGGTCCGGATCTCCCGCGACGGCAAGGACACGCTCTCCCTCCGGCTCGCCGACGCCACCGGGGCCCCCGTCGCCACGATCGGCGGCCTGACCTCGCGCCCGGTGCCGGACGCCGAACCGCTCTACGCGATACGGCCGGTGCCCGCGGCCCGGCCCGCGCAGGCACCGCCGCTGAGCACGGCCGCGCTCGGCGACGTGCTGGACGGCACGTGGGCCGGGCCGGTGCCGGACGCGGTCGTCCACCGGGCCGGGGACCACGACGGTGACTTCGCGACCGCGGGGTTGGCCGCCGCGGGAGAAGCCCTGCGCGCCCTGCAGGCCTGGCTGTCCGACGACCGCTGCGCCGCCGCGCGCCTGGTCGTCGTCACCTCCGCGGGACCGGCCCACGCACCCGTCCGCGGCCTGGTCCGCTCGGCCCAGGCGGAGAACCCGGGCCGCTTCGTCCTGCTGGAGCACGACGGCCCGCACATCGCACCCTCCGACGCGGACCTGAGCGCCGCCCTCGCCACCGGGGAGCCCGAACTCACCCTCTCCGGCGGGGAACTGCACGTCCCCCGGCTGACCGCCGTGCAGCCCGCGCGGAGCGCGGCACCTGACTGGGGCACCGTACTGATCACCGGCGGCACGGGCGGCCTCGGCGGCATCCTGGCCCGGCACCTGGTGCGCACCCACGGCGTCCGCAGCCTGGTGCTGGCCGGCAGGAGGGGCTCCGCGCCCGCGCTGGAGGCCGAACTCGCCGCGCTGGGCGCCGACGTGACCGCCGTGGCCTGCGACATGGGCGACCGCACGGCCGTCGAGCGGCTCCTCGCCGCCCACCCGGTCGACTCGGTCGTCCACGCCGCGGGCACCGTGCACGACGGCGTGATCGGCTCGCTCACCGGCGAGCTGCTCGCCGAGGTGTTCCGGGCCAAGGCCGAGGGGGCCTGGCACCTGCACGAGCTCACCCGCGGCCGGGACCTGAAGGCGTTCGTCCTCTTCTCCTCCCTGGCCGCCGTCCTCGACGGCGCCGGACAGGGCAACTACGCGGCGGCCAACGCCTTCCTCGACGTCCTCGCCGACCACCGCGCCTCCCTCGGACTGCCCGTCACCGCACTGTCGTGGGGCCTGTGGGCCACCGACGCCGGGATGGGCGCGGACCTCGACGCGACGGCACTGGCGCGCATCGCGCAGTACGGGCTGCCGGGGCTGAGCGCCGAGCGGTCCCTGCGCCTGTTCGACGCCGCCGTCCGCTCCGGCGAACCCCGCCTCGTCCCCGCCGAGATCGACGCCGCCGCCGTACGGGCCCGGCCCGGCGGCATACCCCCGCTGCTCAGCGGGCTGGTACGCCCCCTCGCACGGCGGGCCGCCGCGGCACAGGCACCGGCCCCGCCCACCGCCGGCGGCGCACTGGCCGCACTGCCGGCCGCCGAGCGGGACCGCACGCTGCTGGAGCTCGTCCGCACCGAGGTCGCGGCCGTCCTGCGGCACGACGGCGCCGCCGCCGTCGACCCGGCCAGGGCCTTCACCGAGACAGGCTTCGACTCGCTGGCGGCGGTCGAGCTCCGCAACCGGCTGAACACGGCGACCGGGCTGCGCCTGCCCGCCACCCTCGTCTTCGACCACCCCACCCCGCAGATCCTGGCCGGTCACATCCGCGACACCCTCTTCGGCACCGCACAGGAGACCCTGCCGCAGCCCACCGAGCTCCCCGCCGCAGCGGACGAGCCCATCGCCATCGTCGGCATGAGCTGCCGCTACCCCGGCGGCGTGCGCTCGCCCGAGGAGCTGTGGCAGCTGGTGGCCGACGGCGTCGACGGCATCGCGGCCTTCCCCGGGGACCGCGGCTGGGACGCCGACGCGCTCTACGACCCCGAGCCGGGCACGCCCGGGAAGACGTACGCCCGCGAGGGCGGCTTCCTCTACGACGCCGCCGACTTCGACGCCGACTTCTTCGGCATCAGCCCGCGCGAGGCCGTCGCCATGGACCCCCAGCAGCGGCTGCTGCTGGAGGTCTCCTGGGAGGCCCTCGAACGGGCCGGCATCGACCCCGCGGCCGTCCGCGGCTCGCGCACCGGCGTGTTCGCCGGCGTCATGTACCACGACTACGGCACCTGGCTGACGGACGTGCCCGAGGACGTCGCCGCGTACTTCGGCAACGGCAACCTCGGCAGCGTCGTCTCCGGCCGGGTCGCCTACGCGCTCGGCCTGGAGGGACCGGCCGTCACCGTCGACACGGCCTGCTCGTCCTCGCTGGTCACCCTGCACCTCGCGGCGCAGGCCCTGCGGCAGGGCGAGTGCTCCCTGGCCCTGGCCGGAGGCGTGACCGTGATGTCGACCCCCGACACGTTCGTGGACTTCAGCCGGCAGCGCGGCCTGGCCGCCGACGGCCGCTGCAAGTCCTTCGCGGCCGCGGCCGACGGCACCGGCTGGGGCGAGGGCGTCGGCGTCCTGGTGGTGGAGCGGCTCTCCGACGCCCGCCGCAACGGCCACCGCGTCCTGGCCGTCCTCAGGGGCAGCGCGATCAACTCCGACGGCGCCTCCAACGGCCTGACCGCTCCCAACGGCCCGTCCCAGCAGCGGGTGATCCGCGCCGCCCTGTCCGGCGCGGGGCTGACCGCCGCCGACGTCGACGCGGTCGAGGCCCACGGCACCGGCACCACGCTCGGCGACCCGATCGAGGCCCAGGCCCTGCTCGCCACGTACGGGCAGGAGCGGCCGGCGGACCGGCCGCTGCGGCTCGGCTCCATCAAGTCGAACATCGGGCACACCCAGGCGGCGGCCGGCGTCGCGGGTGTGATCAAGATGGTGATGGCGATGCGCCACGGGGTGCTGCCCCGGACGCTGCACGTGGACGCCCCCTCGGAGCAGGTGGACTGGTCGGCCGGCGCGGTGGACCTGCTCACCGAGGCCCGGCCGTGGGAGCGCGACGGCCGCCCGCGCCGGGCCGGGGTGTCCTCGTTCGGCATCAGCGGCACCAACGCCCACGTGATCCTGGAGGAGCCCGCGGCCGAGGAGGCCGTGCCCGAAGCGGAGACCGGGCCCGGCCAGGCCCCGGCCCCCGCGCTCGTGGCGCTGCCCGTCTCGGCCCGCGGCACCGCCGCCCTGCGCGACCAGGCCGCGCGGCTGCTGCCCCTGACCGGCACCGACGTGGCCGACCTGGGCCTCGCGCTGGCGACGGCCCGCACCGCGCACCGGGACCGCGCCGTGATCCTGGCGGCCGACCGCGGCGAGGCCGAGGCCGGCCTCGCCGCGCTCGCGCAGGGGACGTCCGCGCCGGGCCTGGTCACCGGCTCGGTCACCGAGGGCGGGCTCGCGTTCCTCTTCTCCGGCCAGGGCTCGCAGCGGATCGGCATGGGCCGTGAGCTGTACGAGGCCTTCCCCGTCTTCGCCGAGCACTTCGACCGGGCCGCCGCCCTGCTGGACAAGTCGCTGGAACGGCCGCTGACCGACGTGCTGTTCGGCGATCCCGGCGACGCTTCCGAGCGCGCCGGGCTGCTGGAGCGGACGGCCTGCACGCAGGCCGCCCTGTTCGCCACGGAGGTGGCGCTGTTCCGCCTGCTGGAGTCCTTCGGGCTGCGCCCGGACCGGCTGGCGGGCCACTCGGTCGGCGAGTTCGCGGCCGCGCACGTCGCGGGGGTCTGGTCGCTGGAGGACGCGGTGGCGGCCGTCTCGGCGCGCGGCCGGCTGATGCAGGCGCTGCCCGAGGGCGGCGCGATGGTCGCGGTGCGGGCGGCGGAGGACGAGGTGGCGCCCCTGCTGGACGAGCGGATGAGCATCGCCGCCGTCAACGGGCCGCGCTCGGTCGTGGTGTCCGGTGACGCCGACGCGGTCCTCGCCCTCGCGGAGGGCTTCGACCGGCCCAAGCGGCTGCGGGTCTCCCACGCCTTCCACTCGCACCACATGGACGCCATGCTGGCGGAGTTCGGCGAGGTCATGGCCGGGCTCACCGCCGCCGACCCGGTCATCCCCCTCGTCTCGACGCTGACCGGCCGCCCGGCCGGCGGAGCGGAGCTGCGCTCCCCGCAGTACTGGGTCCGGCACGTGCGCGAGACCGTGCGCTTCGCGGACGCCGTCGCCGCCCTGGAGGCGCAGGGCGTCACCACCTTCCTGGAGCTGGGCCCCGACGCGGTGCTCGCCGCGATGGGCCGGGACTGCACCGACGGCGCCGAGTTCGTCGCGGTCGCCCGCAAGGACCGGCCCGAGGTGCGCGAACTGCTCGGCGCCCTGGCCCGGGTCCACACGCGCGGCGCCGGCGTCGACTGGTCCGCGCTCCACGGCGGCCGCACCGGCAGGCCGGTCGACCTGCCCACGTACGCCTTCCAGCACCGGCGCTTCTGGCTCGACGTCCCCGCACGCAAGGGCGACGCGGGCGGGCTCGGCCAGACCCCGCTCGACCACCCGCTGGTCGGCGCGGAGATCCGGATGGCCGCCTCCGGCGGCGTCATGCTGACCGGGCGGCTCTCCCTCGCCACCCACCCCGTGCTCGCCGAACACGCCGTCCTCGGCACCGTGCTGCTGCCCGGGGCCGCGCTGGTCGGCCTCGCGATCCGCGCCGGCGACCTGACGGGACGCCCCGTCCTGGAAGAGCTCACCCTCGAAGCGCCCCTGGTCATTCCGCAGCGCGGGGCCGTACAGCTCCAGGTGGTGGCCCAGGACGGCACGGCGGAGATCTTCTCGCGGCCCGAGGGCGCCGCGCCCGGCGCGGGCTGGACCAGGAACGCGACCGCGCTCCTCACCGACCGGGAGGGACCGCGGCCGCAGCCCCTCGCCGCGTGGCCGCCGCCGGGCGCCGCCCCGGTCGACACCGCCGGGCTCTACGACCGCCTGCAGGCCGAAGGCTTCGCCTACGGGCCCGTCTTCCGCGGCGTCCGGGCCGTCTGGCGCCGCGGCGAGGAGCTCTTCGCCGAACTCGCGCTCCCCGCCCCGGCCGGGGCCGAGGCCGCCGCCTACGGCCTGCACCCCGCGCTCCTCGACGCGGCCCTGCACGTCACCTCGCTCTTCGACGACGGGACCGCGCAGGACGACGGCCGGGTGCGGCTCCCCTTCGCCTGGGAGGACGTCGCCCTGCACGCCGGCGGCGCCTCGGCGGCCCGCGTCCGGCTCTCCCGCACCGCCGGCGAGAGCGGCGCGGCGGCCGGGACGGTACGGATCGAGCTGGCGGACCTCTCCGGCCGGCCGCTCGCGACCATCGGGTCCTACGCGACCCGGCCCGTCGCCGCCGGGCGCCTGACCGCGGGCCACGACGCACTGTTCGCCGTGAAGCAGGTGCCGCTGCCGCTGCCGCAGGCGTCCGCCGGGAGCGGTGGCGACCGCCGGTTCGCGGTGCTGGGCACCGACGACCTCGGGCTCGGCCTGCCCGCCTCCCCGGACCTCGCCTCGCTCGCCGCCGCCGCGCCCGACGTGGTCCTCCTGCCCGTACGGCCGGACTCCGGCGACGTGCCCGCGGCCGTACGGTCGGCCCTGCACGGTGTGCTCGGCGTCCTCCAGGAGTGGGCGGCGGACGAGCGGTTCGCCGCGGCGAAGCTCGTCGTGCTGAGCGGGACCGGACTCGCCGGGGCCCCCGTAGGCGGCCTGGTCCGCGCGGCGCAGGCCGAGGACCCGGGCCGGATCGTCCTCGCCGCCACCGGCGACGAACCGCCGTCCCTGGCGGCGCTGGCCGCCGCCCTCGACTCGGGGGAGCCCGAAGTCGTGCTGCGCGACGGCGAGGTGCTGGTGCCGCGACTGGCCCCGGCCGCTGCGGCGGACGGCGCTCCCGGCGAGCCGGACGCCGCCCCGGACTGGGGCACCACGCTGATCACGGGCGGCACGGGAGGCCTCGGCGCGCTGGTGGCCCGGCACCTCGTGCAGCGCCACGGGGTCCGCAGCCTGGTCCTCGCCGGGCGCCGCGGCCCCGGGGCCCCGGGCGCGCGGCAGCTGCAGGAGGAGCTGGCCGGACTCGGCGCGCAGGCCCGCGTGGTCGCCTGCGACGTCGCGGACCGGGCCGCCCTCGCCGCCCTGCTCGCCGAGCACCCCGTCCGCAGCGTGGTGCACACCGCGGGCGTCCTGGACGACGGCCTGATCGGCTCGCTGACGCCCGCGCGGATCGACGCGGTGCTCGCGCCCAAGGCCGACGCCGCGTGGCACCTGCACGAGCTGACCCAGGGGCAGGACCTGGCGAACTTCGTCCTGTTCTCCTCGGCGGCGGGCACGCTGGACGCCACCGGCCAGGGCAACTACGCGGCCGCCAACGTGTTCCTCGACGCGCTCGCCGCCCACCGCAGGGCCGCCGGCCTGCCCGCCGTCTCCCTGGCCTGGGGCCTGTGGGACCAGCCCGGGGGCATGGGAGGTCAGCTCGACGAGGCGGACCGGCAGCGCATCGCCCGGGCCGGCATCGGCGCCCTGGACCCCGCCGACGGGCTCGCTCTTCTCGACGCCGCTCTGCTGACCGGCGCCGCAACGCTCGTGCCCGTCAAGCTGGACCTCGCGGCGCTGCGCCGGCGGGCCGACGACGTACCGGCCGTCCTGCACGGCCTCGTCGCCGCCCCGCCCCGGCGCGAGGCGAGCGGCGGGAGCGGCGCGGCGGACGCCGGCGGGGCGCCGCTCGCCCGCCGGCTGGAGACCCTGCCGGCCGCCGACCACGACCACGCGGTCCTGGAGGCGGTGCGCGCCGAAGTCGCCGCCGTGCTCGGCCACGACGGCGCGGCGTCGGTCGAACCCAGGCGCGCCTTCACCGAGCTGGGCTTCGACTCGCTCGCCGCCGTGGAACTGCGCAACAAGCTCAACGCGGTGAGCGGGCTGCGGCTCCCCTCCACGATGATCTTCGACTACGCCACCCCGGCGGCGCTGGCGGGCCACCTGCTCACCCGGCTCGTACCGGACCGGCCGGAAGCCGGCGCGGCACCGGCCGCGGAAGCCGACGACGCACGCCTGCGCGACCTGCTGGCGGGCATCCCGCTGGCCCGGATCCGCGCAGCCGGCCTGCTGGATTCCCTATTGGAGCTGTCCGGGCCGGACACCGCCGCCGGCCCCGCCCCGGACCCCGGCCCGGGCCCGGACGACGACGCCGCAGCCGCGGCCGACCGGAGCCTGCCGGACATCAAGAGCATGAACATCGCCGATCTCGTGCGGACCGCACTCGACCGCAGCGACGCCAAGTAATCAGGGAGCGACACCTACCGTGGACACATCCGTCGAGCAGATCGTCGAGGCGCTGCGCGAGTCACTGCTGGAGAACGAGCGGCTGCGCCGGCAGAACGCCGAGATCACGGCAGCGGCCTCCGAGCCCGTGGCGATCGTGGCGATGAGCTGCCGCTATCCCGGCGGCGTGGCCTCGCCCGAACAGCTGTGGCGCCTCGTCGACGAGGGCACCGACGCCATCGGCGACTTCCCGGACGACCGCGGCTGGGACGTCGAAGGACTCTACGACCCGGACCCCGACACCCCCGGCAAGACCCATGTGCGCGAGGGCGGGTTCCTTTACGGAGCCGCCGGGTTCGACGCGGCGTTCTTCGGGATATCCCCGCGCGAGGCCATCGCGATGGACCCGCAGCAGCGGCTGCTCCTGGAGACCTCCTGGGAGGCCTTCGAGCGTGCGGGCATCGACCCGCACACCGTCCGGGGGAGCCGGACCGGCATCTTCGCCGGCGTCATGTACCACGACTACGGCAGCTGGCTGACGGACGTGCCCGAGGGCGTCGAGGGCTACCTCGGCAACGGCAGCCTCGGCAGCGTCGCCTCCGGCCGGGTCTCGTACACCCTGGGCCTGGAGGGCCCCGCGGTCACCGTCGACACGGCCTGCTCGTCGTCGCTGGTCGCCCTGCACCTGGCGGTCCGGGCGCTGCGCACGGGGGAGTGCTCCCTGGCGCTGGCGGGCGGGGTGACGGTGATGTCGACCCCCGACACGTTCGTGGACTTCAGCCGGCAGCGCGGGCTGTCCCTGGACGGCCGCTGCAAGTCGTTCGCCGCCGGGGCCGACGGCACGGGCTGGGGCGAGGGCGCCGGCATGCTTCTCCTGGAGCGGCTCTCCGACGCCCGCCGCAACGGGCACCCCGTCCTCGCCGTCGTCAAGGGCAGCGCCCTCAACCAGGACGGCGCCTCCAACGGGCTGACCGCCCCCAACGGCCCCTCCCAGCAGCGCGTCATCCGCCAGGCCCTGGCCGACGCCGGGCTGCGCACCGACCAGGTGCACGCCGTCGAGGCCCACGGCACCGGCACGCCCCTGGGCGACCCGATCGAGGCGCAGGCCCTGCTCGCCACGTACGGGCAGGACCGCGAACAGCCCCTGTGGCTGGGCTCGGTCAAGTCGAACATCGGGCACACCCAGGCCGCCGCCGGCGTGGCCGGCGTCATCAAGATGGTCATGGCCATGCACCACGGCAGGCTGCCGAGGACGCTGCACGCCGACGAGCCCACGCCCCAGGTCGACTGGGACTCCGGCGCCGTCGAACTGCTCGCCGAGGCCCGCGCGTGGCCCGGCACCGACGGCCCCCGCCGCGCAGGCGTCTCCTCGTTCGGCATCAGCGGCACCAACGCCCACGTGATCCTGGAAGGCGTCCCCGGGCCCGAACGGCCCCAAGCGCCGGCCGCGCTCACCGGGCCCGTCCCGCTGGTCCTCTCCGGCCAGGGCGAGCAGGCGCCGGCCGCCCAGGCCCGGCAGCTGCTCGCCCACCTCACTGGCGCCGGGGAGGGCCCGGACGCGGCCCCGCTCCCCGACGTCGCCCACACGCTGGCGACGTCGCGGGCGGCCCTGGACCACCGCGCCGTGGTGATCGGCGACGACCGCGAGACCCTGCTCGCGGGGCTCGCCGCCCTCGCCGACGGGACCACCGCGCCCCACGTCGTCCGGGGCCGGCGGGCGAGCGAGTCCCGGATCGCCTTCGTCTTCCCCGGGCAGGGCTCCCAGTGGGCCGGCATGGCCGCAGAACTCCTCGACGCGTCACCGGTGTTCGCCGCCCGGATGGCCGAGTGCGCCGAGGCCCTCGCCCCCTTCACCGACTGGGACCTGCTCGACACCGTGCGCGACGCGGCGCCCCTGGAACGCGTGGACGTCGTCCAGCCCGCCCTGTGGGCGGTCATGGTGTCGCTCGCCGGGCTGTGGCGCTCGTACGGCATCCGCCCCGCCGCCGTCATCGGGCACTCCCAGGGCGAGATCGCCGCCGCGTGCGTCGCCGGGGCGCTCTCCCTCGCCGACGGCGCCCGCGTCGTGGCCCTGCGCAGCCGGGCCATCGCCGACGAGCTCTCCGCCCGCGGGGGCATGCTCTCGGTCGCGCTGCCCGAGGAGCGGATCGGGGAGCGGCTCGCCGCCTACGACGGCAGGATCTCGGTGGCCGCCGTCAACGGGGCCGCCTCCGTGGTCCTCTCCGGCGACACCGACGCCCTCGACGCCCTGGAGGAACGGCTCAAGGCCGACGACGTGCGCGTCAAGCGGCTGCCCGTCGACTACGCCTCGCACTCCGCGCAGGTCGAGACGATCCGCGAGCGGCTGCTGACCGAACTGGCCCCCGTCAGCCCGCGCTCCGCGGACGTGCCCTTCTACTCCACCGTCACCGGAGCCCTGTTCGACACCGCCGGGCTCGACGCCGAGTACTGGTACACGAACCTGCGCCGGACCGTGCTCTTCGAGCCCACGACCCGGGTGCTGCTCGCCGGCGGCTACGGCGTCTTCGCCGAGTGCAGCCCGCACCCCGTGCTCCTGCACAGCATCGAGGAGACCGCCGACGCCGCCGGCGCGGACATCACCGGCCTCGGCTCGCTGCGCCGCGACGAGGGCGGCCCTGCCCGGTGGCTGGCGTCGCTGGCCGAGGCGTTCGTGCACGGCGTCCCCGTGGACTGGCGGCCCGCCTTCGACGGCATGCCCGTCCGCCCGGCCGACCTTCCGACCTACGCCTTCCAGCGCGAGCGGTTCTGGCTCGGCCGCTCGACCGCCGCCGGCGACGTGGCCGCGGCCGGGCTCGCGGCCACCGGGCACCCGCTGCTCGGCGCCGCGGTGACCGTCGCCGACGGCGGAGGCATGCTCTTCACCGGGCGGCTCTCCACCGCCACCGCGCCCTGGCTCGCCGACCACGCCGTCGGGGAGACCGCCCTGCTGCCCGGCACGGCGTTCGTGGAACTCGCGATCGCGGCGGGCGACGAGCTCGGCTGCGGCCGGGTGGCCGAGCTGACGCTGGAGGCGCCGCTGCTGCTGCCCGCACGGGGAGCCGTCCAGGTACAGGTCCGCGCCGGCGACGCCGACGGGACGGGACAGCGGTACCTGTCCGTGCACTCCCGCCCGGAGGACGGCGCCGCAGGCTGGACCCGGCACGCCTCCGGCCTGCTCGAACCCGACGCCCCGGACGCCGGGTTCGACCTCGCCGCCTGGCCGCCCGCCGGCGCGCGGCCGGTCGCCGTCGACGACGTCTACGACCGGCTCGCCGGACAGGGCTACCACTACGGCCCCGCCTTCCAGGGGCTGCGCGCGGCCTGGCGGCGCGGCGACGAGACCTTCGCCGAGGTCGAACTGCCCGTGGAGGCGGAGCGCTTCGGCCTCCACCCCGCCCTGTTCGACGCCGCCCTGCACGCCGCGGGGCTCGGCGAACCGGAGGAAGGGGCGGCCCGGCTGCCCTTCTCCTGGACCGGCGTCTCGCTGTACGCGGCCGGGGCCACCGCCCTGCGTGTACGGATCACCGGCACCGACGTCACGACGCTCCAGCTGGCCGACGCCACCGGGGCGCCCGTGGCCGCCGTCGACGGCCTGACCGCCCGCACCGTCGACCCCGGCGCGCTCGCCGCGGCCGGCCGCTCCGACGGCCTCTACCGCCTGGACTGGCCCGCTCTTCCCGCCGCCGGACCCGCCACCGCCGCCCACGTCGTACTCGGCGACGGCGGTCTCGACGCCCTGGAGGAGGTGCCCGCCTACGCCGTTCTCCCCGTGAACGGATCCGGCGACCCCCTCGCCGCCACGCGCGCGCAGGCCGGACGGGTGCTGGAGACCGTACGCCAGTGGCTCGCCGACGACCGGGCCGCCTCCTCCCGGCTGATCGTGCTCACCCGCGGCGCCGTGGCCGTCGGCGCCGAGGACGTCACCGACCTGGCCGCGGCCGCCGTCTGGGGCCTGGTCCGCGCGGCCCAGGCCGAGAACCCCGGCCGCCTCGTCCTCGTCGACGCGGACGCCGCGGCCACGCCCGGCGACGCGGCCGCCGCGGCCGAGACGTCCGGCGAACCCCAGCTCGCCCTCCGCGAGGGCAGGGCCCACGTGCCCAGGACGGCCGGGGCGGGCCGCGGCGCCGGGCACCTCGCGCTCGACCCCGAGGGCACCGTCCTGATCACCGGCGGCACCGGCGTGCTCGGCGGCCTGATCGCCCGTCACCTGGTGACCGCGCACGGCGCGCGCCACCTGCTGATCGCCGGCCGCAGCGGCGTCCTGTCCGGCGACCTCACCGGCCTGGACGCGGACGTGACCGTGGCCCGGTGCGACGCCTCCGACCGGGACCGCCTCGCCGGCCTGCTCGCCGCCGTCCCCGCCGAACACCCGCTGACCGCGGTCGTCCACCTGGCCGGCGCTCTCGACGACGGCCTCGTCACCGGGCTCACCCCCGAACGGCTCGACGCCGTCCTGAAACCCAAGGCCGACGCCGCCTGGCACCTGCACGAACTCACCGAGAAGCTCGACCTGGCGGCCTTCGTGCTGTTCTCCTCGGCGGCCGGCACCGTCGACGGCGCGGGCCAGTCCGGCTACGCCGCCGCCAACGCCTTCCTCGACGGCCTGGCCCACCACCGCGCCGCCCGGGGCCTGCCCGCCGTCTCCCTGGCCTGGGGCTTCTGGGAGCAGCGCACCGGCATGACCGCGCACCTCACGGACGCCGACGTCGAGCGCATGGCGCGCTCCGGGGTCCGGCCGCTGACCACCGAGGACGGGCTCGGGCTCTTCGACGCCGCGCTGACCGCGGGCGAACCGCTGCTGCTGCCCATGGGCCTCGACCTGCCCGCCCTCCGGCGCGCGGACTCCGTCCCGCCCGTGCTCCGCGGACTGGTCCGCGCCCCCGCCCGGCGCACCGCGGCGGCGGGTACCGCGGGCGGCGGGCTGCGGGACCGGCTGACCGCCGCGGCGCCCGCCGAGCGCGACGCGCTGCTCCTCGAACTCCTGCGCACCCACGTCGCCGCCGTCCTCGGCCACGACGCGGACATGGTCCTCGACCCGCGCCGCGCCTTCCGCGAGATCGGCTTCGACTCGCTGACCGCGGTCGAACTGCGCAACCGCCTCTCCGGCGCGCTCGGCCTCCGGCTGCCCGCGACCCTCGTCTTCGACCACCCCGACGCCACCGCACTGGCCGGCCACCTCAAGGCCGAGCTGATCGGTCCCGACGACCCGGACGCGGCCGGGTCCGCACCCGCCGCAGCGGCCGCCGTAACGGACGAGCCGATCGCGATCGTGGCCATGAGCTGCCGCTACCCCGGCGGCGTCACCACCCCCGAGGAGCTGTGGCGCCTGCTGGCCGACGGCGGGGACGGCATGTCGCCCTTCCCGGCCGACCGCGGCTGGGACCTCGCCGGCCTCTACGACCCCGAGCCGGGAAAGGTCGGCCGGTGCAGCACCCGCGAGGGCGGATTCCTGCACGACGCCGCCGACTTCGACCCGGACTTCTTCGGCATCTCGCCGCGCGAGGCCCTCGCGACCGACCCGCAGCAGCGGCTGCTGCTGGAGACCTCCTGGGAGGCCCTGGAGCGCGCGGGCATCGACCCGCACGCGGTACGGGGCAGCCGCACCGGCGTCTTCGCCGGCGTGATGTACCACGACTACGGCAGCAGGCTCGCCAACGCGCCCGAGTCCGTACGGGACTACCTCGGCAACGGCAGCCTCGGCAGCGTCGCCTCCGGCCGGGTCGCCTACACCCTGGGCCTGGAGGGCCCGACCCTCACCGTGGACACTGCGTGCTCCTCGTCGCTGGTCGCCCTGCACCTGGCGGTGCAGGCCCTGCGGCAGGGGGAGTGCACCCTGGCCCTGGCCGGCGGCGTGTCCGTGATGTCCACCGTGGACACGTTCGTGGACTTCAGCAGGCAGCGCAACCTCGCCGGGGACGGCCGGGCCAAGTCCTTCGCGGACGGCGCCGACGGCACCGCCCTCTCCGAGGGCGCGGGCATGCTGCTCCTGGAGCGGCTGTCGGACGCGCGGCGCAACGGGCACGAGGTCCTGGCCGTCGTCCGGGGGAGCGCCGTCAACCAGGACGGCGCGTCCAACGGTCTGACGGCTCCGAACGGCCCGTCCCAGCAGCGGGTGATCCGCCAGGCGCTGGAGAACGCCGGTCTTTCGGCGGCTGACGTGGACGTGGTGGAGGCGCACGGCACCGGCACCACCCTCGGCGACCCCATCGAGGCCCAGGCGCTGCTCGCCACGTACGGACAGGACCGCGAACAGCCCCTGTGGCTGGGCTCGGTCAAGTCGAACATCGGTCACACGCAGGCCGCCGCCGGCGTGGCCGGCGTCATCAAGATGGTGCTGGCCATGCGCCACGGCGTCCTGCCCGCCACGCTCCACGTGGACGAGCCTTCGCGGCAGGTGGACTGGACGGCGGGCCGCGTAGAGCTGCTGACGGAGGCGCGGGACTGGCCGGAGGCCGAAGGCCGTCCGCGCCGGGCGGGCATCTCCTCGTTCGGCATCAGCGGCACCAACGCCCACACCATCATCGAGGCGCCGGCGCCGCCCCCGGCCCCGGCCGCGGAGCCCGGAGACGGTTCCGCAATGACCGCCGAGCCCGCGGCCGCGGCACCCCTGCTGCCCGTCCTGCTGTCCGGGAACACCCCGGAAGCCCTCGCGGCCCAGGCGGGACGCCTCGCAGCAGTCCAGGACGCCCCCCTGCACGATCTCGCCTTCTCCCTGGCCACCGGCCGGGCCGCCCTCGGCCACCGGGCCGCCGTGGTCGCCCGCGACCGGGACGAACTCGCCGCGGGCCTCGCCGCGCTGGCGGCGGGCGCCACGGCGCCGGGAGTGGTCCGCGGCAGGCCCGTCGCCGGCAAGGTGGCCTTCCTCTTCACCGGGCAGGGCGCCCAGCGCCCCGGGATGGGACGGGAGCTGTACGCGCGGCACCCCGTCTTCCGGGCCGCGTTCGACGAGGCGTGCCGCCACTGCGACGCCCACCTCGACCGACCGCTGCGCAAGGTCGTCCTCGCCGGGCCGGACGATGCCGAAGCCGGCCTGCTCGACCGGACCATGTACACCCAGAGCGCCCTGTTCGCCGTCGAGACCGCCCTGTTCCGGCTGCTGGAGTCCTGGGGGATCCGGCCGGACCTCCTCGCCGGTCACTCCGTCGGCGAGGTGACCGCGGCCCACGCCGCGGGCGTGCTCACCCTGGAGGACGCCGCCCGCCTGGTCGTGGCCAGGGGACGGCTCATGGAGGCGCTGCCCGCCGGCGGCGCGATGCTGGCCGTCGACGCGACGGAGGAGGAGGTGCGGGCGCACCTCGTCGACGGCGCCGCCGTCGCCGCCGTCAACGGGCCCCGCGCCGTGGTGGTCTCCGGCGACGAGGACGCGGTGGCCGCCGTCGGCGCCGCCTTCGGCGACCGCAGGACGAAGCGTCTGCGGGTCAGCCACGCCTTCCACTCGCCGCGCATGGAGCCGATGCTCGGGGAGTTCGAGGAGGTCGCGCGGAGCCTGCGGTTCGCGCCGCCGTCCGTGCCCGTCGTCTCCAACCTGACCGGCGTGCGGGCCACGGACGAGGAGCTGACCTCGCCCGGGTACTGGGTGCGCCACGCCCGCGAGGCCGTCCGGTTCGCCGACGGGATCCGCACCCTGGAGGCGGCGGGCGTCCGCACCTTCCTGGAGGTCGGGCCCGACGCGGTGCTCTCCACCATGGGCGCCCAGTGCGTGGACGACGCCGAGCGGTCGCTGTTCGTCCCCGTGCTGCGCCGCGACCGGGAGGAGCCCGTCGCCCTGGCCACCGCCCTGGCGACGCTGCAGGTCCGCGGGGTGCCCCTGGACCGGGAGCGGGTCTTCGCCGCGGCCGGCGCCCGCCGGACCGACCTGCCCACGTACGCCTTCCAGCGGCAGCGGCTGTGGCTCGACGACGAGCCGGCCGCACCGGCCGGCGCCGGCGGGGTGGGGCAGACGCCCGTGGACCACCCCCTGCTGGGCGCGGAGATCCGGCTGGCCGACGACGACGCCGTCGCGCTGACCGGCCGGGTGGCGCTGGAGACGCACCCCTGGCTGGCCGATCACGCCGTCGCCGGAGTGGTCCTCCTGCCGGGCAGCGCCTTCGTCGAACTGGCCGTCCGGGCCGGGGACCGCACGGGCTGCGCCCTGGTCGAGGAACTCACCGTCGAGCGGCCGCTGGCGCTGCCCGCGCAGGGCGCGGTGCAGCTCCAGGTCGTGGCCGGAGCGCCCGACGCGACCGGGCGCAGGACGGTCACCGTCCACGCGCGCACCGAGGGCGCCGGGCAGGCCTGGATCCGGCACGTCACCGGCGTCCTCGCCCCCGCCCCCGCGGCGGAGCCCGAGGCGCTCGGCGCCTGGCCGCCCGCGGGCGCCGTGCCCGTCGACCTGACCGGCACCTACGACCACCTGGCCGAGCAGGGCTACGGCTACGGCCCGCTGTTCCGGTGCCTGCGCACCGCCTGGCGGCTCGGCGAGGAGGTCTACGCGGAACTCGCCCTGCCCGAGGGCGCGGAGACGGCCGACTTCGGGCTGCACCCGGCGCTGCTCGACTCGGCGCTGCACGCCATCGACCTGGTCGACGGCCAGGACCCGACGGTGATGACGCTGCCGTTCGCCTGGGAGGGTGTGTCGCTCCACGCGGCGGGCGCCTCGGCGGTGCGGCTGCGGCTCACCCCGTACGGCACCGAGCAGATGGGCCTGCGCCTCTACGACGGCGCGGGCTCGCCGGTCGCCGCGGTGTCCTCGCTGCGCATCCGGCCGGTGACCGCGGAGCAGCTGAACGCGGCCGCCCCGGCGCCGGGCGACCTGTACGAACTGGTGTGGAAGCCGGTGCCGCTGCCCATTGTGGCCGGCCCCCTTCCCGGGAGCGTGCTGTTCGCCCCGGAGCCCACGGCCGAGGACGCCCCGGCCGCCGCCCGGGAAACCCTGCAGGCGATGCTGGCCACGCTCCAGGAGCGGCTCGCCGACGAGTCCCTCGGGGACGCGCGGCTGGTGGTCGTCACCCGGGGAGCGGTCGACCTGGAGGGTGCTCCCGGGCTCGCCCAGGCCGGTATCGGGGGCCTCGTGCGGTCCGCCGCCGTCGAACACCCCGGCCGGCTCGCGCTCGTCGACCTCGACGACGACCCGGCCTCCCGGGCCGCCCTCCCCGCGGCGGTGGCCGCAGGAGAACCGGAGCTCGCTCTGCGCGCGGGCAAGGCGTACGTCCCCGCGCTGTCCCCGGCCGCCCCGGCACCCGGCGCCGCCCCCGCCCTCACCGGGCCGGACCCGGACGGCACCGTACTCATCACGGGCGGCACCGGCAGCCTCGGCCGGCTGCTCGCCCGGCACCTGATCACCGCACACGGCGTACGGCACCTGGTGCTGAGCAGCCGCGGCGGCGACCCGGGGGACCTCGGCGACCTCCGCGGGCTCGGCGCGACGGTGACCGTCGCCGCGTGCGACGCGGCCGACCGCGAGGCGCTGGCCGCGCTGCTCGCCGCGATACCGGAGGCGCATCCGCTCACGGCGGTGGTGCACGCCGCCGGCGTGCTGGACGACGGCCTGCTGCCGTCGCTGACGCCGGACCGCCTCGACGCGGTCCTGCGGCCCAAGGCCGACGCGGCCTGGAACCTGCACGAGCTCACCCGGGACCTCGGTCTCGCCTCCTTCGTGCTGTTCTCCTCGGCCGCCGCCACCCTGGGGGCCGCGGGCCAGGCCAACTACGCCGCCGCCAACGGCTTCCTGGACGCCCTCGCGGCCCGGCGGCGCGCGGCCGGGCTGCCCGCCCAGTCCCTGGGCTGGGGCCTGTGGGACACCGCCTCGGGCATGGCCGGCTCGCTCGGCGAGGCCGAGCTGCGGCGGCTGGCCCGCGACGGCGTCGAGCCGCTGCCGGCCGACCGGGCACTGGCCCTCTTCGACCGGGCCCTGACCGCGGACCGCGCCGTGCTCCTGCCGATGCGGGTGCGGCCCACCGAGGACGCGCCGCCCATGGTGCGGGCCCTCGGCGGCGCACCGGCCCGGCGGACCGCGCAGGCCGCACCCTCCGCCGCCGGCACCGCCGACGGGCGGCAGCAGACCGCCGCCCTCCCGCAGCGGCTCGCGGAACTGCCGCCCGCGGAGGGCAGGAAGCTGCTGCTGGAGACGGTGTGCGGGCACGTCGCCGACGTGCTCGGGCACGCACGCGCGGACGCCGTCGACCCGGAGCGGGGCTTCGGCGAGCTGGGAGTGGACTCGCTGTCCGCCCTGGAGCTCCGCAACCGCATCGGCGCGGACACCGGGCTGCGCCTGTCGGCGACCCTGACCTTCGACTACCCGACCCCCGCCGCCATCGCCGGACATCTCTTCGGCGAACTGGCCGGGGACGCGGACGGGGCCGTGCCGGAAGCCGAGGCCGAAGTGATGCGCCTCGAAGCCCTGCTGGACGCCGCGGTCGTGGACGGGGAGCAGCGGGCCAGGGTCGCGGTGCGGCTGCGGGCCCTCACGGCGAAGTGGACCGACGCCGGCCCCCGGGAGGAGGAGCGGGAGAGCGGTCCGGGGCTGGAGACGGCGACCGCGGACGAGCTGTTCGGCATCCTGGACGACGAGCTGGAGACGTACAAGTGACAACGGCGGGCGGGCCGGGAGCCTCTGAGGGCTCCCGCCCGCCCGCCGCGGCGTGGCGCGCGGTGTCCGCTCAGGCGCTGCCGCGCACCGCGGCCGACCGGGCCGCGGGGGCCGGGTCCGACGGCGTCGGTATCCGGTACTCGATCACCTTGGACGGCAGCTCGGTGCGGCTGGCGACGTTCAGCTTGCGGTAGACGCGCGTCAGGTGCTGCTCGACCGTGCTGATGGTGACGTGGATGCGGCTGCTGATCTCGCGGTTGGTGTAGCCGAGCGCGGCCAGCGCCGCGACCCGGCACTCCGCGTCGCTGAGGGCCGGTGCGGCGCCGGGGGCCTCCGGCTCGGCCCGCTCCAGGCGGTTGCCGACCGGCGAATCGATCCGGCACGCCGCGGCCTCCTGGGCGGCCTGCTGCGCCAGGAGCCGGGCGCGGGCGAACTCGCCCAGCTCGTAGTGGGCGGCGGACAGTTCGCCGTAGGCCAGGGCGAGCTCCAGCCGGTCGCCGCAGGCCTGGAGCAGGTCGACCGATTCGCGCAGGAGGGCGGTGCGGTGGCGCAGCTGGCTCGCTCCGGCCAGGACGCGCAGGGTGATCGCGCGCGTGCGGGAGCCGAAGTTGCCGCGCATCCTGAGCTGCTTCTGCGCCCAGTCCTTGGCGGCGCGCTGCTTGCCGATGCGCAGGTTCGCCTGGGCGAGGTCGGTCCGCCAGGGGATCCCCGCCTGCAGTTCCGGGCTGCGGTCCTGCATGAGCCGGCCGCAGGTCTCGAAGTCGTTGAGCGCGGCGAAGGCCCGCCCGGTGGCCAGGTAGTGATGTCCCCTGGCGCGCAGGTACTGCACGCCGAAGAGCGTCTGGAACATGCTGTCCGGCACCTTGTGCTGGAGCAGGTCCGCCGCGGCCTCGTGGCGGCCGCGGGCCGTGTACGCGAACAGGGCCGTCGACAGCGGCAGGCCGGCCAGCACGCCCCAGCCCTGCGGGTGCAGCAGGCCGAGGGACTCGACGGCCTTCTCCGAGGCGGTCTCCACGTCGCCCTGCAGCAGGGCGATTTCGGCCCGCACGGCACCGAGGACGGCCTGCCAGGTGGTCGACTCGCGCCGCCCGGCGTCGGCCAGGAGGGAATCGCACACCTCCGCCGCGGTCGCGGGCCGGTCCGCATGCGCGATGACCATCAGGGAGATCGTGGTGAGTTCGAGCCGCAGGTCGCTGAGCTGGTGGGCCTGCAGGGCCTCGGCCACGTGCGTGACGGATTCGTCGGTGACGGTGCCGCCGGCCATGAGGGCGACGCTGGCCCAGAGGCTGCTGGTGTGGTCCGCCATGGTGGGTTCGAGGGGGCTCGTCCGGCCCGTGTCACCGCGCTGCGGGGCCCGCGGCATGCCGTAGAACCACTGTCTGACGAACTCCATCTCGGCCAGCAGCCGGGCGTCGGTCCGCGTGCGCAGGCCGCCTAACGCGCCGATCGTCTCCGCCGCGAGATCGGTATCGCCCTGCCAGAGCATGTGGCGCAGCACGGTGGCCGTGTCGCGGGTGTCCAGGGTGCCGCCGCGGGCGGCGGCGTACAGCGGGGCGAGGTGCGGGCCCGCGGCCGCCGGGTTGACCCGCCACACCGCCCGGGCCAGGGTTGCCGAGAGAGCGTGGCGTTCCCGCTGGTCCTTGCACTCCCGCAGGGCGAGCCCGAGGAAGCTCGCGGCCTCCTCGACGTCGTCCGCGGCCAGGGCCTGTTCGGCCGCGCGCCGCAGCACCGCGGGCCCCCAGGGCTCGGGGGCCCGGCCGGCGGCCAGGAGGTGGCGCGCCACGTCGGCGAGGGGGTCGCCCACCTCGTAGCGCAGCTGCGCTACGTCGCCGTGCAGGCGCGAGCGCTCGTTCGCGGCGAGGCTGCTGAGCACCGCGCTCGCCGCGACCGCGTGCCGGAAGCGGAATCCGTCGAGCAGCCCCGTCTGGGAGAGCAGCTCGGCCCCTTGCTGCACCTCGTCCGGGGACAGGCCCGTCACGGCCGCCGCGCTGCCGGCCGAGGCGGCGTCGCCCAGGGCGGCCAGCGCCGCGGCGGTGCGCGCGTGGCCGGGCTCGGTGCGCGCCAGGCAGGCGAGCACCGCCTGCCGGTAGGCGACGCTCGCGACCGGCTCGCCGATGTCGGCCCCGAAGCGCGTCGTGTCGTCCAGGAGGGCGCGCACCAGCATGGGGTTGCCGGCGGTCATGCGGTGGTAGCGGGTGCGGGCGCCGGGCGGCAACGGCCGCTCCGACTGCGCGGCGAGCATGAGGCCGACGCCCTCCTCGGAGAGCGGCGCGAGGCGGACCCTGCGGTGCGGCCGGCGCAGGAGCTCGGTGCGGAAGAACGGGTGGGCGGGCCCGTACTGCTCCCAGCCGGTGCACACCACCAGGACCCGCTTGGCGCGGATCCGCTGCAGCAGCGCGAGGACGGTCCGGAGCGAGGCGGCGTCCATGTGGTGGCAGTCGTCGATGCCGATCACCACGGGCCGGTCGCCGGAGAGTTCCACCACGGCCCGGGAGACGTCCTGGACGGCGCGCGCGACGTACTTCTCCTGCTCCGGCCCGGACGGCGCAGGAGCGGTTCCGTCGGAGGTGCGGCAGCGGGTGATCCGGTCCAGCACGTCCGCGGGGACCTCGCCGCTGAGCAGCAGGTCCCCCACGGTGCCGAGCGGCCGGTTCCGCTCGGTGGCGGAAGCGGTGGCGATCAGGAGCCGGGCCCCCGCCGCCACCGTGCCGGCGAACTCGTGGAGGAGTCCGGTCTTCCCCGAGCCCGGACCACCGCTGATGATCACGAGCTGTCCCGATCCGCCGACGCAGTCGGCGAACGCCTCGCTCAAGGCTTCCAGTTCTTTATGGCGGTCGAACAGATGCATATCGCCCCCGCGGTCAGTATTCCGAGAATCCGGGTTCACCGAACAGCACTGCGGAACTGCAACCCTTGCCGGACCCCGCGCACGGGGCCCGGCCCATGCAGTCCACCGCATGGTCTAGCCGAAACCGATAGATCCCGCGTAAACGTTTCGTCACCAAAACGGATCACGCGCCCAGCGAACCCAATCGTTCTAGGACATCAGCGAAATATGGACACGAAACTTACGTAGCGTGTCACATGGGTGTCAACGGTTAGGCCGGTCCGTCAAGTTCCGGCCTCCCAAGAGTATGGAAGGTAGCTCCACCGCCCCGGGTTGCCTCGGGTAAGGCAAAGTCCGCCCGGCGCGCGCCGCGCCCCCGGGCACCCCCTGCCCGGGCTGGGGGCGATAGGGGTTGGCCGGGCCGTCCGGGGCTCCTTAGCCTCCGATGGGCGGGGGCGCGGACCGAGGAGCCCTGGAGCCCCGCGTTTTCCGAAGGCTTCTGTCGATTCCGATCGGACGGCTGCGCTGGTGAACAACGAGGACCGACTGCTCGACTACCTCCGACGGACGACGTCGGATCTGCGCGAGACGCGGCGCAGGCTGCGCGAGTCCGAGCAACGGGCGCACGAACCCGTCGCGATCGTGGGCATGGCGTGCCGCTATCCCGGCGGCGTCACCACCCCCGGAGAGCTGTGGGACCTGGTGGCCGCGGGCACCGACGCGGTGTCCGGCTTCCCGGCCGACCGTGGCTGGGACACCGACTCCCTGTACGACCCCGAACCCGGGCGCCCCGGCCGGACCTACGCCCGCACGGGCGGATTCCTGCACGACGCCGCGGAGTTCGACCACGACTTCTTCGGCATCAGCCCGCGCGAGGCGCTGGCCACCGACCCCCAGCAGCGGCTGCTGCTGGAGACCTGCCACGAGGCGTTCGAGGACGCCGGCATCGTGCCGTCGGACCTGCGCGGCAGCCGCACCGGAGTCTTCGCCGGCGTCATGTACAACGACTACGCGACCCGGATCCGGTCCGTTCCCGAGGACCTCGACGGCTACCTCGCCAACGGCAGCGCCGCCAGCATCGCCTCGGGCCGGGTGGCCTACACCTTCGGCCTCGAAGGGCCGGCCGTCACCGTCGACACCGCCTGCTCGTCCTCGCTGGTCGCCCTGCACTGGGCGGTCCGGGCGCTGCAGTCCGGCGAGTGCACCCTGGCCCTGGCCGGGGGCGTCACGGTGATGTCGACGCCCGAGACGTTCATCGACTTCAGCCGGCAGCGGGGCCTGTCCCCCGACGGCCGCTGCAAGGCCTTCGCCGCGGGCGCCGACGGCACCGGCTGGGGCGAGGGCGCCGGCATGCTGCTCCTGGAACGGCTCTCCGACGCCCGCCGCAACGGCCACCGCGTCCTCGCCGTCGTCAAGGGCAGCGCGATCAACTCGGACGGCGCCAGCAGCCGCCTCACGGCGCCGAACGGCCCCTCCCAGCAACGGGTGATCCGCCAGGCGCTGGCCCATGCGGGCCTGTCCCCGGCGGACGTCGACGCGGTCGAGGCCCACGGCACCGGCACCACGCTGGGCGACCCCATCGAGGCCCAGGCGCTGCTGGCCACGTACGGCCGCGAGCGGACCGGCGGACGGCCGCTGTGGCTCGGGTCGGTCAAGTCGAACCTCGGCCACACCCAGGCCGCCGCGGGCGTCGCCGGCGTGATCAAGATGGTCATGGCGATGCGGCACGGCGCGCTGCCGAAGACGCTGCACGTCGACGAGCCCTCGCCGAAGGTCGACTGGGACTCCGGGGCGGTGGAGCTGCTCACCGAGCACCGCGCCTGGCCGGAGACCGGCCGGCCCCGCCGGTCGGCCGTCTCGTCGTTCGGCATCAGCGGGACCAACGCGCACGTCGTGCTCGAAGAGGCTCCCACGGAGGCCTCCGCGCCCGCCCCGGACGGAGCGGACCCGGACGGAGCGGACCCGGACGCAGCGGCGCCCTCCGGGACCCCGGACGGGACGCCTGCGAACGCTCCGCGGCTCAGCGCCGTCCCCTGGATCCTCTCCGCGCGGACGCCGGAGGCCCTCGCCGGGCAGAGCCGCCGGCTGCGCGAGTGGGTCGCCGCCCGGCCCGGCGCCGACCCCGCCGACATCGGCTGCGCACTGGCCACCACCCGCTCCCGGTGGGAACACCGCGCGGTCGTCGTCGGCGAGGACACCGAGGAGTTGCTCGCCGGCCTGGCCCGGATCGCCGCCGGCCCCCGCGACGAAGCCTCCCGCGACGAAAGCATCCGCGGCGCCGGCTCCCGCACCGCCGGAAAGCTGGCGTTCCTCTTCACCGGGCAGGGCTCCCAGCGCCCCGGCATGGGCCGCGAGCTGTACCGGGCCTTCCCCGTGTTCGCCGCCGCCTTCGACGAGGTGGCCGCGCTCATGGACGCGGAGCTGGAGGTGCCGCTGGCCGAGGTGATCGAGACGGACGCCGGGACGCTGCGCCGCACCGACTACGCGCAGGCCGCGATCTTCGCCGTCGAGGTGGCGCTCTACCGGCTCCTGGAATCCCTGGGCGTCCGCCCGGACTACCTCGTGGGGCACTCGGTGGGCGAACTGGCCGCCGCGCACGTGTCCGGCGTGCTCTCCCTGGAGGGCGCCGTCGCGATGGTCCTCGCCCGCGGCGGCCTGATGCGGCGGCTGCCGCCCGGCGGCGCGATGGCGGCCGTCGCCGCGGCCGAGGCCGACGTGCAGCCGCTGCTCTCCGGCACCGTCGGCCTCGCGGCCGTCAACGGCCCGCAGTCCGTGGTGATCTCCGGCGCCGAGGAGGGCGTGGCGGAGATCGCCGCGCGGTTCGCCAGGAGCAGCAGGCTCAAGGTCTCGCACGCGTTCCACTCGCCGCTGATGGAGCCGATGCTGGCCGACTTCGCGCAGGTCGCCAAGGCGCAGGCCTACGGCGCGCCGCGGATCCCGGTCGTCTCGACGCTGACCGGCGCCCCGGCCACGGCCGAGGAGCTGTGCTCCCCGGACTACTGGGTGGACCACGTCCGCCGTCCCGTGCGGTTCGCCTCGGCCGTGCTCACGCTGCACGACCTGGGCGTGGGTACGTACCTGGAGGTGGGCCCCGACGCGGTGCTGACCGCGATGGCGCAGGACTGCGTGGCCGGCGGCGAACCGGTGACCGTCGCGACGATGCGGCGCGACTGCGCGGAGGAGCGCGAACTGGTCGGCGCCCTCGGCCGGTTGCACACCGCCGGCGTCCCGGTCGACTGGGCCGCGCTGTTCGCCGGCCGCGGCGCACACCGCGTCGACCTCCCCACGTACGCGTTCGACCGCAGCCGCTTCTGGCTGGAGTCGGCCGGCAGCGGCGGGGACGCGAGCGGCCTCGGCCAGCTGTCCGCAGGCCACCCCCTGCTGGGCGCGGTCACGGAGCTGCCCGACTCGGGCGGTCTCGTCCTGACCGGCCGCCTCTCGCTGTCCGCGCAGCCCTGGCTCGCGCACCACGCCGTGCACGGCACCGTCCTGCTGCCCGGCACCGCCCTCGTCGAACTCGCCGTCCAGGCGGGCGACAAGGCCGGCTGCGGAGTGGTGGAGGAGCTCACCCTCCAGGCGCCGCTCGTCCTGCCCGAGCGGGGCGCCGTGGCGGTGCAGGTCGCCGTCGGCCCGGAGGACGGCGGCCGGCGCTCGCTGGCCGTGTACTCGCGGCCCGCGGACGCCCCCGACGTGCCGTGGACCGGCAACGCCACCGGAGTGCTGGGCGCCACCGGCGACGCGGCCCCGCCCGCGGACCCGGCCGCCTGGCCGCCGGAGGGCGCCGAAGAGGTCGGACTGGGCGAGCTCTACCCGGCGCTGGCCGCGGCAGGCTACGGCTACGGCGAGGTCTTCCAGGGCCTGCGCGCGGTGTGGCGGCGCGGCGACGACCTGTTCGCCGAGGCCGCCCTGCCCGAGAGCGCACGGGCGACGGCCGGTTCGTACGGCGTGCACCCCGCGCTGCTCGACGCCGCCCTCCACGCCAACCTCCTCGGCCTCGGCCCGGGCCGGGCGGTCCTCCCCTTCAGCTGGAGCGGCGTCACCCTGCACGCCGCCGGGGCGCCCGAGCTGCGGATCCGCATCGGCAAGGCCGGTGAGGACGCCGTGTCGCTGGAGGTCGCGGACGGCACCGGCGCACCGGTCGCCTCCGTACGGGCGCTCGTCGCCCGCCCGGTCTCGCCCGGGCAACTGGCGGGCGGGCCGGGGGAGTCGCTGTTCCGCGTCGACCGCGTCCCCGTGCCCGCCCCCGCGGTGCCGCCCGCCGCGGACCTGGCCGTGCTCGGCACGGACGACCTCGGACTGGCGGCGCCCCTGCACCCCGGCCTCGCCTCGCTCGGCGGACCGGTGCCGGACGTGGTCGTCCTGCCCGTAGCCCCCTCCGAGCCCGGCGACGACGTGCCCGCGGCCGTCCGCGCGACGCTCGCCCCCGTCCTGGCCGCCCTGAAGGACTGGCTCGCCGACAGCCGCTTCGACCGCTCGCGCCTCGCCGTCGTCACCCGGGCCGGCGACCTCGCGCACGCGCCGCTCGCCGGACTGGTGCGCGCCGCCGAGGCGGAGAACCCCGGCCGGTTCCTGCTGGTCGACACCGACGGCAGCGACGGCCTGGCCGCCGCCCTGACGTGCGGGGAGCCCGAAGTGGCCGTACGGGACGGGGCGCTGCAGGCGCCGCGGCTCGCCCGGGCCGAGCCGGGCGGCCGGCCGCGGTGGGAGCCCGGGGCCACCGTGCTGATCACCGGCGGCACGGGCGGCCTCGGCAGCCTCCTGGCCCGCCACCTCGTCACCGCCCACGGCGTCCGCCGGCTGCTGCTGACGAGCCGCCGCGGCGAGGACGCCCCCGGCACGGCCGCACTGCGCGCCGGGCTGGAGGAGCTGGGCGCCGAGGTGACCGTGGCCCGCTGCGACGCGGCCGACCGCGACCGGCTCGCCGCCCTCCTCGCCCGGCACGAGATCCACGGGGTCGTGCACGCGGCCGGCGTCGTCGACAACGGCATGCTCGCCGCGCTGAGCCCGGAGCAGGTGGAGCGGGTGCTGCGCCCCAAGGTCGACGCGGCCTGGAACCTGCACGAGCTCACCGCGGACCGGGACCTCACGGCCTTCGTGCTGTTCTCCTCGACCGCCGGGCTCCTGGTCGGCGGCGGCCAGGCCAACTACGCCGCCGCCAACACCTTCCTCGACGCGCTCGCCGCCCACCGCCGGGCCGCCGGGCTGCCCGCCGTGTCGATGGCCTGGGGCCTGTGGACCGAAACCGGCGGGCTCGCCGAGCAGATGGAGGCCTCCGACCTGGAGCGCATGCACCGGGCCGGCCTGCCGCCCCTGCCCGCCGCCCAGGGCCTGGAACTGTTCGACGCGGCCCTGGAGGCCGGGGACGCGCTCGTGGTGCCGACCAGGCTGGACCCCGCCGCCGTGCGGGCCCGCGCCGACGGGGTGCCCGCGCTGCTGCGCGGCCTCGTCCGGGGCGCGCCCCGGCGGGCCGCCGCGGCGGGCGCCGGAGCAGGCACCGCCTCCTGGCGGGAACGGCTGGCGCCCCTGCCGGACCCGGAGCGGGACCGCCTGCTGACCGACCTGGTGCTGACCCACGTCGCCGCCGTCCTCGGACACGCCTCGGCCGATGCCCTGGCCCCCGGACGGGCGTTCCAGGAAATGGGCTTCGACTCGCTCGCCGCGGTCGAGCTGCGCAACCTGCTGGCCGCCGCCACCGGCCTGGCCCTGCCGGCCACGCTGGCGTTCGACCAGCCGACGCCGCGGGCCCTGGCCGCCCACCTCAAGGCCGGGCTCGTCCCCGGGCCCGCCGACGCGGCCCGGGCGATGGTCGCCGAAGTGGACCGGCTGGAGGCCGCCCTGGCCGCGCTTCCCGACGCGGACGGCTCGCACGCGCGCGTCACCGCGCGGCTCGAAGCCCTCCTGCGGACCTGGCACGACACGCACGGCGGGCCGGCCGGCCCCGCGGCGCCCGAGGACATCGGCGGCGCCAGCGACGAAGAGCTTTTCGCGAGGATCGACAACGAACTGGGAGTCCAGTGATGGAAGAGCCGGGCACCGCCGACAAGCTCCGCGACTACCTCAAGCGGGCGACGACAGAGCTGGAGCGGACCCGACGCCGCGTGCGCGAGCTGGAGGAGCGGGAGCGCGAACCGATCGCGATCATCGGCATGGGCTGCCGCTACCCCGGGGGCGTACGGACGCCCGAGGACCTGTGGCGGATCGTCGCCGACGGCGTCGACGTGGTGTCCGGCTTCCCCGTGGACCGCGGCTGGGACATCGACGGCCTCTACGACCCCGAGCCCGGCCGCCCCGGCAAGAGCTACGTGCGGCACGGCGGGTTCCTGCACGACGCCGCCGAGTCCGACCCCGCCTTCTTCGGCATCAGCCCGAAGGACGCGGCGGGCACCGACCCCCAGCAGCGGCTGCTGCTGGAGACCTCCTGGGAGGCCTTCGAGCGGGCCGGGATCGACCCGGCCTCCGTCAAGGGCACGCCCACCGGCGTCTTCATCGGCCTGATGCACCACGACTACGTGGGCGGCACCATATCCGGCAGCATCGTCTCCGGGCGGATCGCCTACACCCTCGGCCTCGAAGGACCCGCGGTCACCATGGACACCGCGTGCTCCTCCTCGCTGGTCGCCCTGCACACGGCCGTTCAGGCGCTGCGCAAGGGCGAGTGCTCGCTCGCCCTCGCCGGCGGCGCCGCCGTGATGGCCAGCCCCGAGATGTTCATCGAGTTCAGCGAGCGGCGCGCCCTGTCGCCCGACGGCCGCTGCAAGTCCTTCTCCGAGGACGCCGCCGGAGCCGCCTGGGCCGAGGGCGCGGGCGTCCTGCTCGTCGAGCGGCTCTCGGACGCGCTGCGCAACGGGCACGAGGTCCTCGCCGTGGTGCGCGGCAGCGCCGTCAACCAGGACGGCGCGTCCAACGGCATGACCGCGCCCAGCGGGCCCGCCCAGATCCGGGTGATCGAGCAGGCCCTCGCCGACGCCCAGCTCGCCCCTCAGCAGGTCGACGTCGTCGAGGCGCACGGCACCGGCACCACGCTCGGCGACCCCATCGAGGCGCAGGCCGTCATCGCCGCCTACGGGCAGGACCGGCCGGAGGGCCGGCCCATGTGGCTCGGCTCGATCAAGTCCAACATGGGCCACCCCCAGGCCGCCGCCGGCGTCGCGGCGATCATCAAGATGGTCATGGCCATGCGCCACGGCGTCCTGCCCCCGACCCTGCACGCCGAGAACCCCACGACCGCCGTCGACTGGTCGGCGGGCGACGTCGAGCTGCTGACGCGGGCCCGCGAGTGGCGGACCGAGGGCGCGCCGCGCCGCGCCGGGGTGTCCTCGTTCGGGATCAGCGGCACCAACGCCCACACCATCCTCGAGCAGGCCCCGGACACCGAAGCGCCCGGGGACGGGCCGCGCGCCGCCCTGCCCGTCGTGCCCTGGGTGCTCTCCGCCCGCACCGCCGACGCGGTCCGCGCCCAGGCCGGCCGGCTGCTGGAGGCGGAGGCCGAGGCCGGGGCCGGGGGCGGCAACGACCCCTTCGACACCGGCTTCTCCCTGGCCACGACCCGCTCCCTGTTCACCCACCGGGCGGCCGTCACCGGCCGCGACCGCGAGGAGCTGCTGGAGGGCCTGCGCGCGCTGGCCGACGGCCGGGAGCCGCCGGTGACGGCGGCGGGGCCTGGACGCCTCGCCGTCCTCTTCTCCGGCCAGGGTTCCCAGCGCCCCGGCATGGGCCGCGAGCTGTACGCGGCCTTCCCCGTCTTCGCGCGGGCCTTCGACGAGCTGTGCGCCGAGTTCGCCGAGCACCTCGACCGGCCGCTGCGGGACGTCGTCCTCGACCCCGGCTCCGAGTTGCTGCACCAGACACGGTTCACCCAGGCAGGCCTCTTCGCCTTCGAGGTCGCCCTCTTCCGCCTGCTGGAGTCGTGGGGGATCCGCCCCGACCTGCTCGGCGGGCACTCCATCGGCGAGGTCGTCGCCGCGCACGTCGCCGGCGTGCTGTCCCTGCCGGACGCCGTCACGCTGGTCGCCGCGCGCGGCCGCCTGATGCAGGAACTCCCGCCCGGCGGCGCGATGGTCGCGGTCCGGGCCGCCGAGGCCGACGTCGTCCCGCTGCTCACCGAGGGTGCCGGCCTCGCCGCCGTCAACGGGCCCCGCGCCGTCGTCGTCTCCGGCGACGAGGACGCGGTGCTGGCCGTGGCGGAGCGGTTCGACAAGACCACCCGGCTGCGCGTCTCGCACGCGTTCCACTCGCACCGCATGGACGCCATGCTGGAGCCGTTCCGCAAGGCGATCGAGGGGCTGGACTTCCACGAGCCCCGGCTGCCCGTCGTCTCCAACGTCACCGGCCGGATCGCCACCGGACTGACCTCGCCCGAGTACTGGGTCCGGCACGTGCGCGACGCCGTCCGCTTCGCCGACGGCGTGCGCACCCTCGCCGCCGAAGGCGCCACCCGCTTCCTGGAGGTCGGCCCCGACGCCGTGCTCACCGGCATGGCCCAGGACGCCGCGGACCAGGCCGTCGCCACCCAGCGCCGCGACCAGGGCGAGGCCAAGGCCCTGATCGACGCGGTGTGCAGGCTGCACACCGGCGGCCTGAGTCCCGACTGGTCCGCGCTGTTCCCCGGCGCCCGCCGCGTCGCCCTGCCCACGTACCCCTTCCTGCGCGACCGCCACTGGGAGAACGCCCCCTCGGTCACCGCCGACCGGCCCGTCGACGAGAACGCCGAGTTCTGGCAGCTCGTACGGGACGGGGACGTGCCCGCGCTCGCCGCCACCCTCGGCGTCGCGGACGCGTCCCCCGTCGCCGCCCTCGTGCCCGCGCTCGCCGCCTGGCACGGCGACCGGCAGGCCAACGCCACCGTGGACGGCTGGCGTTACCGCACGAGCTGGCGCATGCTCTCCGCCGCGCAGCCCCCGGCCGGCGCCGGGCAGTGGCTCGCCGTCGTCCCCGAAGGCGGCGACCGCGACCCCTGGACCGCCGCCCTGCTCGCCGCGCTCGCCGAAAGCGGCCTCGGCATCGACGTCCTCCCGGTGCCCGCCGCCGCGCAGGACCGCGCGGGGCTCACCGCGCTGCTCACCGGCCGCACCGGCGTGGACGGCGTGCTCAACCTGCTCGCCCCCGCCGCCCCGCCCGCCGCGACGGCCGCCCTCGTCCAGGCCCTCGCCGGCACCGGGACCGCCGCCAGGCTGTGGACCGTCACCCGGGAGGCCGTCGCGCACGAGGCGCGCCCCGAAGGCTTCCGGCAGGCGGCCGTCTGGGGGCTCGGGCGCGTGGCCGCACTGGAGCACCCCGGCCTGTGGGGCGGCCTCGCCGACCTGCCGGAGACGCTCGAACCGCACGTCGTCGCACGGTTCGCGGCCCTTCTCACCGGCGCCGGCGACGAGGACCAGATCGTCGTCCGCGCCTCCGGGGCGTACGCCCGCCGCCTGGAGCACGCCCCCGCCCGCACGGGAGCGCCGTGGCGGCCCACCGGCACCGTGCTGGTGACCGGCGCCACCGGAGCCGTCGGCGCCGAGGTCGCCAAGTGGCTCGCCGCCGAGGGCGCGGACCACCTGCTGCTCACCAGCCGCCGCGGCGAGCGCGCCCCGGGCGCCGCCGAACTGGTGCAGGAGCTGGCCGCGACGGGCACCAAGGTCACCCTGGCCGCGTGCGACGTCGCCGACCGCGACAGCCTCGCCGCGCTCCTGCGCACGGTGCCCGCGGACCAGCCGCTGACCGCCGTCATGCACCTGGCCGGGGTCCTGGACGACGGCGTCCTCGACGCCCTCACCCCCGACCGCTTCGACGCCGTGCTCGCCCCCAAGGCCGACGCGGCCCGCCACCTCCACGAGCTGACCGCGGACCTGGACCTCTCCGCCTTCGTGCTCTTCTCCTCCCTCACCGCCACCGTCGGCGGCGCGGGCCAGGCCAACTACGCGGCCGCCAACGCCTTCCTCGACGGGCTCGCCGAATTCCGGCGCGCCCACGGGCTCCCGGCCACCTCGGTGGCCTGGGGACCCTGGGGCGGCGCGGGCATGGCGGACAGCGACCACGTCCGCGGCGCCGGAAGCGCCCTCGGCATCGCGGCCCTGGACCCCGCCCGGGCCCTGACCGCGCTGCGCCGCGCCCTGGAGGGCGACGAGACCACGCTGACCGTGGCCGACGTGGACTGGACCCGGTTCGTCCCGGCGTTCACCTCCGTGCGCAGCAGCCCGCTGCTGGCCGACCTGCCGGAGGTCCGGGACCTGAAGCCGGCCGTCGCCGAGGCCCCCGTGCCCGACGACTTCGCCCGGAAGCTCGCCGCGATGACCGCGGGCGAACGCGAACGCGCCCTGGTGGACCTCGTCTGCGGTCAGGCCGCACTGGTCCTCGGCTACGCGGGAGCCGGCGCGGTCGAGCCGACCACGGCCTTCCGCGACCTCGGCTTCGACTCCCTGACCTCCGTCGACCTGCGCAACCGGATCAGCACGGCCGCGGGAGTCGCCCTCCCCGCCACCCTGGTCTTCGACTACGCGACCCCCGCCGCCCTGGCCGCGCACCTGGGCGGGGAGCTCGGCGGGGCGGCGGCCTCCGCCGACTCCGTCCTCGCCGAGCTGGACCGGCTGGAGGCCCGGCTGCGCGAGCTGAGCGCCGAGGACCTCGAACAGGCACGGATCACCGCGCGCCTGCAGACCGTGCTGAACGGGCTGACCGGGACGCTGGCCGGCGGTGACGCCCCGTCGGTCGCCGGCCGGCTGGAGGACGCCTCCGCCGACGACGTCTTCGCCTTCATCGACAACGAGCTCGGCACGACGTGACCCGAGCCGCTCCTCCCGTCCCGCACACCTGCAGCCGAATCTTTCCGCACAGAAGTGGCGACACCCGATGACCAACGATGACAAGCTGCTCGACTACCTCAAGAGGGTCACCGCGGATCTGCACCAGACCCGGCAGCGGCTGCGGGACGTGGAGAGCGGGGACGAGGAACCGGTCGCCATCGTCGGGATGAGCTGCCGCTTCCCCGGCGGCGTCAGCACGCCGGAGGAGCTCTGGCAGCTCGTCCACGACGGCACCGACGCCATCACCGACTTCCCGGAGGACCGCGGCTGGGACACCGGCTCCCTCTACGACCCGGACCCCGACGCCGCCGGCAAGAGCTATGTGCGCCGGGGCGGGTTCCTGCACGACGCGGGCGACTTCGAACCCGGCTTCTTCGGCATCAGCCCCCGCGAGGCCGTCGCCATGGACCCCCAGCAGCGCCTGCTGCTGGAGGTGTCGTGGGAGGCGCTGGAGCGGGCGGGCATCGCACCGGACTCGGTGCGCGGCGCCCAGGTCGGCGTGTTCGCCGGCACCAACGGCCAGGACTACCGCGACCTGCTCGCGAAGCTGCCGCAGGACACCGAGGCGGCCCTGGGCACCGGCAGCCTCGCCGCGGTGATCTCCGGCCGCATCTCGTACACCCTGGGCATCGAGGGGCCGTCGGTCACCATCGACACCGCCTGCTCCTCCGCCCTGGTCGCCCTGCACCTGGCGGTGCAGGCCCTGCGGCAGAAGGAGTGCTCGCTGGCCCTGGCCGGCGGCGCGACCGTCATGTCCACCCCCGGCTCCTTCGTCGCCTTCAGCCGGCAGCGGGGCCTGGCCCCCGACGGCCGCTGCAAGTCCTTCGCGGACGGCGCCGACGGCACGGGCTGGGGCGAGGGCGCCGGCATGCTGCTCCTGGAGCGGCTCTCCGACGCGCGCCGCAACGGCCACCGCGTGCTGGCCGTCGTCCGGGGCAGCGCCGTCAACCAGGACGGCGCGTCCAACGGCCTGACGGCCCCCAACGGCCCGTCCCAGCAGCGCGTCATCCGCCAGGCGCTGGCGAACGCACGGCTGTCCGCGTCCGACGTCGACGCCGTCGAGGCGCACGGCACGGGCACCACCCTGGGCGACCCGATCGAGGCCCAGGCGCTCCTGGCGACGTACGGGCAGGGCCGCCCCGGCGGACAGCCGCTGTGGCTGGGCTCGGTCAAGTCGAACATCGGGCACACCCAGGCCGCGGCCGGCGTCGCCGGCGTCATCAAGATGGTCATGGCGATGCGGCACGGGGTCCTCCCGCGCACCTTGCACGTGGACGCGCCGTCGGCCCAGGTCGACTGGTCGGCGGGCGACGTCCGGCTGCTCACCGAAACCCGGCGGTGGCCCGAGGCCGGCGGGCGTCCGCGCCGCGCCGGCATCTCCTCCTTCGGCGCGAGCGGCACCAACGCCCACACCATCATCGAGCAGGCACCGGCCGAGGAGGAGCCGGAGGAGCCGGAGGCGGCGTCCGCCGCGCCGCCCGCCGCGGCACCGGCCACGGCGTCCGGCATCGTGCCCTGGATCGTGTCCGGCCGGACGGCCGCGGCGCTGCGCGACCAGGCGGCCCGCCTCGCGGCCGTCGCCGGCCCGCTGGACCCCGTGGACGTCGGCTTCTCCCTGGCGACGACCAGGACCGCCCACCCGCACCGGGCCGTCGTCCTCGGCCGCAGCCGCGACGAGCTGCTCGGCGGCCTGACCGCGCTGGCCGACGACTCCGCCGGCGCCCTCCGGGGCCGCACAGCCAAGGGGCTGACGGCGTTCCTCTTCACCGGCCAGGGCGCCCAGCGCCCGGGCATGGGCAAGGAGCTCCACGAGGCGTTCCCCGTCTTCGCCCGTGCTTTCGACGAGGTGTGCGCCCACTTCGACGCCGGGCTGCGCGAGACCGTCTTCGGCACCGACCCCGGCCCCCTGAACCGGACGGCCCGCACCCAGGCCGCCCTCTTCGCGGTCGAGGTCGCCCTGTTCCGGCTCGTCGAATCCTGGGGGCTGCGGCCGGACTTCCTGGCCGGCCACTCGATCGGCGAGCTGGCCGCCGCCCACGCCGCGGGCGTCCTGACCCTCCCGGACGCCTGCGCCCTCGTCGCGGCCCGCGGCCGGCTGATGCAGGCCCTGCCCGAGGGCGGCGCCATGGTCGCCGTGCGGGCGGGCGAGGCCGAGGTGACCCCGCTGCTGTCCGGCCGCGTCGGCATCGCGGCCGTCAACGGTCCCGAGGCCGTCGTCGTCTCCGGGGACGAGGACGCCGTCATGGAGCTGGCCGCCCGCTTCGGGAAGACCAAGCGGCTCCCGGTCTCCCACGCCTTCCACTCCCCGCTGATGGAGCCGATGCTGGCGGAGTTCCGCGCGGTCGCCGAGAGCGTCGCGTACGCCGTGCCCGCCGTGCCCGTCGTGTCGAACGTGACCGGCCGCCTCGCCACGGACGAACTGACCTCGCCGGAGTACTGGGTCCGCCACGTCCGCGAGGCCGTCCGCTTCCACGACGGCGTCCGCGCCCTCGAAGAGGCGGGCGTCACCCGCTTCCTGGAGCTCGGCCCGGACGCGGTCCTCACCGCCATGGCGCGCGACTGCCTCGGCGAGGGGAAGTCCGCGGACGCCGTCCTCGCCTCCGCCACCCGGCGCGGCCGCCCGGAGCCGGAGACCCTGCTGACCGCGGTCGCCCAGCTGCACATCGGCGGCCACTCCCCGGACTGGGCGGCGCTCTTCGAGGGCGCCCGGCGCGTCGAGCTGCCCACCACCGCCTTCCAGCGCGAACGCTTCTGGGCCGACGTGCCCGCCTCCGCCGGCGACGTCACCTCCGCGGGCCTGGACCCGGCCGAGCACCCGCTGCTCGGCGCCACCACCATGCTCGCGGACGAGGGCGGCGCCGTCTTCACCGGCCGCGTCTCGGTCCGCACGCACCCCTGGCTCGCCGACCACGTCGTCGGGGAGGCCGTGGTGCTGCCCGGCACCGGCATGGTCGAACTGGCCGTCCGGGCGGGCGACCAGGTCGGCTGCGGCCACCTGGAGGAGCTGACCCTCGAAGCCCCGCTGGTCCTGCCCGAGCGCGACGGCGTCCGCGTGCAGGTGACCGCCGGCGCCCCCGGCCCCGCCGGCAGCCGGACCGTGAGCATCTACTCCCGCCCCGAGAACGCCCCCGCCGAGCAGCCCTGGACCCGCCACGCCACCGGCCTGCTCGGCGCCGCCCCGGTCGCCCCCGGGGAGCCCCTCACCGCCTGGCCCCCGGCCGGCGCCGAGGAGCTGGACACCACCGGCCTCTACGAGCGGCACGCCGCCTCCGGCCTGCGCTACGGCCCGGTCTTCCAGGGACTGCGGGCCGCCTGGCAGCGCGACGGCGAGGTGTTCGCCGAGGTGCGCCTGCCCGAGCAACCCGCCGCCGACGCGGCCCGCTTCGGCCTGCACCCCGCCGCCTTCGACGCCGCCCTGCACGCCCTCGCCCTCATCGGCGACGGCTCCGACGACGAGACCGCACGCCTGCCCTTCATGTTCGCCGGCGTCTCCCTGCACGCCGCGGGCGCGTCCGTGCTCCGGGTGCGGCTCACCCCGGCCGGCGCCCACGCCTTCGCCGTCGACCTCGCCGACGCGACCGGCGCGCCCGTCGCGACGGTGACCACCCTCGCCTCGCGGCCGCTGACGAACCTCAAGCACGCGCAGGACCCCGCCGCGGACGCGCTGTTCCGCCTCGGCTGGACCCCGCTGCCCCAGCAGGCCGCCCCCGCCGCCGGCACCGGCCACCGCCTCCTGGAAAGCACCCCCGGGAGCGATGCCGACGCCGTCCGCACAGCCACCCGCACGGCCCTGGAAGCGCTCCAGGACGACGACCCCCGCACCCTCGTCGTCGTCACCCGCGGAGCCGTCTCCGTCACCGGCGAGGACGTGCCGGACCTGGCCGGCGCCGCCGTCTGGGGACTCGTGCGGTCCGCACAGTCGGAGAACCCCGGCCGCTTCGTCCTGCTCGACCTCGACGCGGCCGCCGACACCGGCAGCTCCGTACAGCTCGCACTCGCCACGGACGAGCCCCAGGTGGCCGTACGGGACGGAGCGGCCCACGCGGCCAGGCTGACCGCGGCCCCGCCCGCCGCCGACGATGCCCCCGGTCTCGACCCCGACGGCACCGTGCTCCTGACCGGCGCGACCGGCGGCCTCGGCCCCGTCCTCGCCCGGCACCTGGTCACCGCCCTCGGCGCCCGCAGGCTCCTGCTGCTCAGCAGGAGCGGCGGCGCCGGGGACCTCGTCGCCGAACTCGCCGCCCTCGGCGCCCACGCCACCGCCGCCGCCTGCGACGTCGCCGACCGCGCCGCCCTCGCCGCGACCCTGGCCGGCATACCCGCCGCCCACCCGCTCACCGCCGTCGTCCACGCCGCGGGCGTCCTCGACGACGGCGTGGTCGCCTCGCTGACCCCCGAGCGCCTCGACGCCGTCCTGCGTCCCAAGGCCGACGGAGCGCTCCACCTGCACGAGCTCACCGCCGGAGCGGACCTGCGGGCCTTCGTGCTCTTCTCCTCCGTCGCCGGCGTCGTCGGCGCCCCCGGACAGGGCAACTACGCCGCCGCCAACGCCTTCCTCGACGGCCTCGCGGCCCACCGGCACGCCCGCGGCCTGCCCGCCCTCTCGCTCGCCTGGGGCCCGTGGGCGCCCACCGGCGGCATGACCAGCGGCCTGGACGCCGCCGACCGGGCCAGGATCTCCCGCGGCGGCATGGCCGAGCTCTCCGAACAGGACGGCGTGGCCCTCTTCGACCTCGCCCGCCGCACGGGGCACGCGGCGCTCGCACCCGTACGGCTCAGCCTGCCCGCGCTGCGCGCCCAGGGCGCCGCGCTCGCCCCCGTCCTCCGCTCCCTCGCCGGCCGCACCGTGCGCCGCGAGGCCGCCGCGACCCAGGGCGCCGGCCTCTCCCTCGCCGAGCGGCTCGGCGGACTCGGGGAGACCGAGCGCCTGGACGCGCTGCTGCAGCTCGTGCGCACCCAGGTCGCGGCCGTCCTCGGGCACAGCAGCCCGGAGGCCGTCGACCCCGAACGGGCCTTCCAGGACCTGGGCTTCGACTCGCTCGCCGCGATCGAACTGCGCAACGCCCTCTCCGCCGAGACCGGGCGGCGCCTGCCCTCGACGCTCGTCTTCGACTACCCCTCGTCCCAGGCGCTCGCCGCCCACCTCGCCGAGCAGGCCGCGGGCGAGCGCACAAGCGCCCGCAAGGCAGCCCGCACCACCGCGGCCGCCCGCACCGACGAGCCCATCGCCATCGTCGGCATGGCCTGCCGCTACCCCGGCGGGGTGACCTCCCCGGACGGGCTGTGGCAGCTGGTCGCCGACGGGACCGACGCCATCAGCGACTTCCCCGTCAACCGCGGCTGGGACACCGACCGCATCTACGACCCCACGGGCGAGCGCCCGGACACCACCTACGTACGGCGGGGCGGGTTCCTGCACGATGCGGGGGAGTTCGACGCGGGGTTCTTCGGGATCAGCCCGCGCGAGGCGTTGCTGATGGATCCGCAGCAGCGGTTGCTGCTGGAGGGTTCGTGGGAGGCGCTGGAGAGTGCGGGCATCGATCCGGGTTCGCTGAAGGGGAGCCGGACCGGTGTGTTCGCGGGGGTGATGTACCACGACTACTTCGGGAGTTTCGGGTCCGGGAGCATCGTCTCGGGCCGGGTGGCGTACACCCTCGGCCTTGAGGGGCCGACGCTGTCGATCGACACCGCCTGCTCGTCCTCGCTGGTCGCCCTCCACCTGGCCGTCCAGTCGCTGCGCCAGGGCGAGTCCTCGCTCGCCCTCGTCGGCGGCGTCGCCGTGATGGCCACGCCCGACACCTTCGTGGAGTTCAGCCGCCAGGGAGCGCTCGCCACCGACGCCACCTGCCGCGCCTTCGCCACCTCTGCGGGCGGCACCGTCTGGGGCGAGGGCGTCGGCGTCCTCGTCGTGGAGCGGCTCTCCGATGCGCGCCGCAACGGCCACCGCGTGCTGGCCGTGGTCCGGGGCAGTGCCGTCAACCAGGACGGCGCGTCCAACGGTCTGACGGCGCCCAACGGCCCGTCGCAGCAGCGCGTCATCCGTCAGGCGCTGGACAACGCCGGCCTGGCGACCGCGGACGTGGACGTGGTGGAGGCGCACGGCACCGGCACCACCCTCGGCGACCCCATCGAGGCCCAGGCGCTGCTCGCCACGTACGGCCAGGACCGCCCGGATGACCGGCCGCTGTGGCTCGGCTCGCTGAAGTCCAACATCGGCCACACGCAGGCCGCCGCCGGCGTCGCCGGGGTCATCAAGATGGTGCAGGCCATGCGCCACGGCGTCCTGCCCAGGACCCTGCACGTCGACGAGCCGTCGGACCAGGTCGACTGGACGGCGGGCAGCGTCGAACTGCTGACGGAGGCGCGCGAGTGGCCGCAGGCCGGCGGGCGCCCGCGCCGGGCCGGTATCTCCTCGTTCGGCATCAGCGGCACCAACGCCCACACCATCATCGAGGAAGCCCTGCCCGAGCCCGCCCCGGAGCAGCGGCCCGCAGCCGCCCCCTCCTCCGTACCGTGGCTGCTGTCCGCGAAGACCCGCGCGGCCCTGCCCGCCCAGGCCGGGCGCCTGCTGGCCCACCTGGACGCCCACCCCGAACTCGACCCCTCCGACGTCGGGTTCTCCCTGGCCACCACCCGTGCCCACTTCGCCCACCGGGCGGCGGTCACCGGCACGGACCGCGCCGCCCTGAGGGACTCCCTCGCCGCCCTGGCCGAAGGCGCCACCGCGCCCGGCCTGGCCGAGGGGATCGCCGCCGGCGGCGCCCGCCCCGTCTTCGTCTTCCCCGGCCAGGGCTCGCAGTGGCAGGGAATGGCCACCGGACTCATCGACGAGTCCCCGGTGTTCGCCGCCGCCATGAACGACTGCGCCGCGGCCTGCGCACCCTTCGTCGGCTGGGACTTCACGGCCGAGCTGCACGGGCCGCTGGACCGCGTGGACGTCGTCCAGCCGCTGCTGTGGGCGGTCATGGTCTCGCTCGCGAAGACCTGGAGCGCGTACGGGGTGCGCCCCGCGGCCGTGATCGGCCACTCCCAGGGCGAGATCGCCGCGGCCTGCGCCGCCGGCGCCCTGTCCCTGGAGGACGGCGCCCGCATCGTCACCCTGCGCAGCAAGGCGATCGCCGAGGACCTCTCCGGAGGCGGCGGCATGATGTCCGTCGCCCTGCCCGCCGACGAGGTCGCCCGGCGGCTGTCCGCGTGGGACGGGCGGCTCTCCGTCGCGGCCGTCAACGGCTCCGGATCGGTGGTGGTGTCCGGCGAGACCGGAGCCCTGGACCTCCTGCAGGCACAGCTCAAGGACGAGGGGACCCGGGTCAAACGGCTGCCGGTGGACTACGCCTCGCACTCCGCGCAGGTCGAGACCATCCGCGACCGGCTGCTCGCCGACCTGGCCGCCGTGCGGCCGCGCCCGTCCGACGTGCCCTTCTACTCCACGGTCACCGGCGGGCTCCTCGACACCACCGGGCTGGACGCCGGGTACTGGTACACCAACCTGCGGCAGACCGTGCTCTTCGAGCAGGCCACTCGGGCGGCCGTCGGCAAGGGCCACGGGCTCTTCGTCGAATCCAGCCCGCACCCCGTCCTCACCCTCGGCATCCAGGAGACCGACGACGGCGTCACCGCCCTCGGCTCGCTGCGCCGCGACGAGGGCGGCCGGGAACGGTTCACCGCCGCCCTCGCCGAGGCCCACGCCCACGGAGCGCCGGTCGACTGGACGGCCCTGTTCGACGGCGGGCGGCCGCGCCGCGTGGACCTGCCGACGTACGCGTTCGAGCACGAGCGGTTCTGGCTGGACAGCGCCTCCGGCGGCGCCGACGTCACCTCGGCCGGCCTCGCGCCGACGGACCACCCCCTGCTGAGCGCGGCGATGACGCGCGCCGACTCCGACGGCGCGGTCCTCACCGGCCGGCTGTCGGTGGGCACCCACCCCTGGCTGGCCGACCACGTGGTCGGCGGGGAGCTGCTGTTCCCCGGCACCGGCTACCTCGAACTGGCCGTGCGCGCCGGCGACCAGGTCGGCTGCGGACGCGTCACCGAGCTCACGCTGCAGGCACCCCTGGTCCTGCAGGAACACGGCGCCGTCCAGCTGCAGGTGGTCGTCGGGGAGGCCGGGGACGGATCGGTGCGGCCGGTGACCGTCTACTCCCGCGCCGAGAGCACCGAGGACGAGCTGCCGTGGACCCGCCACGCCGACGGCCTGCTGGCCCCGGCGGGCACCCCCGCCGAGCCCGAGCTCGCCGTGTGGCCGCCCGCCGGAGCCGAACAGGTCTCCCTGGACGGCGTCTACGAGCAGCTCGCCGAGGCGGGCCTGGCCTACGGGCCCGCCTTCCAGGGTCTGCGCGCCGCATGGCGCCTGGGCGAGGACGTGTACGCGGAGGTGAGCCTGGGGGAGCAGGCCGACGGCTTCGGCCTCCACCCGGCCCTGTCGGACGCCGCCCTGCACGCCGTCGGCCTCACCTCCGTCGCCGGTGACGACGCCCTCCTGCCGTTCGCCTGGTCCGACGTGCAGCTGCACGCGACCGGGGCGACGGACCTGCGCGTCCGCGTACGGCCCGCAGGAGCCGAGGGGGCGGTCTCCCTGACGCTCGCCGACGCCGCCGGTGCCCCCGTGGCGACCGTCGGCTCCCTCGCCCTGCGCCCGATCCCCGCCGAACAGCTCGCCGCGGCCGCCAAGTCGGCCCGCGCCGGGTCGCTCTACCGCGTCGACTGGATCCCCGCACCGGCCACGGCCGCCGAACCCGCCGGGGACCACGAGGTCCTGCACGCCGCGGCCGGGACGAGCGCCGAGGAGGTGCGGGAGGGCGTCGCCGGCCTCCTGGACCGGCTGCGCGAGGGCCTCGCCGGGGACGCGCCCCTGGTCGTCGTCACCGGCCCCGACCTCGCCGGGGCCGCGGCCGCCGGCCTGACGCGCTCGGCCCAGACGGAGAACCCCGGCCGCATCGTGCTCGTCGAGAACGGCGGCACGGACACACCGGACGACGACGCGCTGGCCGCCGCGCTCGCCGCGGGGGAGCCGCACGTGGCCCTTCGCGACGGCACCGTCCACGTCCCCCGGCTCGCCCGCGCCGAAGCGGCGGCCGACGACGCCCCCGCGGCGGACCTGGGCGGCGGCACCGTCCTGGTGACCGGCGCGACCGGCGCCCTGGGCGGCCTGATCGCCCGCCACCTGGTGACCGAGCGGGGCGCGCGGCACCTGCTGCTGCTCAGCCGCCGCGGCGCGGACGCCGCCCTCGTCGCCGGGCTCACCGGCCTCGGCGCGGAGGTCACCACGGCCGTCTGCGACGTCGCCGACCGCGACAGCCTCGCCGGAGTACTTGCCGGGATCCCGGCGGAACGGCCGCTGACCGCCGTGATCCACGCGGCGGGCGTGCTCGCCGACGGCGTGCTCTCCTCGCTCACGCCGGAACACCTCGACACGGTGCTCCGCCCCAAGGTGGACGCCGCCTGGCACCTGCACGAGCTCACCGCCGGACTGGACCTGCAGGCGTTCGTGCTGTTCTCCTCGGCCGCCGCCACCCTCGGCTCACCCGGCCAGGCCAACTACGCCGCCGCCAACGCCTTCCTCGACGCGCTGGCCGCCCGCCGCCGCGCCCTGGGCCTGCCCGCGCAGTCCATGGCCTGGGGCCTGTGGGCGCAGTCCGGCGGCATGACCGGCACCCTCGACGACACCGACCGCTCCCGCATCTCCCGGGGCGGCGTGGCCGCCCTGGAGAACGACGAGGGCCTCGCCCTCTTCGACGCGGCGCTGCGGGCGCAGGACCCGGCCGTGCTCCCCGTCAAGCTGGACCTCGCCGCGCTGCGCGCCCAGGGCGACGGCCTCGCGCCGCTCTTCCGCGGCCTGGTACGCGGCCGTCGGCAGGCGGCGTCCGGCGGCCCGGCCACGGGCACCGGCTCCCTGCGCGCCCGCCTCGCCGCCCTGCCGGACGCCGAGCGCGAGCCCGTCCTGGTCGACCTCGTGCGCACGCACGTCGCCGCCGTGCTCGGCCACCGGTCGGGCGACGCCGTCGAGCGCGACAAGGCCTTCCGGGAGCTGGGCTTCGACTCGCTGGCCGCCGTCGAACTGCGCAACGGGCTGAGCGCGGCCACCGGTCTGCGGCTGCCCGCGACCGTGGTCTTCGACCACCCCAGCCCCGCCGGCCTCGCCCGTCACCTGCTCGCCGAGCTCGTCGGCGGGCTCGGCGCGGCACCCGCCGAGACCGCCGCCGCGGCGGCCGACGACGAACCCGTCGCGATCATCGGAATGAGCTGCCGCTACCCCGGCGGGGTGAACTCGCCCGAGGACCTGTGGCGGCTGATCGCCGGGGAGACTGACGCCGTCGGAGAGTTCCCCGCCGACCGCGGCTGGGACCTGGAGGCGCTCTACGACCCGACCCTCGACCGCGAGGGCACCAGCTACGCCCGGCACGGCGGGTTCTTGCACGACGCGGGCGACTTCGACGCCGCCTTCTTCGGCATGGACCCCGAAGAGGCGCTCGTCACCGACCCCCAGCAGCGGCTGCTCCTGGAGACGTCCTGGGAGGCCCTCGAACGGGCCGCCATCGACCCGGCCGGGCTGCGCGGGAGCCAGACCGGCGTGTTCGCCGGCGTCATGTACCACGACTACTTCGGCAGCTTCGGCTCCGGCAGCGTCGTCTCGGGCCGCGTCGCCTACACGCTCGGCCTGGAGGGGCCGACGCTGTCGGTGGACACCGCCTGCTCCTCGTCGCTCGTCGCCCTGCACCTCGCGGTGCAGTCCCTGCGCCGGGGCGAGTGCACGCTCGCCCTCGCCGGCGGCGTCACGGTGATGGCGACCCCCGGGACCTTCGTCGAGTTCAGCCGTCAGCGCGGCCTGTCGCGCGACGGCCGCTGCCGGCCCTTCGCCGACGCCGCCAACGGCACGGGCTTCAGCGAGGGCGCGGGCGTCCTCCTCCTCGAACGGCTCTCCGACGCCCGCCGCAACGGGCACCGGGTCCTCGCGGTCGTCCGCGGCACCGCGGTCAACCAGGACGGCGCCTCCAACGGCATCACCGCCCCCAACGGCCCCGCCCAGCAGCGCGTCATCCGCCGGGCCCTGGCCGCCGCGGGCGTCTCGGGCGCCGACGTCGACGTCGTCGAGGCGCACGGCACCGGCACCACGCTCGGCGACCCCATCGAGGCCCAGGCCCTGATCGCCACCTACGGCAAGGAGCACACCGGCGACCGCCCGCTGTGGCTGGGCTCGGTCAAGTCCAACCTCGGGCACACCCAGGCCGCGGCCGGCGTCGCCGGCGTGATCAAGATGGTCCAGGCCCTCCGCAACGAGGTCCTGCCCCGGACCCTGCACGTCGACGAACCCTCCCGGCACGTCGACTGGTCGGGCGGCACCGTCCGGCTCCTCACCGAGGCCCGGGAGTGGCCGGAGTACGGACGCCCGCGCCGCGCCGGCGTCTCCTCCTTCGGCATCAGCGGCACCAACGCGCACGTGGTCCTCGAAGCCGCCCCGGCGGACGCCGAACCCGCGCCGGAGCCGCGGACCGCGCCGCTCCCGGCCGTACCGTGGCTGCTGTCCGGCCACGACCAGGACGCCCTGCGCGCCCAGGCCGGACGGCTGCTGTCCCACCTGGCGGACCGGGACGACCTCGACCCGCACCACGTCGCCGGAGCCCTCGCCGGCGCGCGGACCGCGCTCACCCACCGCGCGGCCGTCACCGGCGGCGACCGCGGGGAACTCCTGCGCGGCCTGCGCGCACTGGCCGCCGGAACCTCCTCGCCGGCCGTGGTCACCGGCACGGCGACGGACGGCAAACTCGCCTTCCTCTTCTCCGGCCAGGGCTCGCAGCTCGCCGGCATGGGCCTGGAACTCGCCGCGGCCTTCCCGGCCTTCGACCGCGCCCTCGACGAGGCCTGCGGCCACCTCGACCCGCTGCTGGACCGGCCCCTGCGCGACGTCCTGTCCTCCGCGGAGCTGCTGGAGCGGACCGAGTACACCCAGCCCGCCCTGTTCGCCGTCGAGGTCGCCCTCTTCCGGCTGCTGGAGTCCTGGGGCGTCCGGCCGGACCTGCTGGCCGGCCACTCCGTCGGCGAGTTCGCCGCCGCCCACGTCGCGGGCGTCTGGTCCCTGGCCGACGCGGCGACCCTGGTCGCCGCCCGCGGCAGGCTCATGCAGGCCTTGCCCGCCGGCGGCACCATGGCCGCCGTCAAGGCCGCCGAGGACGCGGTCGCGCCCCTGCTGACCGGCGACGTCAGCATCGCGGCCGTCAACGGCCCGGACTCCGTCGTGCTCTCGGGCCCGGCGGAGGAGGTCCGCGCGATCGCGGCCCGCTTCGAGCGGACCCGGGAACTCGCCGTGAGCCACGCCTTCCACTCGCCCCTCATGGAACCGATGCTCGACGCCTTCCGCGAGATCGCCGAGGGCATCGCCTTCCACCCGCCCCGCATCCCCTTCGTCTCCGCCCTCACCGGCGCCCGGGCCACGCAGGACGAGCTGTGCTCGCCCGCATACTGGGTGCGCCACGCCCGCTCGGCGGTGCGCTTCGCCGACGCCGTGCGCGCCCTTGAGGACGCGGGCGCGCGGCGCTTCGCCGAGATCGGTCCCGGCGGGGTGCTGACCGCGCTGGCCGCCGAGTGCCTGACCGGCGACGCCGCCCTGATCCCCCTGCTGCGCAAGGACCGGGACGAGCCCGCAGCGGTCGCCGCCGCGCTCGGCGCGCTCCACGCCCACGGCGGCACGGTGGACTGGGCGCGGCTGCTGCCGGACGGGCGCGGCGTCGACCTGCCCACGTACGCCTTCCAGCGCCGCCGCTACTGGATGGCGAGCGACGCCCCCGGCCTCCGCGCGGCCGCCGACCACCCGCTGCTCGGCACCGCCGTGGAACTGGCCGGCGCCGACGGGCTGCTGTTCACCGGCAGCCTCTCCCTGCAGAGCCACCCGTGGCTCGCCGACCACGCCGTCGGCGGCACGGTGCTGCTCCCCGGCACGGCGTTCGTGGAGATGGCACTGGCCGCCGGGGCGCGCGCCGGATGCGGCACCGTCGAGGAGCTGACGATCGCCGAGCCCCTCGTCCTGCCCGGCAACGGCACCGTGCGCCTGCAGTGCACCGTGAGCGAACCGGACGCCTCCGGAGACCGGGCCTTCCGGGTCTGGTCCGCGGCCGCCGCGGGCGACCCGTGGACCACGCACGCCACCGGCCTCCTCAAGGCCGGGGCCACCCCCGCCGCGGCCGCGCCGGAGGCCTGGCCGCCCGCCGCCGAACCGCTCGACCTGGACGGCGTGTACGAGCGGCTGGCCGGACTCGGCGCCTCCTACGGGCCGCGGTTCCAGGGCCTGCGCGCCGCCTGGCGGCGCGGCGACGAGATCTTCGCCGAGATCGGACTTCCCGTGGAGTCCGACGCGTTCGCCCTGCACCCGGCACTGTTCGACGCCGCGCTGCACGCGATCGGGCTGCGGGAGGGCGCCGCCGAGCGCATGACGCTGCCGTTCGCCTGGACCGGCGTCGAGCTGCACGCCGTGGGAGCGACCGCACTGCGCGTGCGGATCACCGGCAACGGTCCCGGTTCCGTACGGATCGAGGCCACGGACGGGCTGGGCGTACCGGTGCTCTCCGTGCGGTCGCTGACGCTGCGCGAGGTCTCCGCCGACCGCCTCGCCTCCGCCGCCGCAGGCAGGAGCGACACGCTGTTCGCCGTGGAGTGGGTCAAGGCGCCCGGCGACGACGCGGCCTCCGGCACCGGCCGCTGGGCCGTGCTCGACGACGGGCGGGGGATCGCCGGGGCCCTCGAAGGGGAGGTCGCGGCCGTCCACGCGGTCGCGGACCTCGACGAGGCCGCGGCACACCTGCCCGCCCCGGCCGGCGTGCTCGTCCTGCCGTACACCGGCGGCGACGGCCCGCAGGCCGTCCGCTCCGGCACGGCCGGCCTGCTCGGCCGGCTCCGGGCCTGGCTCGCCGACCCGCGGTTCGAGGCCTCGACCCTGGCCGTCGTGACCGGCGGGGCCGTCAGCACCGACGGCGAGGACGTCACCGACCTGGCCGCAGCCGCCGCCTGGGGCCTGCTGCGGTCCGCGCAGTCCGAACACCCCGGCCGCATCGTCCTGATCGACCTCGACGCGCACGCCGGACCCGACGCGTACCGGCTGTTGCCCGCGGCCGTCGCGACCGGCGAACCCCAGCTCGCCCTGCGCTCGGGCGTCCTCAGCGCACCGCGGCTCACCCGGGCCGCGCGTTCCGCCGCGCGCTCCGCCGACTGGCACGGGACCGTGCTCGTCACCGGCGGGACCGGCGCCCTCGGCCGCCTCGTGGCACGCCACCTGGTCACCGCACACCGTGTGCCGAAGCTGCTGCTGACCAGCAGGCGCGGCCCGGACGCCCCCGGGGCGGCCGAGCTCCGCGCCGAACTCACCGCCCTGGGCGCCGAGGTCACCGTCGCAGCCTGCGACGCAGCCGACCGGGACGCCCTGGAGCGGCTCCTGGCCGAGCACCCGGTGACCGGCGTCGTCCACGCCGCCGGCGTCCTCGACGACGGCGTGATCGACTCCCTGACGCCGGAGCGCCTCGACACCGTGCTCCGCCCCAAGGCGGACGCCGCCCGGCACCTCCACGAACTCACCAAGGACCGGCCGCTGTCGGCGTTCGTCCTCTTCTCCTCGGCCGCCGGCCTGCTCGGCAGCCCCGGACAGGCGAGCTACGCCGCGGCCAACTCCTTCCTCGACGCCCTGGCCGCGCACCGCAGGGCGGCCGGCCTGCCGGCCACCTCCCTGGCCTGGGGCGCCTGGTCCGGCGGCGGGGGCATGGCCGACCGCCTCGGCGACGCCGACACCCGGCGCCTCGCCCAGGCGGGCGTGGCCGGCCTCGGCGAGGACGAGGCCCTGGCCCTGTTCGACGCGGCGTCCGGCCACGAGGAGACCGTGCTGATGCCCGCCCGGCTCGACACGGCCGCCATGGCCCGCTCCGGCCGCATCCCGCCCCTGCTGCGCGGCCTCGTCCGGCCGTCCCGGAGCGTCATCCGGGCCGCGTCGACGGCGTCCGCCGCGCTCCGCAACCGGCTGGCCGGGCTGCCCGAGGAGGAGCGCACCCCGCTGCTCCTGGACGTGGTCGGCGAACAGGCCGCCGCAGTGCTGGGGATCACCGCGATCGAGCCGGACCGCGCGTTCGGCGAGCTGGGCTTCGACTCGCTGACCGCGGTCGAGTTCCGCAACGGCCTCAACGAGACGACCGGCCTGCGGCTCCCGGCCACGCTGATCTTCGACTACCCGAGCCCGCAGGTGCTGGCGGACCACCTGGCCGCCGAACTGGCCCCGGCCGAGCGGTCCGCCGCCGGCACCGAGGGGGGTGAGGAAGCGGCCGTCCGCCGCGCCCTCGCGCAACTTCCCCTGGCCGCACTGCGCGACGCGGGCCTGCTCGACGGCCTGCTGGAGCTGGCCGGGGTCCGGCCGGAGCCCGGCGCGGACCAGGAGGACGGGAGCGGCGCGTCGATCGACGCCATGGACGCGGAGAGCCTGATCAGCCTGGCTCTCGAAGGCACGGCCGGGGACGACGACGCCCTGTGACAAGGAGTGGGAACGTGGCTCAGCCCGAGACACCGGACGCCAGGATGGTCGAAGCGCTCCGCGCTTCGCTCAAGGAGGCCGACCGGCTGCGGGAGCGCAACCGCAAGCTGACCGCCGCGCTGCGGGAGCCGATCGCGATCGTGGGGATGGCATGCCGGTACCCGGGCGGCGTGCGCTCGCCGGAGGAGCTGTGGGACCTGGTCGCGGAGGGCGGGGACGGCATCACCGGCTTCCCCGCCGACCGCGGCTGGGACCCCGCCCTCCACGACCCGGAACCCGGTACCGAGGGCCGGAGCTACACCGCCGAGGGCGGGTTCCTGCACGATGCGGGGGAGTTCGACGCGGGGTTCTTCGGGATCAGCCCGCGCGAGGCGCTGCTGATGGACCCGCAGCAGCGGTTGCTGCTGGAAGGCTCGTGGGAGGCCCTGGAGAGCGCGGGCATCGATCCGGGTTCGCTCAAGGGCAGCAGGACCGGTGTGTTCGCCGGGTTGATGTACCACGACTACTTCGGGAGTTTCGGCTCGGGCAGCATCGTCTCGGGCCGGGTGGCGTACACCCTGGGCCTTGAGGGGCCGACGCTGTCGATCGACACCGCGTGCTCGTCCTCGCTCGTCGCCCTCCACCTGGCCGCCCAGTCCCTGCGCCAGGGCGAGTGCACCCTCGCGCTGGCCGGCGGGGTCACGGTCATGGCCTCGCCCGGCACATTCGTCGAGTTCAGCAGGCAGGGGGCGCTCTCGCCCGACGGCCGGTGCAAGTCCTTCGCCGACGGCGCGGACGGCACCGGATTCGCCGAGGGCGTCGGCGTCCTCGTCGTGGAGCGGCTGTCGGACGCGCGCCGCAACGGCCACCGCCTGCTGGCCGTCGTCCGGGGCAGCGCCGTCAACCAGGACGGCGCGTCCAACGGTCTGACGGCCCCCAACGGCCCGTCGCAGCAGCGGGTGATCCGCCAGGCGCTGGAGAGCGCGGGGCTGGCGGCGGCCGATGTGGACGTGGTGGAGGCCCACGGCACGGGCACGACGCTCGGGGACCCGATCGAGGCCCAGGCGCTGCTCGCCACGTACGGCCAGGAGCGGTCGGCCGACCGGCCCCTGTGGCTCGGCTCCGTCAAGTCGAACATCGGTCACACGCAGGCCGCCGCGGGCGTCGCCGGGGTCATCAAGATGGTGCAGGCCATGCGCCACGGCGTGCTCCCCAGGACCCTGCACGTGGGCGAGCCCTCACGGCAGGTCGACTGGTCCGCGGGCAGCGTGGAGCTGCTGACGGAGGCGCGCGAGTGGCCGCGGGCCGAAGGCCGTCCGCGCCGGGCCGGTATCTCCTCGTTCGGCATCAGCGGCACCAACGCCCACACCATCATCGAGGAAGCCCCGGCCGAGCCCGCCCCGGAGCAGCCGGAGTCCGGCCCCGTGCCGCCCGTCCTGATCTGGCCGCTGTCCGCCCGCGGCCGCCAGGCCCTGCCCGCCCAGGCCGAGCGCCTCCACGCGTACGCCGAGGCGCGGCCGGAGCTCGAACCCGCCGCCGTCGCCCGCTCGCTGGGCACCCGGCGCGCCGTCCTCGGCGACCGCGCCGCCGTCGTGGGCACCGACCGCGCCCAGCTGCTGCGCGGTCTGCGGGCCCTGGCCGCCGGCGAGAGCTCGCCCGCCGTGGTGCAGGGCACCGCGCGCAAGGGCGGGCGCACGGCGTTCCTCTTCACCGGGCAGGGCGCCCAGCGGCTCGGCATGGGCGCCGGGCTCCGGGCGGCCCACCCGGTGTTCGCCGAGGCCTTCGACGCGGTGGACGATGCGCTCGGCACCGGCCTCTCCGGCGTCCTCTCCGGCACGGACGCGGACCGGGCCGACCAGACCCTGCACGCGCAGACCGGCCTCTTCGCCTACGAGGTCGCCCTCTTCCGGCTGCTGGAGTCGTGGGGGATCCGCCCCGACCTCCTCGCCGGGCACTCGATCGGCGAGCTCGCCGCCGCGCACGTCGCGGGCGTCCTCACCCTGGAGGACGCGTGTACCCTCGTCGCGGCCCGCGGCCGCCTGATGCAGGCCCTGCCCGCGGGCGGGGCGATGGTCGCGGTCCGGGCGGGCGAGGAGGAGATCCTCCCGCTGCTCACCGACCGGGTGGCCCTGGCGGCCGTCAACGGCCCCGCTTCAGTGGTGATCTCCGGTGAGCGGGACGAGGTCCTGCGGATCGCGCAGGGCTTCGGGAGGACCAAGCGGCTCAAGGTCTCGCACGCCTTCCACTCGCCGCTCATGGACGGCATGCTCGACGGCTTCCGCGCCGTCGCCGAGAGCGTGACCTACCACGAGCCGCGCATCCCCGTCGTGTCGAACCTGACCGGGCGGCCGGCGGAGAAGGGCCTGCTGTCCGATCCCGCGTACTGGGTCCGCCACGTGCGCGAGCCGGTCCGCTTCGCGGCCGGCGTACGGGCCCTCGCGGACGCCGGCGCCACCCGCTTCGCCGAGCTGGGGCCGGACGCCGTCCTGACCGGCATGGCCCGGGAGAGCGCCCCGGAGAGGACCTTCGTCCCCCTGGGCAGGCGGCAGGGCGAGGAAGCGGTGGTGCTGGCGCAGGGCGTGGCACAGCTGTACGCGGACGGCCTCGCCCCCGACTGGCGGGCGCTGTACCCCGGCACGGCGACGGCGCCCCTGCCCTCGTACGCCTTCCGGTGCCGGCGGTACTGGCTCGCCGCGGACGTCCCCCTGACCGTCGGTGCCCTGACCACCCCGGAAGAGCCCGCGGCCGCGGAGGAGCCGGTGGGTGCGGAACCCCTGCGGGACCGGCTGGCGGCCGCCGGCCCGGCCGGGCAGGAGGAGCTGCTGACCGGCCTCGTACGGGCCCGCACGGCCGCCGTGCTCGGCCATGCCGGCCCCGAGGAGGTCGACCCGGAGACCGGGTTCCTGGAGGCCGGGATGGACTCGGTGTCGGCCACGGAGCTGCGGCACGCGCTCGCCGGCGCGACCGGGCTGACCCTGCCGGCCGGAGTCGTCTTCGAGCACGGCACCCCGGCCGCGCTCGCCGCCCATCTGCGCACCAGGCTCGCCGACGGAGGCCGGGCGCCCGCCGCGCAGGAGGACGCGGAGTCCGAGTCGGTCAGCGGCCTGCTGCGCCGCGCGGCGGCCGGCGGGAACATGATGAAGGGGATGGCCCTGCTCAACGCCGTCGCCGAGATCCTGCCCGGCTTCTCCTCCGCGGCCGAACTGGGCGCGCTGGAGCAGCCCGTACGCCTCGCGCGGGGCGGCGAGGGCCCCAAGCTGATCTGTTTCCCCTCGCCGATGGCCCTCGGCGGCGCCCAGCAGTACGCGCGCTTCGCGGCCCGTTTCCGGGGTCGCCGGGAGGTCGTCGTGCCTGCCGTGCCGGGCTTCGGCAAGGGCGACGCCCTGCCCCTGTCGGTCGACGCGGCCGTCGAGGTGTTCGCCGAAGAGGTGCGGGCCGCCGCCGCGGGCGAGCCCTTCGTCCTGGTCGGCTACTCCTCGGGCGGGCAGTTCGCCCACGCGACCGCGGAGGTGCTGGAGAAGGCGGGCACCCCGGCGCGGGCCGTCGTCCTGCTGGACACCTATCTGCCCGGCGACGGCAAGGACGAGCTCTGGCGCCAGATGTTCCACGGCATGCTGGACCGGGAGTCCTCCTTCGGCCGGTTCAGCGCCGCCCGGCTCGCCGCGATGAGCCGCTACAGCGACCTCATCACCGGCTGCCTGCCCGGTGCGCTGTCCGCGCCCGTCCTCTTCGTCCGGCCGGCGGAGTCCTTCGCGACCGGAGCGGGCACGGAGGACTGGCGCGCCACCTGGGACGGCGCGCACGTGCTCCGCGAGGTGCCGGGCACCCACTTCACGATCCTGGAGGAGTCGGCCGCCTCCACCGCCGCGGCCGTGGACGACTGGCTGTCCTCTCTCGGCGACTGCCCCCTCCACGGCTGACGAGACGTCACAGGCGTTGTCCGGTACCGCGATCCGCGGTGCCGGACAACGCCTGTGCGCGTCAGTGCGGCCGGATGGTCAGCAGGCCCGCGGCGAGGAACTCGCCCACCCACCCGTTCAGTTCGGCGCGGATCCCCTCCTCGTCGCCGCCCCAGAGCGGGGCGAGCTCCGCCGCCGCACGCCCGGGGTCCCAGTCGTTCTGCTGCAGGGCGATCCACATCGACGTGCCCAGCGGCCCGCACCGGTGCCGGATGCCCGTGCGCGGCGAGAACAGGTCCAGCCGGCCGTCGGGCAGGACCTTGGCCATCAGATCCGGCTCGGCCCGTAAGCCCTCCACCACCGCCTTCTGCGGCGGCCGTTCACCGCCGGTGCGGCGGGCCGTTCGGCGAATCGAATGCAACACCATGGATCCTCCCGGCTGGGACGCGACTGGACGGGCGCCCTCGTGGGTCCGCACCGCCCGTGCGGCGGCCCGCATCGCTGTTGACGCTACCGAGGCTCGCCCCCTGGCGGAACCACGCTGACTGAACTCGGCAGACGGAGGAAACGGGTGCCGGGAGGTAGAGAAACCTCTACCCCCAAGACACCCTTCAGCGTCATTCTTTCGAACCCGCCCGGCTCCTAGCGTTGTCACCAGGTCACGCGGGGTGCGTGACAGTCCGGTGGGGGAGTCTCGGTGCACACACGAGAAGACGTGCGATCAACGACCGCGGTGCGGCTGGAAGCGGTCCGGAAGATCTACGGCAAGGGCGACAACGAGGTGGCCGCGCTCAAGGAACTGAGCATGTCCTTCGGCACCGGCACCTTCACCGCCGTGATGGGCCCGTCGGGCTCCGGGAAGAGCACCTTCCTGCACTGCGCCGCCGGCCTCGACCAGCCCACGTCGGGCTCGGTGACGGTCGGCGACGTGGACCTCGCCGGGCTGGACGAGGTGCAGCTGACCAAGCTGCGCCGCGACCGCATCGGCTTCATCTTCCAGTCCTTCAACCTGCTGCCCGCGCTGACCGTGATGCAGAACATCGTGCTGCCGCTGAAGCTCGCCGGAAAGCGCCCGAACAAGAACCAGATCCTCATGGTGGTCAACCGGGTCGGCCTGGCCGAGCGGATCAACCACCTGCCGGGCCAGCTCTCCGGCGGTCAGCAGCAGCGCGTGGCCATCGCCCGCGCCCTGGTCACCCGGCCCGACGTCATCTTCGCCGACGAGCCCACCGGCGCCCTGGACACCCGGACCGCCGCCGCGGTGCTCGCCCTGCTGCGCGAGTCGGTCTCCGCCATCGGCCAGACCCTGGTGATGGTCACCCACGACCCCGTGGCCGCCTCGTACGCCGACCGCGTGGTCTTCCTCGCGGACGGGCGCTTCGTCGGCGAGCTGCACCGGCCGACGCCCGAGGCGGTCGCCGCCCGGATGACGCGCCTGGGCGCCTGGGACGACGAGACCCGCGAGCCGTCCGCGACGGTGGCCGGAGGGCTGCACTGATGTGGTCCCTGGTCTTCCGCACGCTGAAGTTCCGTAAGACGGGGTTCATCGCCACCTTCCTCGCGATGTTCCTCGGCGCCGCGATCGTCATGGGCTGCGGCGGTCTTCTCGAGACCGGCATCCGGATGGCAGCGCCGCCGCAGCGGCTCGCCGCCGCACCGGTCGTGGTGACGGGCCAGCAGAAGCACGACGGCACCGCGCTCAGCGAGCGCAACCGCATCGACCCGGGCCTGGTCGACACCGTCCGCTCGGTTCCCGGGGTCCGGCAGGCCGTCCCCGACGTGTCCTTCCCCGCGACCGTCCTCACCGGCGGGAAGCCGGTCGCCGGCAGCTCCGGCTCCGCCGGCCACAACTGGGACAGCGCCCAGCTGACCCCGTATGCCCTCAAGCAAGGCGCGGCCCCCGCCCGCGACGGCGAGGTCGTCCTCGACTCCGGCCTGGCCGCCCGCTCGGGAGCCTCCGTCGGTTCGAGCGTCGACCTGGCCGCCCACGGCACCACGCGGAAGTACGTCGTCACCGGCATCGCGGACCGCAAGGGCGGAGGCGACGGCACGGATCCGGCGGTGTTCTTCTCCGGCGCCGAGGCGCTGCGGCTGGCCGCGACCGGCGGGAAGATCGACTCCATCGGCGTGCTGCCCGCGCCGGGCACGAGCACGGCCGCGCTCGGCAAGGCCGTCGAAGCAAAGGTGGGGGACGGCGCCACCGTCCTCACCGGCGAGCGGCGGGGGCTGGCCGAACTGCCCGGCACCCTGGCCAGCCAGCAGACGGTCACCATCCTGGCGTCGATCTTCGGCAGCTGGGCGATCCTCATCGTGATGTTCGGCGTGGCCTCCACCCTGGGGCTGTCGCTGCAGCAGCGCCAGCACGAAATGGCCCTGCTCCGCGCCATCGGCACCACCTCCCGGCAGGTGCGCCGGATGATCCTCGGCGAGACCGCCGTGCTGTCCGTGCTGGCCACCGTTCTGGCGGTCCTGCCCGGCCGGTACCTCGGCGAGCTGCTCTACGGCCAGTTGACCGGGCACGGCGTCGTGTCGGACGCGGTCGCCTTCCGCGAGGGCTGGATCCCGGTCGCCGTCGGCGCGGTGGCCGCCATCGCCGCGGCCCTGGGCGCGACGCTCTTCGCCGGGCGGCGCGCCGCCCGGACCAAGCCCGTCGCCGCGCTCGCCGAGAGCGCGCTGCAGACCCGCTGGTTCACCGTGCCCCGGCTGCTGCTGGCCCTGTTCTTCTTCGCCAACGGCATCCTCCTGTCGATCGTCACGGCCACGGTGATGGAGGACGGCCCGTCCCTCGCGAGCACCGCCGGACCCGCCTCCGTCCTCTTCGCCATCGGCCTCGCCCTGCTGGCCCCCGGCATCACCAAGGGGATCGTGACCGTGCTGCGCCTGCCGGTCCGGCTGCTGACGGGCCTGTCCGGCGAACTCGCCCTGCACAACGCGGCGACGCGCAACGTCCGCATGGCCGGCGCCGTCGCCCCGATCATCCTGCTGATCGGCATCGCCACCGGCACCCTCTACATGCAGTCGACGGAGGACAGCGTCTCCGCACGCAGCTACTCCAAGAACGTGCTCGCCGACTACGTGGTCGACTCGTCGGCCGGGGGCTTCGGCCCGGGCGTCGTCGAACAGGTCCGCGGCCTCCCCGGGGTGGCCGGCGCCTCCGAACTGGTCTCCTCGGACGGAAAGGTCGAGAAGAACGGCGGCTCCGACATCGCCCTGCGCGGCGTCTTCGGGGCCGATGCGGACAAGACCCTCGCGGTCGCCCCCGTCGCCGGTTCGCTCGACGGGCTGCGGGGCAACACGGTGGCCCTGTCGGACAAGCAGGCGCAGAAGTTCGGCGTCCGCGTCGGGGACACGCTGCCGGTGCGCCTCGGCGACGGCACCCGCACCGACCCGAAGGTCGTCGCGCTCTTCCCCGACAACCCCAAGCAGCAGTACCTCCTGCTGCCCTCCGCGGTCCTGGCCCCGCACACGACCGCCGGTCTGCCCGAGCAGATCCTGGTCCGCGCCGATGCCGGCGCCGACAGCGGCGCCCTCCGGCAGCAGCTCGACCGGCTCGCGGCCGCCCAGCCCGGCGCCGAGGTCGCCGGACGCGCCTCGCTGACGAGCCAGAACAACCAGATCCAGCAGATCCTGGTCTCGGCGAACTACACCATCGTCGCCATGATCGTCGGCTACGCGGCGATCACCGTGATCAACGCCCTGGTGGCGGTGACCCGCCAGCGCAACAGGGAGTTCGGCCTCCAGCGGCTGACCGGCGCCACCCGCGGCCAGGTGATCGGCATGCTGAGCGTCGAAGGCGGCCTGGTCGCCGTCATCGGGACCGCGCTCGGCACCGTCGCCGCCGCCACGACCATCGTCCCGTACAGCCTCGTCAAGAACGGCACTCCGATGCCCGAGGGATCCGTCGGCATCTACCTGGCGATCATCGGGGGAGCCTTGGTCCTCATCTTCGGAGCGACGCTGGTGCCCTCCTGGCGCGGGATGCGCACCCCGCCCATCGAGACGGTGACCAAGCCCGCCTGACCGGACGGCGGCCGGCCGGCCGCCGTTCCCCACGGACGTCTTTCCCGGGCGGTGCCCCCGTAGCCGCCCGGGAAAGGCCCGTCTCCAACAACCGGCCCACATAGGCGCATTGTGGACGCGAGCCGGCTTCCCTTAGCATGCGGACACCAAGACCACCTATCCTGATGAGGACGACCGGGACCTTGACCGACGCTCTCGGCGCATGGCGCGCCCGGGCCCGCCGCGCGGGTGCCGACATGGCGGTCGGAGCGGCCATCGCGGCCGGATCGATGGTGGCGTTGTCCCTCTTCCTCGTCACCGCCTACTTCGTGATCCTCTTCGTCATCGGCATCGGCGCCGTCGCGCTGCCGATCGTCACCAAGGGCGTCCGGTGGCTGTGCAACCTCAACCGCCGCGCCGCCGGCCGGGTGGGCGTCCCGGTCGCCGTCCCCTACCACCCCGAACCCCTGGAGTTCGAGAAGGACATCGTGGGGTGGATGCGCCGCTGCAAGTGGATCCTCATAGACCCCGCCACCTGGCGCGACCTGCTGTGGCTGCTGCTCAACACCGCGGCCGGGATGATCGGCCTGGTGCCGGCCGCCGTCCTCTACTACGCCCTCGAAGGGCTCGCGGTGGGCGCCGGCCTCTGGCAGCCCATCCTCGACGCGAACGGCAGCGGCCGGTGGTACTGCTTCATCACCGTCGACAGCTGGCCGAGCGCCCTCCTGGCCCTGGCGGCCGCGGGCGGCCTGCTGTTCGCCTGGCTGTGGGTGAGCCGGCCGGCCCTCAAGGCGCACGCCTACTTCACCCGCTTCCTCCTCGGCCCGGCCGAGCGCACCGTGCTCGCCTCCCGCGTGCGGCACCTGGCCGAGACCCGGAGCACCGCGCTGGACACACAGGCGGCCGAGCTCCGCCGCATCGAACGCGACCTCCACGACGGCGCCCAGGCCAGGCTCGTGGGCCTCGGCTTCACCCTCGGGGCGGTCGAGCGGACCATGGACCGCAAGCCGGAGGAGGCGCGTCGGCTGCTGCGCGAGGCGCGCGAGTCCTCCGTCCTCGCGCTCAGGGAGCTGCGCGACCTCGTCCGCGGCATCCACCCGCCCGTGCTCGCCGAGCGCGGCCTCGCCGACGCCGTGCGCGCCCTGGGCATCGACAGCCCGCTCGAGGTCGCGGTGGAAGCGGATGTCCCCGGCCCGCTGCCGGCGCCGGTGGAGTCCGCCGTGTACTTCTCCGTGTCGGAGCTGCTGACCAACGCCCTCAAGCACTCCGGGGCGGACCGCGTCGAGATCGCGCTCCGGCACGAGGGGGACGTGCTGCACGCCCGCGTCGCCGACGACGGCCGCGGCGGCGCCGACCTCGGCGGGGGCACCGGGCTGCACGGCATCCGCCGCCGCCTGGCGGCCTTCGACGGAACCCTGGACATCAGCAGCCCCGTGGGCGGTCCGACCGTGACGAAAATGGAGATACCGTGCGCGTTGTCCTCGCCGAAGACCTCTTCCTCCTGAGGCAGGGGCTCATCCAGCTCCTGGAGGCCTACGACTTCGAGGTCGTGGCCGCCGTGGACAACGGCCGCGACCTGTCCGCGGCCCTCGCCGAGCACCGGCCCGACATCGCGATCGTGGACGTGCGGCTGCCCCCGACGTTCACCACCGAGGGCCTCCAGGCCGCGCTGCAGGCCCGCCGCGACATCCCGGGACTGCCGATCCTCGTGCTCTCCCAGAACGTCGAGCAGATGTACGCCAGGGAGCTGCTGGCCGACGGCACCGGCGGCATCGGCTATCTGCTGAAGGACAGCGTCTTCGACAACGACCAGTTCATCGACGCCATCAGCCGGGTGGCGGCCGGCGGCACCGCCATGGACCCCGCGGTGGTCGCCCAGCTGATGGTCAGCCACGCGCGCGACGAGCCCCTCGGCGCCCTCACGGCGCGCGAGCGGCACGTCCTGGAGCTCATGGCCGAGGGCTGCTCCAACATGGCCATCGCGCAGCGCCTGACCATCAGCGAGGGCGCGGCGGCCAAGCACATCTCCAACATCTTCGCCAAGCTCATGCTGCCGCAGGACAGCGACAGCAACCGCCGCGTCCTCGCCGTCCTCGCCTACCTCAACGCCTGACCGGCCGCGCCGTCAGTGGATGCGGACCATGCGGACCGGTGACCTGCGCACCACGTCCGGATGCCGGTCGCCGGGCGCGTCCAGGCCGTAGAGCACGCCGCGGAGCTGCAGCGCGCCCCGGTGCCGCGCCCGCACGCTCGCCTCGACCGTCGCCCCGGACCCCGAGGACACCGTCCGGCCGCAGCCTGCCGTGCGCCAGGCGGCCGCGCCGAGCGCCCGCTCCTGGACGCAGGCGCGCAGGTAGCGGGCCCGGTCGTCGTCGCCGTCCCCGCTGATGCGCAGGGCCTGCCCGGCGCGGACGGGACGGCCGGGGGTGCTGATCGCCATCGCCCCCTCGGCGGCCGCGGCGGCCGCGGCGGCCGAGGGGGCCGCGGCGAGGGAGAGCGCGGCGGCGCCGAGGAGCGCGGCCGCGGCGGTGCGGGGGAGGAGGCGCTTGGGGTCGAGTGTCATGGCCCACCCTTCTGCGATCCGGTCGTTCACATGGAATTTTTCCGGGGAATTCATATTTTCCGCGCCAACTCCCCTTTGAACCACTGTTATTGGTACGGTCCGGGCGAATGAGACGATACGTTCCCGGGAGGCGCCGGCCGTGGACACTTCGCCCCCCTCCGGCCGCCCGCCCGGCATCCGCGCGGCAGTCCGGAAATAACACTTGCTATATTGCGCAACTGTGAAAGTTGCGAGGTCGTCGCGGGCGCGGCGGCCGGACCGATGGGGAGCACGTATGGGCCGTAGGCGGACGGAGACGCCAGGGAAGCGGACACGGCGGGCCGGCACGGCACTGCTCGCCCCGGGAGCGCTGCTCCTGGCCGGCGCCGTGGTGGACGAAGCGACCGGAGCCGGCCTCGGCCGGATCTTCACCCTCTCCGCCGCGGCCGCCGCCGCCCTCGCCGCGGTGCTGTGCGCCCGCGCCCACACGTGGTGGGTGCCGGCCGCACCGCCCCTGGTGATCGCCGCGGTGGCCGTCGGCGCACAGCTGGTCGCGGCCCCGGCCGGCCACGGCGGCACGCTCGCCGCGGCGCTGCACTGGGCCCTGGACACGTTCCCCGCCATGGCGGCGGCGGAGGTCGCGGCGGCTCTCGTCCTGGCCGTGCGGACCTTCCGCCCCCGCCGGGGACGGAGGGCCTGTCATGCGTGAGCCGTACCGCCGCGAGCCCTCCCGGCCCGACGGCCGGACCCGCTCACCGGGCGCCGGCCGCGGCCGCCCGGCCGCCCGCCCGGCACCGCGCAGACGCCGCGCCGGGCGCCCCCTGCGGCCCGGCCGCGCGGTCCGCATCGCGATCTGCCTCACCTCGGCGGCCGTCATGCTGACCAGCGGCGTCGGCTGGTGCGCGTACCACTGGCTGGACCGCGGGGTGAACACCTCCAGCGCCCTGGACGCCCTGCGCGACGGCGCGCCGCGGGGGCGCGGCGACGCGGTGAACCTGCTCCTGATCGGCCTCGACAGCCGCAAGGACATGAACGGCAAGGACCTGCCCAAGGAGTTCGTCCAGGACGAACTGCACGCCGGCTCCAGCGACATCGGCGGCTACAACACCAACACCTTGATCCTCATGCACATCCCGGCCGGCGGCGGCAAGGTGACGGCCTTCTCGATACCGCGCGACGACTACGTCGAGATCGCGGGCGGGCGCGGGGAGCACAAGATCAAGGAGGCGTACGGGATCGCCAAGGCCGAGGCCGAGGAGAAGCTGTCCGCCCAGGGCGTCAAGGGCGCCGACCTGGAGCACCGCGGCCGCGAAGCGGGGCGCGAGGCCACCCTGGCCACGGTCCAGCGCTTCCTCGGCGTGCCCATCGACCACTTCGCCGAGGTCAACCTGCTCGGCTTCTACGACATCGCCAAGGTGGTCCAGCCCGTCCAGGTGTGCCTCAAGCACGCCGTGCGCGACCGGTACTCCGGCGCGGACTTCCCCGCCGGGCTGCAGGAGCTCGACGCCCGCCAGGCGCTGTCCTTCGTGCGGCAGCGGCACGGCCTGCCCGGCGGAGACCTCGACCGCACCCACCGCCAGCAGGCGTTCCTGTCGTCCGTCACGCACAAGCTCAAGGAGCAGGGCGTGTGGAGCGACTTCGGCAAGCTGCAGGGGCTGTTCGACGTGATCAAGAAGGACGTCGTCATCGACAACCGCTGGAACATCCTCGACTTCGCCCGGCAGGCCCCCAACCTCACCGGGGGCAACGCCGAGTTCCACACGCTGCCCATCGAGGGGTTCGCCAACCGCAAGGGAGAGGCGGTCAACCTCGTCGACCCGGAGAAGGTCAGGTCCCTGGTCAGGGCGATGACCGGGCAGAAGGAGGAGCGGAAGGAGGGGCAGGGCGGCGGCGCGCCGGTCGCCGGTCCGCAGCACGAGGGCGGCGGTCCGGGTGGCTCGAAGGGCTCGGGCGGCGGCGGTGGCGGTGGCGGCGGTGACGACGCCAAGGGCGGCGGCTCGGCCCCCGTCTCCTCCGACTCCTTCCAGGGCCCGCCGGTGAAGATGGGCGGCGTCCCCTGCGTCGACTGACCCCCTCGGGGAGCGCGCCGCCCGGATCCGCGAGGCCTACGCCCTCCCCTTGGTGACGACGAGAGTCCGCTCGTAGTGCTTCATCTCCTCGATGTCGTCCACGAACGGGCGGATCTCGGCGAAGAACGGCCGGAAGTGCGGCCCTTCCCGGAACCCGTGTTCGTGGTCGTGCACGGACGTCCACTCGATCCGCAGGACGAACCGGTCCGGCTCCTCCACCCCGTGCGCGAGCTCGTAGCCCAGGCACTGCGGGGCCGCGTACAGGTGTTCGGCGGCGGCCGCGTACGCCTTCTCGAAGGCGGCGCGCCGCTCGGGATCGCCGATGCGGTAGCGGATGTACTCGACGGTCACGGGGCCTCCTCTTGCCGCGCCCTGCGTCAGCTGCCGAAGCCGACGTGCACGTGGTCGTGGTGGGTGTCGTCGGAGAAGAACGGCCGCCCCGGACTCCCGCCGGCCGGCAGGACCGGGCCCCCGACGTTGTACGAGCCGGTGGCGACGGCATCGCGCATGAACGCCTCGACCAGCGCGCGCGGCGTCGCCGGGTCGACCACCGCCCGGTCGTCGATGCGCCACACGTCGAACGCCCGGCCCGGCGGGTGGTCGCTGGGCCGGTCGGTGCCGAAGACGTTCAGGGGGTGGCCCGAGCGCACGACGCTGACGTCGAAGCGGTAGCGCTCCGCCAGCTTCAGCATCGACCGGAGCACGGCGGCGTGCACACCCCCGTTGCGGATGTCGGCCTCGGCCGCCGCGGGCAGCCGGATCCGCCGCTCGGCCAGCACCCGGCGCGCCGCCTCCGGCAGCGAACCGGCGGCGGGGCCCGGATCCGCCGGATGCAGCCCGCCCACCGACCAGGGAGCACCGGCCGTCGCCCCCTGCGCGAGGCGCACGTCCACGGTCGTCCCGCCCGTCACCACGGGCCCGCCGCCCTCGCGCGTCCACTGCCGGCACACCACCAGCACGCTCGCGGAGTCGGCCAGGATCCCGCCGTACTGGGCGTCGACCACCTGCACGACGGCCTCGTCCGCTGCGGAGAGCAGCGGGCCGGCCTGCCCGGCGAGCCCGGGCGGCAGCCCGAGCGCCGCCACCCGCTCCCGCGCCTTCTCCGTGCCTCCGGCTCCGCGCCCCCAGGTGCCCAGGGCCTCGACCAGCCGGACGGCGCGCAGCTTCACGTCGGGCCGGATGTCCGCGGGGGCGGGGCGCCAGGCCGCGGGGCGGGGGAGCCGGGCGGCCGGTGTCGGCGGGCCGCTGCCCATGGCGTTGCGCGGGGGCGCGGTCCCGCACCCGGACGCGCCGAGGGCGAGCCCCGCGGCTCCCGCGAGGACGGCCCGGCGGCCCATCCCCAGGGGGGTCGTGGCGGCGGCTGCGGGGCGCGGGTCGCGGGGCATGCGCCGTTCCTCCTCCAGGCTGCGTCCGGCCGGGGCCTGGCTCAAGTCTCGGGCCCGGGCGCGGGCGCCGCATCCGGCACTGCGCCACCCGGGAAATACGCTCGGGCAGGCACGATTTACCGGCTCCGGAGCCGCGTTGCGGGGATCTTGCCCGCCCGCTCCGCCGTCGGCTACCGTCGATTGGTGCAAGGGGAAAGTATCTGAATGCGCGGCAGAAAAGAAGCACGGCGATAACCGGCTCCCGGCACAGGAGAGGTCTATGCCCGCCAGCCAGACCGGCACTCCGTCCCCCACGACACGGCTGATCAGTGTCGTTCTCCCCTGTTACAACGAAGAAGCGGTCCTCGGCCGTACCCACGACCGCATCGCCCGCGCCCTGCGCCCCGCGGAAGGCGTCCGTTACGAGGTCATCTACGTGGACGACGGCAGCGCCGACGCCACCTGGAATCTCATCCGCACGTTCACCCGGGAGTCCCCGATGGTGCGCGCGGTCCGGTTCAGCCGGAATTTCGGCCACCAGGCGGCCTGCCTCGGCGGACTCAAGGAGGCCCGGGGAGATGCGGTCGTCCTCCTCGATGCCGATCTGCAGGACCCTCCCGAAATCATCCCGGAAATGGTGTCGCGCTGGCGCCAGGGCTGGCGCGTGGTCTCCGCACGGCGCACCGCGAGACACGGCGAGACCGCCTTCAAGAACTTATCGGCCTTCGCCTTCTACCGGCTCCTGGACAGGCTCTCCGACCATCCCGTGGCATTCGACACCGGGGACTTCCGGCTCCTCGACCGGGAAGTCGTCGACCTGCTCACCGGGCTGACGGACCGGGAGCTGTTCCTGCGCGGCGCCGTCAGCTGGGCGGGCTTTCCCGAGACCGCGATCGAATACCAGCGGGAGCCGCGGGCCGCCGGGGCCTCCAAATACACCCTGCCGAAAATGCTCTCCCTCTCCCGCAGCGCCTTCCTCACCAGCGGATCCGCCCTGCCGCTGCGCATCCCCCTCTGTACGGGCTCGGTCTCGCTCGCTGGCGCGCTCGTCATGGCGCTGACCCGCCGGGGGCGGCCCAAGGCCCTGCCCCTGGCCCTGTTCGGCGCGCAGTCGCTGGCGGTCGGCGTGGTGGGGGAGTACCTGCACGCCGTCCTGCGGCAGGGGCAGAGCCGGCCCGCCTACGTGATCAGGGAACGGATACGGAGCACCATTCCCGGGGCCGTCCTCGCCTCGGTCGAGGAGGTCGCGTGATGCACACGGACGTCATCGTCGTCGGCGCCGGATTCACCGGCCTGTCCGCCGCCCTGGAGCTCGCGGAGCTCGGCCACTCCGTGCAGCTCCTCGAACGCGACCCCGACATCGGCGGCCTCGCGGGGACCTTCACGGTCGGCGAGCGGCGCCTCGAACGCTTCTACCACCACTGGTTCGCCTCCGACGAGGAAATGCTCCGGCTCTGCGCCCGGCTCGGCATATCCGACCTGATGGAACCCCACCTGACACGCACCGGCATGTACTACGCCAACTCCGTCTACCGCCTGTCCAAACCCCTCGACCTGCTGCGCTTCGCCCCCCTGCCCCTCGTCGACCGGCTCCGGCTCGGCCTGCTGACCGTGCGCGCCCAGCGCGTGCGGGACTGGCGCCTGCTGGAGCACCGCACCGCCGAGGAGTGGCTGGTCTCCCTCGGCGGCCGCCGGGTCTACGACGTCGTCTGGCGGCCCCTGCTGGAGGGGAAGTTCGGCGACCACGCGGCGGAGGTCGGCGCCACCTGGATGTGGACCAAGCTGCACCTGCGCGGCGGCAGCCGCACCCGCTCCGGCAGCGAGACCCTCTACTACCTGCGCGGCGGCAGCGACGTCCTGCTCACCGCCCTGCGCAAACGCCTCGCCGACCACGGCGTCGACATCCGCACGGACACCCCCGTGCGGGGCGTCGTCACCGACGGGCGCCGGGTCACCGGCGTGCGCACCGGCGACGGGGAGTTCCTCCCCGCCCGCCGCGTGCTGCTCACCGTCGCCCCCGAGCTGGCGGCCGGGATGCTGGAGGAGCAGAGCGACACCCACCCCTCCGTGCCGCCCCTCCTCCGGCAACTGCGCAGGATCCGCTACCTGGCCAACATCTGCCTGGTCCTGGAGAACAACCGTCCCCTCTCGGACACCTACTGGCTCAACGTCAACGACCCGTCCTTCCCCTACGTCGGGGTGATCGAGCACACCAACATGGACGACCCGGCCCGCTACGGCGGCCGGCACATCGTCTACCTCTCCAAGTACCTCCCGGCCGACGCCGAGCTGTACCGGATGGACGACGAGCAGGTGTTCGAGCACAGCCTGCCGTACCTGCGGCGGATGTTCCCCGGCTTCGACCGCAGCTGGGTCGACGCCCACCACGTGTGGCGCGCCGACCACGCCCAGCCCGTCATCACCCCCGGCTACACCCGCGTCATGCCCCCGGTGCAGAGCCGCGTGACCGGCCTCCACCTCGCCGGGATGGCACAGGTCTTCCCCGAGGACCGCGGCACCAACTACGCCGTCCGGGACGGCCGCCGCGCCGGGCGCCTGATCGCCGACCGGCTGCGCACCGAACCCGGCGACCGGCACACCTTCCCCGAGGACACCCATGCCTGAGCACGAGGACGCCCATGCCTGAACTCATCTCGCTCGACCAGGCCGAACACCTCGGCATCGACCAGGTCCACGCCCTCTACGAGAAGTACGTCAGCCGCAGCCAGGTCTCGCTCATCGGCTCCTTCGGCTTCGGCCGCGACCTCGTCGACAGCGCCGAAGGGGCCTGGATCACCCTCCGCGACGGCCGGCGCATCCTCGACTTCACCGGCGGCATCGGCGTCCTCAACCACGGCCACAACCACCCGCGCATCCTCGCCGCCCGCGACCGCTTCCGGCAGCGCCGCCGCATGGAGGTCCACAAGAACTACTTCTCGCCCTACGTCGCCGCCCTCAGCCACAACCTGGCCGCACTGCTCCCCGGCGACCTCGACATCTGCTACTTCCCCAACTCCGGGGCGGAGGCGGTCGAAGGCGCGGTGAAACTCGCGTACAAATACCACGGCGGGCGGCGCGGCACGGTCCTGCACACCGACATCGCCTTCCACGGCAAACTGCTCGGCGCGGGCAGCCTCACCGCCTCGCCCGAGATCCACTTCGAATTCCCGCGGATCCCCGGGACCGACTCCTTCGCCTTCGGCGACCTCGCCTCCTTCGAACTGGCCCTGGAACGGCACCGCGACGCCACCGGCCGCAGCGACGTCTACGCCGTCGTCCTCGAACCGTTCAGCGCTTCCGCCCTCCGCGAGAGCCCGCCCGCATTCCTGCGCGAAGTCCGGCGGCTGTGCACCGAACAGGACATCGTCCTGGTCTTCGACGAGGTGTACACCGGCTGGGGCAAGACCGGCGAGCTCTTCCACTTCATGCGCTGCCCGGGCCTCGTCCCCGACGTCCTCACCATGTCGAAGTCCTTCGGCGGCGGGAAATCCTCCATCTCCGGGTACGTGGCCCGTGAACCCGTCTTCCGGAAGGCCTACGACAACCTCAGCGACGCCACCTTGCACAGCACCACCTATTACGGATTCGGCGAGGAGACCGCCACCGCGCTGGAAGCCGTCTCCGTGGCCGTCGAGGAGGACTTCCCCGGCCGCGCCCGCAAACTCGACCAGCTGCTGTCCGCCGGCCTCGCCCGCATCGCCGAGCGCCACCCCCGCCTCGTGGCCTCCACCACCGGCCGCGGCGCGCTCCACGGCGTCTTCCTGCGGCCCGGCCCGGGCATCCCGGACCGCATCCGCACCGCGCTCCCCGCGGCCGCCCGCGACCCCCGGGCCGTGCCCAAGCTGCTCACCGCCGCCGTGATCGCCGCCCTGTACCGCGACCACGGGATCCTGACCTTCTTCGGCTCCAACCGCGACATCGCCCTGGTCGTCTCACCGCCCCTGGTCGCGGGCGAGGAGGAGACGACCGCCTTCCTGAACGCCCTGGACGCGGTCCTCGCCAAGGGCGCGGCCCGGCTGCTGGCCGCATTCCTCAAAGAGAAGGTGACCGGATGATCCGCGGCGCACTGCGCGCGAGCGGCCTGCGCTCGTACTGGCTGCGGCAGTACGCCTGCCTGGGCGACCCCCGGGCCCGCACCGCCGCCGAGACCCACGTGACCGAGACCCTGAGCACCCTCCCGCTGCCCTACCGGGCCGGCTACGCCCTCGCCCTGCGCCTGCTGCCCGCGGCCTTCTTCGTCGTCGCGGGGCGCGGGCTGCGGGGCGCCTCCGCCGCCGAGGGCCGCCGCGGCATGCAGCGGCTGGCCGCCCTGCCGGGCTTCGCGGAGGTCGTGCGCTCCGGCACCGCGCTCGCCCTGCTCGGCGCGCTCGACGGCCGCCCCGCACCGCGGCCGACCGCACCCGCGGGGGCGAGCCGGTGAGCCTCCGGTCCGTACACGGGGCGCACACACGGGACAGCGACGTCCTCGTCGTGGGGTCCGGCGCCGGCGGCAGCGTCGTCGCGCGGGAGCTGGCGGCCGCCGGGCGGCAGGTGACCGTCCTCGAAGAGGGCCCGCGCGTCGGCACCGACCGCATCGCCGCCGCCACGCCCGCCGAGAACATGCGCCGCCTCTACCGCCAGGGCGGCCTGACCCCCGTCTTCGGCACGCCCACCCTCGCCTACGGCGAAGGCCGCTGCGTCGGCGGCACCACCGTCGTCAACGGCGGGCTGCTGTGGGACCCCCCGCCCGCCCTGCTCAACCGCTGGGCCGCGGAAGCCGGCATCGGCGGATACCGGGCCGCCGACCTCGCCGGGCACCTCGCGGCCGTCGCCCGCCGCCTCGGCGTCGCCGCCCAGCCGCACGGGGACGGCAACCACGACTCCCGGCTGCTCGCGGCCGGCGCCGAGCGCCTCGGCTGGCGCTGGCAGCCCTCCCGCCGCGCCGTCCGCGGCTGCCTCCACCGCAACCGCTGCACCACCGGCTGCCCCGGCGGCGCCAAGCAGAGCATGGCCGTCAGCTACCTCCCGGAGGCCGAGGCCCACGGCGCGCGCATCGTGCCCGGCACCCGCGTCCTGCGGATCCTGCACGAGGACGGCGAGGTCCGCGGCGTCCTCGCGGCGGGGCCCGGCGGCCGGACGCTCGTCCACCGCGCCCGCGAGGTCTTCCTCGCCGCGGGCCCCCTGCAGACGCCCGCGCTGCTGCAGCGCAGCCGCATCCACCGGGAGACGGCCGGGCGCGAGCTGTCCCTGCACGTTAACCTCCGGACCGTCGCCCGCTTCGACGAGCCCGTCCACGCCGACCGGGGCACCATCTTCACCGCGCAGGTCCACCAGTTCGCCGACGACGGAGTGCTGATGATGCCGTCGAACGTCACCCCCGGCACGCTCGCCGCCGCCCTCGCGAGCCGTCCCCCGCAGCTCCTCGACCGCCTCCTCGCCGCCTTCGGCCTGCTCGGGTCGTACACGACGCAGGTCCGGCTGCAGGGCAAGGCCCGGCTGCGGGCCTTGCCGCGGGGCGGGCTGCTCCTGCGGCACGGCATGACGTCCGCCGACCACAGCCGGCTGCGCGAGGCGTTCCGGCGCACCAGCGAGCTGCTCTTCGCCGCGGGGGCACGGGAGCTGATCCCGCCCGTGGCCGGCGCCCACCCCCTGCACACCCCCGCGGAGGCCGGGGAGTTCTGCCGCCGCGTGCGCCCCGCCGACTGGGAACTGGTGTCCGTCCACGGCATGGCGTCCGCCCGCATGGGCCTGCCGGAACGCGGCGGCGTCTGCGACGGGCACGGCCGCCCCCACGGCTTCCGGCGGCTGCGGGTGTGCGATGCCAGTGTCCTGCCGGGCGTCACCGGCATCAGCCCGCAGGGCACCGTCATGGCGTTCGCCCACGAGATCGCCGAACGTTTCCTGGACGCCGGGGCGGGATGCCCGTGACCGACCCGGCCACGCGGGCACCCGCCTCCGCGCAGCACGGCGGCCGGAGCGCCGCCCCGATGTTCACCCCGGCCGCCGTCGCCGCCTCCTGCACAGGCTTCGTCCTCATCGGCGCGCTGCAGTCCCTGTACGGGCCCGCGATCCCCGCCCTGCGCGAGGAGTTCGGCCTGTCGCCCTCCGCCGCGGGGCTGGCGCTCAGCGCCCACTTCGTCGGCGGCGTGACCGGCGTCCTGCTCTTCAACCGCGTCCACGGGCGCACTGGCAACCGCGTGCTCCTCGGCTCCTCCTACGCGCTCATGGCCCTCGGCAGCGCCGCCTTCGCCTTCGCCCCGGTCTGGCCGGTCGCCCTCGTGGCCGCGCTCGTCACCGGCCTCGGCTTCGGCGGCATCGACTACGGGCTCAACCAGCTGTTCGCCGTCGGCTTCGGCCGCCGCAGCACCGCCATGCTCAACGTCCTCAACGCCCACTTCGGCATCGGCGCCGTCGCCGGCCCCGCCCTGATCGGCCTCCTTGGGCCGGACCGCTACCCGGTGGTCTTCCTCGTCTTCGCCGCCCTCGCCGCCGCCCTCGTCCTCTTCCTGAAGGGCGTCGGCGACAAGGACCCGGCCGGCGCGGCCGGCGGCCCCGGCGGCCCGCCGCGGGCCCCCGGGCGCCGGCCCGGCCGGGCGGTGGTGCTCCTGGGCGCGTTCGTCCTGCTGTACGTGGTGCACGTCGGCGTCGAGGCGGGCGTCGGCGGCTGGGAGCCCACCCACCTCGAAACCGTCGGCTACGGAGCCTCCGCGGCGGCCTCCGCGACCTCCGTCTACTGGCTGATGCTCACGGCCGGCCGGTTCCTGGTCGTGCCCCTGGCCGTCCGCCTGTCCGAGCCGGTGATCGTCGTCGTCAGCTGCGCCGGCATGACGCTCTGCGCGGCGGCCGCTGCCCTGCCGGGCCTCGCCCCCTACGCCTACGCCGGCGTGGGCCTGTTCATCGCGCCGGTCTTCCCCACCGCCCTGCCGTGGCTGGGCCGCGCCGTCCCCACCGCCCGCCGCGCCGCGGCCTACGTGATCGCCGCGTCGATGGTGGGCGGCGTCGCCGCGGGACCGGCCCTGGGCAGGGCGATCGAGCTGTCGGGCGTGCGGGCGGTGCCCCTGGTGCTGTGCGGCATGGCGGCGGTCTGCACGGTGGCCGCGCTGGGGCTGGCCCGGGCCACCCGCCCGCCGCGGCCGGCCGCTCCGCTCGCCCGTGCGAGTGATATATAGCCGACCGGTGACGGTAGAGAGCCGCGGCCGGCCCCGCGGCGCGCGACGATGCCGGGGCGGGGGTTTCGTACGCATCCGCCCCGGCCTTGAACCGTTTCCCCTTGCGTGGAGGTGCCGTGTACACCACCGAGCCAGTCGCCAACACCCTTGCCCCGTCTCCCCAGGAGGACCAGCTGGCCGAGGACTACGCCAGCGTCCTCGGCACCCTCTCCCGCATCGACGAGGCGGTGCGCGAAGGCGCCTGGCAGGGGGTCCGCGACGAACTCGACCAGCTCATCAGCGCTGCCGAGGACATGTGGTCGACCCTGACCGACCCCGACCCCAGCGCGGATGACGCGGACGCCGACCGGCGCCGCTTCCCGGTGACGGCCGACCCCGCCACGGTCCGCCGCCTGGTCACCACCTACGCCGAGCCCTACGCGATCGGCCGCCTCCTCTACCCGTCCAACGGCGCCACGCCGTCCGAACTCCGCGCCCGCCCCGCCACCGAGGACCCCGCCCTCCACGACGCCCGCCCGGAGGCGTGGGCCTGACCCACCGGCATTTCCGGACGACGGCGGCCCCCGCGGGCCGCCGTCGCCGCATTTAAAAAAGTTTTTGCCGATGTGAAACCCTTTGCGGCATACTGATCATTCTCCCCCCACCGCATCGACCACCCCCCTTTTTCTTTCTGTGTGAGGGCTCCTGCCCCATGGGCGTCTTTCTGCGTGCCCTGCGTGCACTCGTTCTGCTCGCGGGTTTCTATCTCCTGTGCTTTGCCGTGCTCGGCGTCTTCGCCGGAATCGGTGCCGCCGCTTATTGGCGGGGCGTAAACCTCCTCGCCCTCAAAATCACCGCCGTCCTCGTGCTGCTGGCCTTCCCCGTCGTCCGGGGAATGCTGCTCCTGCGCACACCGAAGGACGACGGCGAGGACGGGCTCTCCGTCAGCGAGGCCCAGCAGCCGCGGCTGTGGGCCGCCGTCCGCGAGGTCGCCGGCGCCGCCGGCACCCGCATGCCCGACGAGATCCTCCTCACCGGCGACGTCAACGCCGCCGTCACCGAGAACGCCCGCATGCTCGGGCTCCTGCCCGGCCGCCGCCGGCTCTACCTCGGCACACCCCTGATGACCGGCCTCGACGAGGCGCAGCTGCGCGCCGTCCTGGCCCATGAGTTCGGCCACTACGGCCATGCCGACACCCGCCTGTCCGCCATCACCGCCCGCGGCCGCCACGCGATCGCCCGCACCGTCAACGCCTTCACGGAGAGGGCCGAGCAGCAGGCCGAGAAGGAGCGGCTGCGGCAGGAGAAGGCCGCCGCCAAGGCCGTGCGCAAGGGCCGGAAGGCCAAGGAGATCAATACCTCCGGCGCCGGGTGGACCTACCGCCGCATGGGCAGGCTCTTCACCGCCTACGGCCTGTTCGCCCTGCGGGCCACCCGCAGCGACGGCCGCCGCCAGGAGCTCGCCGCCGACCGGCTCGCCGTGCGGATAGCCGGCCGCGACGCCACCGCCTCCGCCCTCCGCGAGACCGCGGTCCTGGCCGCCGCCCACGACTTCTACCTCCGCCGGTACGCCACCTGCGGCATACCCGCCGGCCTCCTGCCCCCGTACGGCCAGTTCCACGGCGGCCTGGCCCGGCTCCTCGCCGAACCCGCCCGCCAGGCCGAGCTCGACGAGCTGCGCCGCGACCTCCCCGCGGAGGAGCCCTCCCCCTACGACGCGCACCCGCCGACCGCCGAGCGGATCCGCCTCATCGAGGCCCTGCCCGACGACGGCCGCGGCGCACACCCCGCCGGGCCCGCCCTGGCCCTCCTGCACGACCCCGGGCGCGTCCTCGCCGAGCTCGAAGCGGCCACCCTCACCGAAGAGGCCCTGCACATGCGCCGCGCGGACTGGCCCGAGCTCGTCCACCTGGGCATCCGCGCCCGCCACGAGGCCGACGCCGCACCTTTGCGCCACGCCCTAGCCCGGGTCACCGGCGGTCACACCGGCCTCCACGCCCTCCTGGACGCGGCCGACCGCGGCGCCCTGTGGCGGATAGCCGACGGCCTCCCCAAGTCGCGGACGGCCGAGCAGGCCAGTGGGCGTGCCGCGCGCGAATTCCTGCGCCCCGCCCTGCTCGACGCCCTCTCCAGCCTCGTGCTGCTGGAGCTCGCCGACGCGCGGATGGCCTGGTGGGAGATGTCCTGGGCCGAGAGCGCGCGCCTGCGCCTGCCGGACGGGTACGACACCTGGCTGCAGCCGGCCCTGGAGGCGCTCGTCGCCGACGTCCCGGACACCGCACCACTGCGCCGGCTGCTGCCGCAGGCCTCACCCGCCTGACGCCCCGCCGGCCGACCCCCCACCCCCCTCACACGAATCGAGCCGAACCCCCGTGGCACGACTGCTGCCCCTCCTCGTCATAGCCCTCGGCATCTTCTTCTGGTACAGATCCCGCAGGAACGCCGCCGGCCGGCCCGGCTCCGCCGCCTCCTCCGCACCGGGCCTGTCCAAGGAGGCCGCCGCCCTCGGATTCCTCCCGCAGGACCGGCAGGACACGGAGCGGCTGACCCACGACCCGCAGATCGACGGCGCCCGGGAGGCGGCGGAGCACGGCGCATGGGAGCCCGCCGCCCGGGCCATGGCCGCCATCGGACGCGACTGGGAGCGCCGCACGGCGCTCGTCATCGCCCTCGCGCACGTGGCGGCGGAGGAGGACGCGTGGCTGACGGCCTGGCAGGCCGCGTGCCCCGGAGACCCCGGCGCCGCCGCCGTCCGCGCCCGCTCCACCGTCTTCCTCGCCGGGAAGCTCAGGGGCAGCGGCTACGCGAAGGACACCTCGGCCGAGCAGTTCGAGGCCTTCCACCGCGTCCTGCTGCGGGCCCGCGAGGACATCGCCCTGGCCATGGAGCTCGACGCCGAGGACCCGTCCCCGCACGTCTCCGACCTCTGGGCCGGCCTCGGCCTGGGCTATCCGCACGCCTACGTCGACGAGCTCTGGGCGGAGATCACCACCCGGGCGCCGTTCCACTTCGAGGCGCACTACGGCGCCCTCCAGTACTGGTGCGCGAAGTGGCACGGCTCGGAGGAGCTTGCCCGCGCGTTCGCGGACAAGGCCGCCGCCGGCGCCCCCGCGGGCACCCTGCTGCCCGCCCTGCGGCTGATCGCCCACTTCGAGCACCTGGACCGGCCGCTCAGCGCCAAGCACTACCGCACCCCCGAAGTCGCGGCCATGACCGACGCCGTGCTCGCCGACCTCCCGGCCGTCCGCCCCGACCACCCGCGCCTGGCCGAGGTCCGCCACCTGCTCGCCTTCTTCCTGGTGCAGCAGAAGCGCCACGCGGAAGCCCTCGAACAATTCCGTGCGGTCGACGGATGCGTCGGCTCCCTTCCCTGGGACTACTTCGGCGACCCCGCGAAGTTGTACTGCGATTACCGCGAACGAGCCGTACAAGGCGCCAAGTAGCCACGCCCCGTTCAACCGGGGCGCATCCTCCTCCGCCCCCGGCACAACCGAATAAAAAAGCAGAGCCCAATCCGTTTCCGGCCTTGCGCAGCGTGAACTCCTCGCTGCCCACCGCCACTTGACGGATTGGGCTCAGTTGTCTTGCCGGTGCCCGGTTTACTGGGGAACGCTCGGAACCAGCCGGTCGGGCGCTGCAGCGCACCGCAAGGGATCTGGAGGAGTAATGACGACAGCGCCGTACGGGCGGGAAGAACTCCCCTTCGGCGAGGACGGCGTTCTGCCGGCCGTTCTCAAACCGGGCGACGGAGTGCAGCGGCTCTGGGGGAAGGGCTCCCTGGTCACCGTGAAGCTCACGGCCGAACAGACCCGGGGCGCCATGGGAATGACGCATTTCGCGGCGAAGCTCGGCGAGCGCTCCCCGAGCCACATCCATACGCTCGAGGACGAGATCTTCATGATCGGGAGCGGTGGTGTGCGCGCCACGGTGGGCGACCGCACCGAACTCCTCGAAGGCGGCAGCGTGCTCTTCCTGCCGCGCGGAATTCCGCATTCGTATCTGGTGGAGAGCGAGACGGCCGACCTTTACGTGCTCACCTGCCCCGGCGGATTCGAGCGCTTCTTCCTGGAGGGCGGATACCCCGTGCACATGGGGGCCGACGCACCGGTCGGCGACCGCTGGTCCGTCGAGCGCACCCACGAGGTCGCGGAGAAGCTCGGCCTCGGCATCACCTGGGGCACCTGACCGGCGCCACCACTCGGAACGCACAGAGAGAACCATGGGCATGCTGAACAGACGAACCATGCTGACCGGCACCGCCGCCGCCGTGGCCGGTGCCGCCGTGACACAGACGGGCCTCGCGCCCACCCGGGCCGCCGCGGCGGGCACCGGCGCCGGGGCGGAGGCCGGCGCGGGTGCACCTGCGGCGGTCACCGTCCTGCCGGACGACCCGCGCTACGCGGACCTGGTCGTCGGCAACAACACCCGCTGGGTGGGCCGCCCCGATTCCGTGCGCATCGTCCACACCACCGAACAGGTCGTCCAGACCGTCCAGGAGGCGGTCAAGGCCGGCAAACGGCTGTCCATACGCGGCGGCGGCCACTGCTACGCGGACTTCGTCTACCACCCCGACGTGCGCATCGTCATCGACATGACCACGATGGACCAGGTCACCTATGACGAGCAGCGCAAGGCCTTCTGCGTCGAGGCCGGGGCCACGCTGCTGCACGTCTACGAAGCGCTCTACAAGGGCTGGGGGGTGGCCCTCCCCGGCGGCATGTGCTATTCCGTGGGCGTCGGGGGTCACATCAGCGGCGGTGGCTACGGAATGCTCTCGCGCAAGCAGGGCCTCACCATCGATCACCTCTACGCCGTCGAGGTCGTCGTCGTGAACGCCGACGGCACCGCGCGGGCCGTGGTCGCGACCCGCGAGGCCGACGACCCCCACCGCGACCTGTGGTGGGCGCACACCGGCGGGGGCGGCGGCAACTTCGGCGTGATCACCCGCTACTGGTTCCGCTCCCCGGGCGCGACCGGCAGCGCCCCCGCCAAGCAGCTGATGCACCCGCCGAAGGACGTCTTCGTCAGCGCCATCTCGCTGCCGTGGAGCAAGCTCGACAAGGCGCGCTTCACCACGCTGGTGAAGAACTTCGGGACCTGGCACGAGAAGAACGCCGGCCCCGACTCGCCCTACGCGTCGCTGTGCAGCTTCCTGATGATCAATCACAAGGCGAACAACAGCATCGGGCTGCTCACCCAGATGGACGCCGGCGTCCCCGACGCCGAGAAGCTCATCACCGCCTACGTCGCCTCCATCACGTCCGCGCTCGGCATCAAGCCCGAGCCGCTGACCTCCGCCGTCGGCGAGCAGGGCCCCATGCCCGACTTCTTCACCCCCCAGCGGGTGCCCTGGCTGGCCTCCGTCCGCTTCCTGGGCACCAACAACCCCACGCTCACCAACCCCACCCTGCGCGGCATCCACAAGTCCGCGTACCTGCGCAAGGGCTTCAACGACGCCCAGATCGCGTCGATGTACAAGCACCTGACCCGGACCGATCTGCAGAACCCCAACTCCATGGTGGTCCTGCTGTCCTACGGCGGGAAGATCAACACCGTGCGCTCCGGCGACACGGCCTCCGCCCAGCGCGACTCCCTCTTCAAGGGCCTCTTCCAGAGCTTCTGGCCCGACAAGAAGCAGGACCCCCAGAACCTGGCCTGGACCCGGGAGATCTACACCGAGGTCTTCGCCTCCACCGGCGGCTACCCGGTCCCCGGGCCGGCCACCGACGGCTGCTACATCAACTACCCCGACAGCGACATCGCCGACCCGCAGCAGAACAAGTCGGGCGTGCCCTGGTACACGCTCTACTACAAGGACAACTACCCGCGCCTGCAGCGGGTGAAGGCCGCCTACGACCCGCGGAACGTCTTCCGGCACTCGCAGTCGATCGCCCTGCCCACGTCCTGACCCCGTCCGAGCCCCGGCCCGGCCGGCGGAACACCCGGCCGGCCGGGGAGAACCCCAGTTGGAGGAGAACCAGATGACCGCACAGTTCGAAGGCAAGGTCGCCCTCGTCACCGGGGCGGGCTCCGGCATAGGCCGGGCCAGTGCCCTGGCCTTCGCACGCCGGGGAGCCACCGTCGTCGCCGTCGACGTCGCGCTGGAGCCCGCCGCGGAGACCGTACGGCTCATCGAGGAGGAGGGCGGCAAGGCCAGCGCCGTCGCCGCGGACGTCACCAGCGCCCAGGACGTCGAGGCGATGGTCGCCACGGCGGTGTCCCGCCACGGCGGCCTGCACATCGCGCACAACAACGCCGGGCTCTTCGCCCGGCCGACGCCCCTGGCCGACACCGACCTCGCCTCCTGGCACCGGCTGCTGGGCGTCAACCTCACCGGCGTGATGCTGTCGATGAAGTACGAGATCGCCCACATGCGCGAGCACGGCGGCGGTGTGATCGTCAACGCCTCGTCCAACATCGGCTTCCACGGCCGCCGCCCCGGCATGGCCGCCTACGTCGCCTCCAAGGCGGGCGTCAGCGCGCTGACGCGCGTGGCCGCGCTGGACCACATCAAGGACGGCATCCGCATCAACGCCGTCAGCCCCGGCGCCTCCAACACCTCCATGTCCTTCCGCCCCGGCGAGACCGAGGCCGACCGCGACGCGCGGGTGGCCGGAACGGTGCCGATCGGGCGCGTGGCGGAGACGGAGGAGATCGTCGCCGCGGTGCAGTGGCTCGCCTCGGACGCGGCGAGCTTCGTGGTCGGCCACGACCTGGTGGCCGACGGCGGCATGACCGCCTGACCCTCCCTGCCCGGGGCGCGGGGTGCCGGCCCCGCGCCCCGGGCAGCACCCGTCTCACCACTTCGGACCGCCCGGCAGCGCGGTGCTGCCGGGAACGTTGCCGGGCAGGCTGCGGCGGGCCTCGCCGAGGAGCTCCGCGGTGATCTCGTACGTCGCGGAGGCGTACAGCCCGCGGGCGCGCCGGGCCGGGTCGGGGTGCGGATTGCGGGACAGCTGCACCGACAGGTCGCGCAGCCGCAGCATGGTCGGGACGGCCGCCTGCATCACCGCCGGATCCCGGGTGAACGCCTCTTCCAGCACCCACAGCAGCCGTGCGTAGGTCGCGTTGAAGCGCTCGGCGGCGCGGCGTACCGCGCTGCTCGGCGGGTAGTGGGCGACCTTGGCCTCGGGGTCGATGGGGTAGGCGTCCTCCCAGCTGACGTCGAGGGCCGGGCCGGTGGGCCCGGAGGCCGGGGTGTCGTGCGGGCCGTAGCGGCGCCGCCGGCGGATCTCGTCGAACCGGAAGTAGTGCGCGGGCTCGCGGGCCTCGCCGAAGAGCTGGTCGTCGGTGTTGTAGATGGTGCGGCTCACGCCCTCGCCCTGCTCGGTGATCACGCGCAGGGCCGTGAGGGCGGAGGCCAGCCCGGTCACGGGGAAGACCTCGCCGCCGGAGTTGTAGAAGTCCTCCGGGCCCACCTGGCGCCGGGGGTCGCCCCGGAACAGCTCGGCCTCGCCCAGCTCCTCCGCCAGCCGGACCAGCCCCGTGCGGATGGTGTTGTAGAACTGCCCGATCGACGTCCAGCCGGTGTCGCCGGCCACGGAGGGGTGGCCGGGCGGCTCCGCCACGTACTCCGGGCGCTCGATGTACAGGAAGGTGTCCAGCGCCGCCGTCCCGAAGTGGCGCAGGGCGACGGGGACCTTGTCGCGGCTGTAGGGGAGCAGGGCCGGATAACCGGTGACGAACCGGGAGTGGGCGACCAGGGGCGTGCCGCCGACGGCGTTGAGGAGGTTGGCCACCAGCGTCATGTGCAGCATCTCTTCGAGCACGACGGCCCGGATCGCGTAGAAGGCGGTCCGGTTGGTGCCGGGCCGCAGGGTGTACATCGCCGTCAGGTAGGGCGGGATGGTGAGGTGTTCCAGCGTCAGCGCGGCCTGCAGGAAGACGTGCAGGTCGGCGCGGTCGCGCGGGACCCGGAACGGCGGCTCCTCGACCCGGGACGGCTCGGCCGAGAGGCCGGCGAGGGCCGCGGGCGGGGGAAGGGCGCTCATGCCCGGCCCTCCTTCCGGCCGTGCGGAGCGGCGGCGGCGGGCGGTCCCACGGCGGCGGGCCGGTGAGATTCCGTCAGGTCGCGGTGGATGCGCTCGCTGCTGCGCAGGGCGAGGGCGGCCATGGTCAGCGAGGGGTTGGACGTGCCCATCGAGGGCATGCTGCCGCACCCCACGGCGTAGAGGTTGGGGTGGTCCCAGCAGCGCTGCCACGCATCGACGACGGAGGTGCCGCGGGAGGCGCCCATGATGTGCGTCCCGCCGCCGTGCCCGGCGCCGTTGAAGGTGAAGCCGCGGCCCTCGAAGCGGAAGTGGCCGGGGGAGAGGGGGCCGGGCGCGTAGGCGGTGCGGTCCTCGGCTCCCAGCAGGCGGAAGATCTCGCCGGAGACGGTCCTCGCCGCGGCCATCCCGCGCTTGACCCGGTCGGAGAGGTCGTAGGTGATGACCGGGCGCGGATTGCCGAGCCGGTCGCGGTGGCGCGGGTCGACGGTGACCCTGTTGCGCTCCTCGGCCTCCTGCTCCATGAGGAACTGCACGGAGACCTGGCGGCCGATCTGCTCGCCCAGCGCGGCGCGCAGCCGGGCGCCGAAGACGCCCTTGCCGCGCGGCTGCGCGGAGTCGGCCCCGATGCCCAGCAGCCGGGCCACGTCGCTGCCCGGGGAGCCCGTGGGCCAGCCCCATCCCCAGTTGCTGATCTCGATGCGGAAGGGGGCCCGCTCGCGCCGGGCGGGGCCGGTGCGGAAGCTCTCCAGACCCGAGGTGGACGCGGGTCCGCGGAATGGTCCGACCGGGTGGCCCGCCAGGCCCCAGCCGAGCAGGACCGGGTGGTCCATCAGGTTCCGCCCGACCTGGTCGCTGTGGCCGGCGAGCCGGGAGACGAGGAGCAGCCGGGCGTTCTCGACGGCGTGGGCGGCCAGGACGACGACGTCCGCCTCGGCCGTACGGGTGGTGGCGACGGGGGCCGCCGGGTCCTCGTACTCCTGGTACTCGACGCCGAGGGCGCGGCCGTTGCCGTCGGCCAGGACGCGGCTGACGACGGCGTGGGTGAGCAGCCGGACCCGCCGGCGGTCCCACGCGGCCTGGGTCTTGAGCGGGGTGTACTTGGCCTGCACCGGGCAGATCGGCACGCAGGAGGCGTTGCCCACGCAGCGCTCCCCGTAGTTGGGCAGGCCGGCCGCGCCGACCGGGCGGTAGCCCCGTCCCGCGTCGTAGCGCCGGTCGGGGGTGCTGTTGCGGGCGTGGGGGGTGCCGACGACGCGCAGGGTGGTGGCCGGGGCGCCGGGGGCCTCCCGGACCGCGGCCCCGTCGAGGCGGGCGGCGAAGACGTCGTCGACGTAGCTCCGGGGGATCTCGTGCATCGGGTAGACGTAGCCGTCGGGGAAGGGGAGGCCGATCGCGGCGGCCTGCTCGGCGGCGTTGCCCGCGACGCCGAGGGCCCGTTCGGCCGCGCGGTAGTGGGGCTCCAGGTCGTCGTAGCCGAGGGGCCAGTCGCGGCCGTAGCCGTAGGTCCGGCGGGTCCGGAAGTCCTCGGGGTGCATGCGCGGCGTCAGCCCGAGCCAGTGCAGGACGGTGCCGCCGCGGGCGCGCAGGTAGTCGGTGGCGTAGGGGAGGGGGCCCTGCTGGACGAAGTAGCCGTGGGCCCGGTAGCCGCCGGAGGGGAGGCCGGTGAGGTCGAGGACGTCGGGGGAGGGGGCCGCGGCGTTGGGCCGGTAGGGGGAGTTGGGCACCTTGGCCAGGGCGCCGTAGAAGGTGTCGAGGGCGTCGAGGTGGCCGGGCCAGGAGTCCAGGGTGCCGGTGCCCGCCTCCAGGACGAGGACGCGCCAGCCCTTGTCCCCCAGCTCCTTGGCGACGAGCGAGCCGGACAGGCCGGCGCCGACCACGATGACGTCGTACCGCCCGCGGCCGTGGCGGGGTGCCGGGCTCATGCGCCGTCTCCGTGCGGGCCGGGCGCACCGGGCAGGCCCTCGCCCGCCCGGGCGACGGCCGGGGCGCCGGGCGGCGGATCGGCCCAGGTGCCGAAGCCGGGCGGCTTGGCCCCGGCGGGGTGCCCGTGGAAGGTGCGCCACACCAGGCCCTCCGTGTGGGCCTCGGGGGAGACGGTGAAGGCGGTGTTGGCCCGCTCCCGGCCGAGGGCGGTGTGGACGGACCCGGCGAGCTGCGGCCACACGCCCAGGTACCAGGTGTGGGCGAGGGCGCGGGCGATGTCGCGCGAGGTCTCGTCGGTGATGCCGTCGGGGTCGCCGCCGGCGGCGGCGAGGGCGTCGAGGAAGCGGCCGAGGGCCGGCTCCCCGACCTGCTCGCGTGCGGTCGCGTGGTAGAGCTCGGCCATGCCGGTGCCGTGGAGCTCGAAGGCGTCGAAGCCGGTCACGGCGGCCGAGGCGGTGAGGAAGTCGTCGAGGGAACGTGCGGACGTGCTCGTCTTCGGTGTCATCCGTGACCACCCATCCGTGGGACCTGACGCATGTCTATCGGAGACTCCACGGTGAGTGAAGAGGAAACAAACCCCCTTTACTCGTATGAGTGTTCGGCGAGGCGGGGCGAGGGCCGGGCGGCTGCCGGACGGGCGCCCGGCGGGAGGCCGCGGGCGGCGGCGGGACGGCCCCCGCGCTCGGGGTGCGGGGGCCGTGGGACCGCGGAGCGGAGGGGTTCTCCGGGTCCGCTCAGGTGCCGGGCTTGCGGCCGTAGACGAAGACGTCGTCCCCGTTGCCCAGCATGGACCAGTACGTCCTGGCGTCGGCGATGCGCATGTTCACGCAGCCGTGCGAGCCGGGCGGCGACCAGACGCTGCCGTCGATGGCGTGGAAGGCCTGCCCGCCGTCGAAGAACTGCGCGTAGGGCATCCGCACCTTGTAGATCGTCGACCAGTGGTCGGCCGAGCGCCAGTAGATCTTCTTGGCGCCGGTCCGCGTCTCGTAGCCGTCACGCCCGGTGCGCACCGGCACCGGGCCGAACTTGAGGGCCTTGCCGTCCTGTATCCAGCTGATCTGGCGGCCGAGGTCGACGCAGGCTATCCGGCCCTTGTCCACCGGGCACTTCCCCGCGGCGTTGGGGTCCCGGCGGGTGATCTCCTCCTGCATCACCCCCCAGGTGATCGGCCCCGCGAAGCCGATGTTCGGAGTGATGCGGCGACTGGTCTGGAAGTCCTGGATGGCCTTGCAGTCGGCGGGCGACTGCTGCCCGTCGACCGGTCTGCCCAGGAACTTCTCGGCCTCCTTCTGATAGGGCCCGGTCCTCGTCGTGCAGGAGGGGGCCGCCTCGGCGGACCCGCCCATCGCCAGCGTCAGCGGCGCCGCCAGCCCGAGGGCGCCCAGCAGCACCCCGAGCCGGCGTGCCGCTGCCGGCCGCGCCGTGTTCCTTCTGCTAAGTGTTCCCATATGACGTAAGACTGATAGCACCGGCCGGTGGTTGCAGCCGGGACCGAGGGGGCCCGGGGGTCGAAGAGGGCCCGCCGCCGTCCCGGACGGCGGTCCCTCGAACGGAGCAGCGGGCGCTAGGAGATGGCGGCGCCCGTGGGGATCGCGTTCAGGGCCACGGGGGAGATATTGACGATCTTGTTCCAGTCGAAGTAGTACTTGTCCATCGCGGCCGGGCTGGTGATCCAGCGCTTGATGCCGTTGCTCACCAGATACACCGCGGGACCGTCGGGCGATTTCGCGAGAATGGCGCCGTCGGACAGCTGGCCGCCGTCGTCGATGCTCGCGATGTCGACGACGGTCTGAATTCCGTTCCAGTTCCGGAACAGGTTGTTGTACGTGGCCGGGTTGGGGATCCAGCGCCGTTTGCCGTCCAGGACCAGATAGACGGCGGGGCTGTTCACCCCTTTCAGCCTGGCGCCGTTGAGTTCGGGGTGCCGGCCGCGGAGCTGCGCGCCGGAATCGCGCGCGACGGCGGTGCCGGTCGCTGTTTCTGACGCGGTGTCGGCGGCCGCCTGGGCCGCGGGCGCCGCGGCGAGGCCGGAAACGGAGGCGGCCACGAGGGCCAGGGCAGCGAACCACGAGCGTCTGGACATATTTCCTCCGACCGTGAACGGAAGTGGGGGAAGAGCTCAACTCGCCGGGAATGCCGTGCCTTTTGCCTGCCGGCCAACCCTTACGGCGCCGTGCGCGCTTGTCAATGTCCGCCCGGATTTCGGTGCGGACGGCCAGCGATTCTCCGCCACCGGTGCGCCTGTGCCCCGTCCGCCCGCGACCGGCAGAAGATAGAAAGGGCATTCCGGATCCGCTCCCCAGGAATACCCGATTCCGCAGTGCGGCACGAAAGGAGTGACGGCGTGCGGAGTTTTCCCGCCCTCCTCTTCGCCCTGCTCGCCGCGGCCGCCAACGCCCTGGCGATCGTCCTGCAGCGCCGGGCCGCGCGGACCGTTCCCCTCGCCCCGGGACTGCGCCTCTCCCTCTTCGCCCAACTGCTGCGGCGCAAGGCCTGGCTCGGCGGAATGGCCGCCGTCATGGCCGCGGCCTGCCTCCAGGCCCTCGCGCTCTCCCAGGGCGCCATGGCCGTCGTCCAGCCCGTCTTCGTCCTCGAACTGCCGTTCGCCCTTCTCCTGGGCGGTCTCCTGCTGGGCCGCAAGGTCACCCGCCCGGCGTGGCGCGGAGCCGTCTGCATCGCCGCCGGGCTGGGGCTGGCCCTGGCCGCCGCGGCACCCTCGCCCGGCACCGGGCGGCCGCCGGCGGACCGCTGGACGATCGCCCTCGTCTGCTGCCTCGCCGTCATCGCGGCGCTGGCCGCGACGGCGCTGCGCCACCCCGAAGGGGGCCTGCGGGCCCTGTGCTTCGGCACCACGGCCGCCGTCGGCTACGCCCTCACCGCCGCCCTGATGAAGGACGCCACGCACGCCTGGCAGGACGGCGGCATCACCGCCTTCTTCCTCTCCTGGCAGACGTACGGATTCGCCCTCGTGGGCGTGCTGGCCCTGTTCCTGCTGGAGAACGCCATGCAATCCGGCCCCCTGACGGCCTCTCAGCCGGCCCTCACCCTCGGCGACGCCCTGGTGAGCCTCGCGCTGGGCATCACCCTGTACGAGGAGCGCGTCCGCAGCGGCTGGTGGATCCTGCCCGAAGCGCTCGGCGCGGCCCTGGTGCTGTACGGGGCCGTCACGCTCTCCCGCGTCGCCCTCGCGCGGGACCTGGTGGTGCCGGACCGCCCGGGGGAGCCCGCACGGTCCTGAACCGCCGGGGGCGCCGGGAGCAGGCCGTCAGCCGGCGGAGGGCTCCAGCACCCGGACGACCCGCGCCGGATTGCCGACCGCCAGCACACCGGCAGGCAGGTCCGCGACGACCACGGAACCGGCGCCCACGACCGTGTTCTCCCCGATGGTCACCCCGGGGCACACGATCACGCCGCCGCCCAGCCAGACGTTGTCGCCGATCATCACCGGCATCGCCTTCTCCCAGCCGGCCCGGCGCCGCTCCGCGTCCAGGGCGTGGTGCGGGGTGAGCAGCTGGACGTTGGGCCCGATCTGGACGTCCGCCCCGATCGTGATCGGCGCGGCGTCGAGGAGGACCGCGCCGAAGTTGACGAAGGTCCGCGCGCCGATGCCGATGTGACGGCCGAAGTCGCAGCGGAACGGCGCCCGGATCCGTACGCCCTCGCCCACCGAACCCAGGAGCCGTTCCAGGAGGGCGAACCGCTCCGCGTAGGGGAGCCGCTCGGCGGCGTTGAAGTCGGCGCAGAGCCCGACGCAGCGCCGGTGGTCGTCCGCGAGCTCCGGATCGTCCGGCAGGTACCAGTCACCGGCCAGCAGACGCTGCTTGTTCTCCCCCACGGAAGGCCCCCTCCTCGGTCCGGCCCGGCGAGCGCGTGCGCCTCACCGGTCACCCGGACAGCGTAGGCCCCGCCGTTTGCGCCGTCCGGGTGATCCGGCCGGCGCCGGCCGGGCCGCCGCTCAGCGGTTGCGCGGAGTGAGCTCCGCCATCGCGGACCAGCCGTTGCCGGGGGCCTCGGTGCTGATGATCTGCGGCGTGGTGGCGATGGCCTCCGCCATGGTGTCCATGGCGGTCTTGAAGTGCACGGAGTTCACGTGCGCGTCCCCGGCCTCGCGGGAGGCGAAGCCCTCCACCAGGACGAACTGGCTCGGGTTGTCGACGCTCCTGGACCACTCGAAGAAGAGGTTGCCCGGCTCGTCACGGGTGGCCCGGGTGAAGTCGCCGACGAGCTCCAGCCACTTGTCGGTGTACTCGGGGCGGACGGTCATCTTGACGACGATGAAGATCATGGAGGCTCCTGCTCGTATCGCGGGCGTCGTGCCGGAGGCACCGGCGACGGGCCGGTCGTACCGACGGCGGCGGGCCGGAGCGCCCGCGCCGGTGCCCACCGTGGCGGAGGCGGGGGCACCCGGCGAAACGGGGACGACGGTGATTCCGGCCCTCCCGGAAAATTGCACCCCGGCGACGACGGAACGGCCAGTCGGGCGGGGGCGGGCCCCTGCCCGGCCGGCCGCTCCGCCGTGCGGATCACGGGCCCGTACGGCAGGGTGTGCTACGCGGCGGCGGGACGGTCCACGGGTGCCGGAAGGGTCTGCGCGTCCGTCGGCCGGGTCTGCGCGGGAGCGCCGAGCTGCTCCGCGCCTTCCGGAACGGGCACCGAGGCGAAGATCGCGTCCTGCTGCTCCTGGAGCTCGCGGGCCCGCTCGGGGGAGGTGCTGGGCAGCCGCTGCTCCTCGTACAGCTTGTGCGTCGCCTCCTGGGCCCACTTGCTCGACGGGGTGTGGAACTGCACCTCGAAGACGTGCCCGGAGCCCGGGTCGCGCCAGGCCGAGTTGATGCCCTTGTAGCCGTGCTTCCGGCCCCAGGTGTTGGACCACTTGACGCTGTCGTTGCCCCACAGGGCCAGGGCGGAGGAGGCGATGGCCACGCCCCGGCTGTAGCTGCCGTCCGTCCACTGGAAGGTGTAGCGGACGGAGTCGCTGATCCTGGACAGGGCGGTGTCCACGCTCTGCCCGGGCGCCTCCTTCAGGGCGGTGGCGACCTTGCGCTTGAGCGAGTCCGGCGACTTCAGCCGGTGGTCGAAGCCGATCAGGTTCGCGTGGCTGATGCGGGCCACCGCCTGCATCTCGGGGCTGACCGTCCGCTCCGCGGACCGCGCACGGGCGAGGAACCGGTCGACCTTCTTGTTGTCCGCGGCGTTGAGGGAGAGGCCGTCACCGTGCCACCCGCCCTCGTCGCCGGGCGGCAGGTCCGCCTTGACCGCCTTGTCGGCGTGGGCGTGGTGCGACAGCGCCCCGGGCCGGGCCGTCCTGCCGTCGGCCAGGGCGGTGGGCACGGCCCCGACGCTCAGTGCGGCGGCCAGCGCCGCTGCGGCCGCGAGGCGGTGGGCGATGCGGTTGTTGGTCATCCGTGTGATTCGTCCTTCGGCACGTGAGGTGTCATCCGGCGACTCATACAACCGGCGCGGCGCCGCCCCGGTCACTGGACCCGCCGCGGCGCCGCCGCTTTTGGCCGGATGGTGCGGTTGCGGGGCGGAAACGGGCCCGGGCGCCGGTGACCAGGGGTGATCGCCGACCGTGAGCCATCGGTTCATATGCCTGTCGTACGGCCGTATGGGCTGTGTGGGTGATCGGGGGGTGTGTTGGGCCCAATCGTCGGATGATCGCTCCGGTGCGTTGTTACGTTTTGCTGACTAATAACCCCTTTGGTGGCGGTTTCGGCGGCGGGGGAGCGGGTGGTGGTTGTGGTGGTGGGTGGAGTGCGGGTGTCGGGGCGCGGTGTGGTCGCCGACGAGGGTGCCGGGGGCGCGAGCGCCGTGCCGGGGCCCGCGGGGGAGCGGGGCGTCGTGTCCCCTCTCACGGACCCGGGGACGAGCGGCACCTACGACTACGACGGGTTCAGCCGGCTGGCGGGAGCGATGGAGGAGCCGCCGCCGCTGGGGACGTACCGGGTGGGGTTCCGGCGGATGCCGGGCCGGGAGGGGGTGGTGAGCGTATGGGTGGGGCTGCTGGTGGCGCTGGCTCCCCTGATGGCGGCAGGGGTGTTGGTGTGGCTGATGTGGCCGGGGCACTGGGTGGTGCGCGGCGGTTGGCCGGCGGTGGGGGACGTGGCGATGCTGGCGTCGATGGGACTGGTCGAGGTGTTCCGCGTGGTGAACGTGGTCTCGGTGGCCCACGCCTCCTGCGCGGCCCGCGATCCGGTGCCGGTGCGGGCGCAGCCGGGCGCCCGCGTGGCCTTCTGCACGTCGTTCGTGCCGGGCAAGGAACCCCTCGCCATGGTGTCGGCGACGCTGGAGGGGGCGGTGCGGGTCTGCTACGACGGCCTGGTCGACGTGTGGCTGCTGGACGAGGGCGACGACCCGGGCGCACGGGCGCTGTGCGCACGACTGGGGGTGCGTCACTTCTCCCGCAAGGGCGTGGCGCGGTACAACCGGCCGTCGGGGAAGTTCCGGGCCCGCACGAAGCACGGCAACTACAACGCCTGGCTCGACGCGCACGGCGACGGCTACGACTTCGTGGCGTGCGTGGACACGGACCACGTGCCGCTGCCGAACTTCCTGGAGCGGATGCTCGGGTACTTCCGCGACCCGGACGTGGCGTTCGTGGTGGGGCCGCAGGTGTACGGGAACTATTCGGCCCGGGTGACCAAGGCGGCGGAGAGCCAGCAGTTCCTGTTCCACGCGCTGGTGCAGCGGGCGGGGAACCGGTACGGATCGCCGATGTTCGTGGGGACGTCCAACTGCCTGCGGGTGAGCGTGCTGCAGCAGATCGGCGGCTTCTACGACTCGATCACGGAGGACATGGCCACGGGCCTGGAGATCCACCGGCGCAAGAACCCGGCGACGGGGCGCCGCTGGCGCTCGGTCTACACCCCCGACGTCCTGGCGGTGGGGGAGGGCCCGTCGTCGTGGACGGACTTCTTCTCGCAGCAGCTGCGCTGGTCGCGGGGGACCTTCGAGACCCTCCTGCGGCAGTTCGGGCGGGCCATGTGGTCGCTGTCCCCGGGCAGCCTGTGGAACTACTGCATGCTGGTCGCCTACTACCCGATGGCCGCCATGACCTGGGTCCTCGGCGGGGTCTCCTGCGTCCTCTTCCTCGGCCTCGGGGCCTCGGGGATCAACGTGCCCTCGCAGGTGTGGCTGATGCTCTACGGCGACGCGGCCGTGCTGCAGATCTGCCTGTACGTCATCAACCGCCGCCACAACGTCAGCCCGCACGAGCCCGAGGGCTCCTCGGGCGTGGCGGGGATGGTGATGTCGGCGGTGTCGGCGCCGCTGTACGCGCGGGCGTTGACGCAGGCGCTGCTGCGGCGCCGGTCGGGGTTCGTGGTGACGCCGAAGGGCGCGTCGGCGTCCGGGGACTGCGCGGCGACGTTCCGCACGCACCTGTGGTGGGCGGGAGTGTTCGGGGCGTGCCTGATGGCGTCGGTCGTGCTGGGGCACACGTCGGCGGCCATGCGGGTGTGGGCCTGCCTGGCGATGCTGACGGCGCTGGGCCCGGTGGCGATGTGGCTGGCGGGCCGTGCCCGCGGGCGCTGGCCGAACGGGCGCGGCACCGGCGGCGGGGGCCCGACCATCTCCCGGCCCCGCGCCCAGCACAGCACCGTCTGACCCGGGCCCGCCGGGCGCCTCCCCGGGAGGCACCCGGCGGGCAGGACCGAAGGAGGCAGGACCATGGCCACCGGAACCGCACCCGGACCCATGCGCGTGCTCGTGCTCGGCGCGTCGCTGCGCGGCGACTCCCTCAACGCCCGGCTGGCCGCACTCGTGGCCCGGCTGGTCCGTGACGAGACCGGGGCGGAGGTCGACCACGCCCACATGGACGAGTTCTCGATGCCGCTCTACAACGGCGACGCCGAGATCGCCGAGGGCCTGCCGCCCGGAGCGCTCGCGCTGCGCGACCGCCTGGCCTCGTGCGACGCCCTGGTGATCTCCTCGCCGGAGTACAACGCCTCGCTGCCCGGCGGGCTGAAGAACGCCATCGACTGGGTCTCCCGCGTCCGCCCCCAGCCGTTCAAGGACAAGCAGGCCCTGCTGGTCTCGGCGTCACCGTCCATGGTCGGCGGGAACCGCGGGCTGTGGGCGCTGCGGATTCCGCTCGAACACCTGGGGGCGCGCGTCTACCCCGACATGTTCAGCCTCGCCAAGGCGCACGAGGGCTTCACCGCCGACGGCGACCTCGCCGAGAGCGGGCTCCACGAGCGGCTGGTGGAATCGGTGACGTCGTTCCTGCGGCTGGTCGAGGCGGACACCCGCTACGTCTGCCTGCAGCGGCGCTGGTACGAGTTCCTCGGCGACTGCACGGACGCCCCGGTCACCCAGCGCGCCCAGGACTGACGGGCCGGCCGGGCCGGGCGGGGGTTCAGCAGCCCGCCGCGTCCGCGAGCCGCGCCACCGCGAGCGCGCAGCCCCACGACACCGTGACGCCCGCGCCGCCGTGCCCGTAGTTGTGAATCAGCCTCGCGCCGTTCGGCAGCCCGTCGGTTTCCAGCCGCGCGGGGGAGCGGGCCGGGCGCAGCCCGACCCGGTGGGCGAGGACGCGCGCCCCGGCCAGACGCGGATGCGCGCGGGCGCAGCGGCCGACGATCGACCGCGCCGTGGCGGGAGAGGGGGTGCGGTCCCAGACGTGCGCCCGCGCGGTGCCCCCGAGGACCACCCCGTACGGCTGCGGGAGGACGTAGAGGATCTCGCCCGTGCCGTGGTCCTCCGCGGCCAGCCACTCGTCCACGCCGGGGTTCTCCACGACGACGACCTGTCCCTGCACGGGGTGCACCAGCGGGTCGGGGACCAGGTCGCGGGCGCCGAGGCCGGTGCAGTTCACGACGAGCGGCGCCGCGCGCCCGGCTTCGGCCAGGTCCGGCACGTCCCGGTCGGTGACGGTGCCGCCCGCGGCCGCGAGCCGGTCCTGGAGATATCCGAGATATACCGTCATATCCACCAGGGGAGTGCGAGCCCGGAGGCCGTGGCCGTAACCCGGGGGCAGCTCGCCGGGCCCGGCCGGGCGGATCCCGGGGACGTCGGCCGTCCAGCGTCCCTGCTCCTCGGGCGCCGTGCTCGCGTGGGTGCCGTCGACCAGCCGGACGCCCGTCTCCGCGGGGCGCGCGGCGAGGCCGGACAGCACCCGCAAGGACTCCAGCGACCAGGCGGCGACCGCCTCCTCGGGCTCGATCCGGTACGGCCACCAGAGGCCGCCGGCCACGGCGGACGTGGTCTCCGCCGCCCGCTCGCGGCTCCACACCGCGACCCGCCGCCCGGCCTCCGCCAGCACCACGGCAGCGGTCAGCCCGATGACACCCGACCCCACGACGATCGCATCGTCCGCCATGGGCACACCGTACCCCCGTGTCCGGAACCTCTTTCCCCGGTTATCGGTGCTGTTGACTTCTCCGCCGCCCTGTGGAATTGATTCCCCACCCGGATCCGGCTTTTCGCCATTCCCCGGATTCCTCAGATTCCACAGATTCCTCTCGGTCCCCGTCCCCGGTCCCCTGTCCCCAGCCACAGGAGCGCCATGTCCAGATCCAGAGTTCTCTTCCTCTGCAGCGCGGCAATAGCGGCGTTATGCGGTCCGGTGCTGCCCGCGCACGCGTCGGCTCCCGGGATCACCGTTCCGCCCGATAAAATCGTGATCGAGGTCGCCACGGTCAACGGTTCGGGATGCCCCGCCAACTCCGCCGCCGTGGGCGTCTCCCTCGACAACACGGCCTTCACCGTCACCTACAGCAAGTACCTCGCCCAGGTGGGTCCGGGGTCGAAACCGACGGACTTCCGCAAGAACTGCCAGCTGAATCTGATCGTCCATGTGCCGCACGGATTCACGTATGCCGTCGCGAGCGTCGACTACCGCGGATATGCCCAGCTCGCACCCGGCGCCACGGGCGAGCAGAAAGCCTCCTACTACTTCCAGGGGCAGTCGCAGACCACGGCCAAGTCCCATCAGTTCAAGGGCGCCCTCGACGACAACTGGCAGGCGACCGACATCAACGAAATCGCACAGTACGTGTGGTCGCCGTGCGGGGAACGGCGCAACTTCAACATCAACACTGAGCTGACCGTCAACGCCGGCACCTCCGACCCCACGAAGACCACCAGCTTCATGGCCATGGACTCCACGGACTCCGCCATCAACACCCTCTACCGCCTCGCCTGGAAGGAGTGCCCGCCGAAGCGGTAGTCCCCCGGGGTTGTGGGAACCGCACAGGTACCCCTCGCCGGGACTGGAGCCGGCCCCGCTGTCCTGAAACGCGTGGGACGGACGAGGATGAACAGGTGCTCGATACCCTCGATCCGGCGGACCCCGACTTCGCACGCGACCCGTACCCCTACTACGCACGGCTGCGCACGACGGGCCCCGCGGCGCGGGTGGCGCTTGCCAACGGCACGGAGGCCTGGCTGGTCACCGGCTACCGGCAGGCCCGGGAAGTGCTCGCCGACCCGCGCTTCTCGAACGTACCCCCGCGCGCCGCGGGCCGCCCCAAGCCCGACTCGCCGGCACAGCGCGCCCGCGGCTGCCTCGCCCGCCACATGCTCAACACCGACGCCCCGGACCACACCCGGCTGCGCCGGCTGACCACGGCCGCGTTCACCCCGCGCCGGGTCGACGCCCTGCGCCCCCGCATCGAGCGGCTCACGGCGGAGCTCGTGGCGGACGTGGCCGCGGGGCTGGCCCGCGAGGGCACGGCCGACCTCGTCGACGCCTTCGCCTTCCCCCTGCCGGTCCTCGTCATCGGCGAGGTGCTCGGCGTGCCCGCCGCGGACCGGGCGGACCTGCGCACCTGGACGTACCGGGTCGGATCGCCCGCCGACGCCCTGCCCGCCGGAGCCGTCGACGAGGCCTGGACGTCCCTCCACGCCTACTTCACCGCCCTCATCGCGCACAAGCGCCGGATACCCGGGGACGACCTCTTCAGCGCCCTGATCCACGATGCGGGCGAGGGCGGCCTGGACGACGGCGAGCTGCTGGCCATGGCGTTCCTGCTGCTCTTCGCCGGCTACGAGACGACCATGAACCTGCTGGCGTCCGCCTCGCTCCTGCTGCTCACCCACCCCCGGGAGCTGGCCGCCGCCCGGCGGGGCGGCCCCGGCGCCTGGGCCGCCGTGGCCGAGGAGGCCCTGCGGCACGCGAGCCCCCTGGAGGGGACGACGTGGCGGCGCACGACCGAGGAGGTCGACCTGGGCGAGGGCGTGGTCCTGCCGGCCGACGCCTCGGTCCTCGTGGTCCTCGCCGCCGCCAACCGCGATCCGCAGGCCTTCGCCGAACCGGACGCGTTCCGGCCCGCCCGCTACGCCGCGGCCGGTGAAAGGGGCGGCGACGGGACGGGCGGCAAGGCCGGCGAAAGGGCCGCGCCCCACGCGGCCTTCGGCCACGGCCCGCACTTCTGCCTCGGCTCGCGGCTGGCCCGGCTGGAAGCGGAGGTCGCCCTTCCGATGCTGTTCGGCGAGGGCTCCCGGATGCCGGAGCTCTCCCTCGCGGCCGACCCCGCCCTGCTGCCCTACCGCCCCGGCCTCCTGGTCCGCGGCCCGCGCCGCCTTCCCGTCCGCGCGACGCCGCCCGGCAGCACGCGAACCGGCTGATTCCACCCCCGGGTTGACGCGCGCGACCGCCTGCCGGCCCACCGTCCGGGGTGGCGGGAGGGACGTTCTTCCCCTGCCCGTGCCCATGGGCTCTACAGTGGCCTGTGCCTTTGTGTGCTGCCAGGGAGGAAGTGCGTAGTGGTCGACACGGCCCGGGGTTGTGTGCTGTTACTGGACGGTACGCCTGACCGGCGACGAGGCGTCCTGCCGAATCCGACCGCACATGCCATTGCGGGCGCCAATCCCCGCCGCTTCCTCGCCGCGGACGCCGTCGACGTCGTGCAACTGCCCGCCGTGGAGGGGCCGCAGAGCGCCCTGGCCTATCTCCAGCACGCCGCGGCCGTGCCCGGCCCGCTCCTGGTCTGGGTGACCGGACGGCTGATGATCCCGGCCCGCCGCGGCGGCGAGCTCCACCTGGCCCTGCCCGGCAGCACCCCGGCCACCGTCCGCTACACCGGCCTGCCCTGGGCCTGGCTGCTGCGCACCCTGCAGGCCCACGCGGGCCCGGTGCTGGTGCTGGCGGACCTGGAGGCCGACCCGGCCGCCCTGCCGCACGTGGAGAGCGGCGCGCAGACCGGGGAACTCTCGCAGGGCGTCCCGCTGTTCGGCGTGGTCCAGCCCGTCCCTCCGGTCGCCGCGCGCGAGGCGGGCCCGTACACGCGGGCGCTCCTCGAAGCGCTGCAGACCGGCGACCGCCGCGCCGGCGCCGTGCTCGACGCCTCGGCCCTGCACCAACGGGCCCTGCTCGGGGCGGGCCTGGGCGCGGAGACGCTGCCGCTGCAGTGGGGCGTGCCGGGACCGGTCCTGGCCAACGTCGCCGCGGGCACCCGTCCGCACCCCCGGCCCCGGTACGCGGCGGCACCCGCCCCGGCCCCCGTGCTGCCGCACCCCGCGCCGGTGCAGCGGCCCGAGCCGCCCGCGGCGCCCGTAGCGCCCGCCCCCGCCGAAGAGCAGGCCCCGTCCCAGGACGACCTGCTGCCGGTCATCCTCGCCGCCGCCCACGCCGGGCGGCACAACGAGGCCGCGGCCATGGCCGCCGCGGGCGAGCAGCAGGCCCTGCGCCGCCACGGCCCGGACAGCCCCGAGGCGGGGTTGTGGGTCGAGGTCCGCGCGGACCTCGCGCGCATGGCGGGCGACCACGCGCGGGCCGCCGAGCTGTGGATGGCGGCCGCGGGCGCACGCCTGGGCCGCAGCGGACCGGCCGACGAGGAGGCGCTGGCCGCGGTGAAGCGGGCGCACTACTGCTGGCAGCACAGCGGCGACGGGGCGGTCCGCCTCGCTCCCACTCTGCTCGCGCTGTGGGAGCGGATCCCCGGGGGCGAGGGCGCGGCCGAGCACATCCGGGCGTACCTGCAGGAAGCGGAGGAGTCCTGGCCCGGGGTGGCTCGCTGAGCTCAGGCCGGGAGCTCGTAGAGCCGCCGCGCGGTCTCCGATCCGATGAGCCCGGCGATCCGGGGCACCTCGGCGGCGGGCCACGCGCCCTCATCGGCCCACTCCTGCGTCAACCGCCCGAGCGCCCGGGTGAACAGGCGGGTGCCGACGAGATACAGCTCCGGCAGCCCGTAGGCGTCGGTGGAGAACATGACCTTCCCGAACGGGGCGAGCTCCAGCACTTCCGCGAGGACGGCCGTGGCGCGCGCCCCGGTGTAGGAGAGGGTCAGCCCGACGTCGGCGTAGACGTGCGGGAACACCTGGGCCAGGTAGGCCGCGTTGCGGTGGTACGGGTAGGCGTGCAGCAGGACCAGCGGGCAGCCCGTCGGCCGCACCGCCTTGATGAAGTCGGTGAGGAGCGCCGGGTCGCTGCGGTGCAGGCGCAGGTCGGGGTCGCCGAAGCCGGTGTGGATCTGCAGGGGCAGCGCGGTCGCGGCCGCCGTCCACAGCAGGTGGCGCAGGAGCACGGGGTCGTGGAGGCGGCCGCCGGGCTCGCGCGCGGCCAGCCAGCGGTCCGTGGCGGCCCGCAGCTCCCCGGGGCCCGGCGGCGCCGGGTCGAAGTCGAGTCCGTGGCGGTAGGCGGCCACCGACTTGAAGCCCACGGCGGTGCGGGCCGTCGCGTGCACCGCCTCCTGCAGGCCGTCGAGGAACTCCCGGCCGGTGCCCGCCTTGTCCGCCGTGTGCTCGGCGAGGGTCTCCAGCCGCACGATCTCGTGGGCGCGCCCTCCGCCCGCGCGGGCGAGCTCGTGGTGGGTGGTGAGGTCGTCGGCCAGGCCGGTGTCGACGACGTAGTCGGTGATGCCGGTGGCGCCGAGCAGCCGCCGGTTCACCTCGTCCGCGCCCAGCTCGGCGCGCCGGGCCAGGTAGTCGGCGGGCGGGCAGTGGGCCGGGAGGCCGAGGAGCGGCGGGCACCAGCAGCGCACGGCGAAGCCCAGCTGGCTGTCGAAGAACGTGGTGCCGTCGGCGGCCGGCGCGTCGGACTCCGTCAGGTACGCCGTGAAGCGGGAGCCGGTGAGCGGCCCCCTGGCCACGCCGTGGCAGTGGTGGTCCACCAGCCCACCGCCGGGGGGCTGTTCGGCGGGCGGTGCGGTCGCTGTCCGGTTCGCCATGGCTGCCGCCTTCTTCACGACGTCGGGTCGGGGAGGGATCGGTCGGGGCCGGTGGCTCCGGGTCAGTAGCGGTGCCGGAGGTCCGCGACGACGGCTTCCGGCGTGTGGTGCCGCAGGCGCGCGTGCTCGCCTTCGCGGACGGCGAGGAAGGCCTCGTAGAGGGGGTCCCCGAGGGCTTCGCGCAGGAGGACCGAGCCGCGGAAGTGCTCGATCGCCTCGGGCAGGGAGGCCGGCAGGCGGGGAACCCTGGCGTGCGTGACCGCCGGATCGCCGCTGACGGGGGCCGGCAGGGTGCACTGCCGGTCGATGCCGTCGAGTCCGGCGGCGATGACCGCGCCGGCCACCAGGTACGGGTTGGCCGTCGCGTCGATGCACTTGATCTCGGCGTTGGCGCCCTGGAGGTCCTTCTCCGGGCCGGGAATGAAGCGGAGGGCGGCCTCCCGGTTCTCTGGTCCCCAGCACTGGAAGACCCCCGCCCACATCGACGGTGCGAGCCGCAGGTACCCGGCGGGGTGCGGGGCGGTGACGGCCAGCAGCTCGGGAAGCGTGCCGAGCACGCCGGCGAGGAACGCCTCGCCGGTCCGCGTCATCCCCAGCGGGCCGTCGCCGCCGCGGCACAGGTTGACGCCGTCCTTCCAGAGGCTGAGGTGGAGGTGCGCGCCGTTGCCCACGGCCCCGTGCTCGACCACGGGGGCGAACGTGGCGTGCAGGCCGTGGCGCGCGGACACGGCGCGGATCGTCTCCCGTACGAGCACCGCGTCGTCGGCGGCGGCCACCGGGCCGGACGGGGCGGTGGACACCTCGAACTGGCCGGGGGAGTACTCCGGATGGATCTGCAGCACGTCGATGTCCTGGGCGGCCAGGGCCTGCAGGACGTCGCGCACGTAGCCGGAGAGCCCGGTGATCCGGGTCATGCCGTAGGCCGGGCCCGGGCCCGCGTAGCGCCGGGCGCGGCCGGGCGCCTCCGGCCCGTCCCCCTCGCCGTCCGCTCCCGTCGCGTGGGTGACGACCCATTCGGTCTCGTAGCCCATGCGCAGTTCGAGGCCGGCCCGCGCGGCCAGCTCGGCCATGCGCCGCGCGAACCCGCGCTGGCAGGCCGCGTAGGGGGCGCCGTCCTGTTCGAAGCGGTCGGCCGGGGCCCAGGCCCAGCCCGGCTGGGCGGCGAGGACGGTCAGCCGGTCGAGGTCGGGGAAGAGGCGCAGGTCCCCGTCGGGCCCGCCGATGTGGGCGCTGGTGACGGCGGAGTCGTCGCTGAGGTAGACGTCGAAGACGGGGGACATGCCGACGCCCCACTGCGCCGCGTGGGCGAGCCGGGCGGTGGGGACGGCCTTGACGCGCGCGATGCCCGCGTTGTCGACCCAGGTCAGTGCGACGCCGTGCACGTCCATGGCCGTCAGGCGCGCCGCCTCCTGGCGCGCTGCCGAGGCCGCGGCCTCGTGCGGTGGTGTGTCCAAGCTCGCTCCCGGGTGCCGGTGCCCTCGACTGCCCTGTGCGGGCCATTACACCGTACGGTGGCGGGCCCGGCGGGCCAAGGACGCCCCGGAGGGAAACGCAGGCCGGGGCGGTCGCGCCGTGATCGGGAGTTTGGGCCCGCCGGGACGCGGTATCCGCAGGGCGAGGCTCTCCATGACTGATAAGGCAGACATACCCGACGAGACCGGCACGGGCCCGGAAGCGGGAACACGGCCGGACCTCACCGCAGCCCAGGTACTCCGCGCGGCCCGCGAGCAGTTCGCCGAACTGACCGGGCTGCAGCCCGAAGGCGTCTCCCGGTTCGAGCGGACCGAGGACGGCTGGACGCTGGAGGCCGAGGCGGTCGAGGTCGCCCGGATCCCCGAGACGATGAGCGTCATGGCGCTCTACGAGCTCACCCTCGGCCCCGACGGCCTGCTCACCGGCTACCGCCGCGTCCGGCGCTACGAGCGCGGCAGGTCCGACGCCCGCTGAGCGCCCTGCGGCGGGCACGCCGCACAGCACGAGCGCTGGGCAGCACGAGCGCGGGGCAGCGCGAACCCCGGGCAGTCCGGGCCGCCGTGCGCCGGTCGCGTCGCGACGAGAGAACAAGACGAGAGGAAACCGCCCGAGATGAGCGTTGTCCCTGCGCAACCGGGCACCGGCTCCGCCGGCGGCACCAGCGGTCTGTACGACGTGATCGAACTGGTGCTGGACCGCGGGCTGGTCATCGACGCGTTCGTACGCGTCTCGCTGGTCGGCATCGAGATCCTGAAGATCGACGTGCGCGTCGTCGTCGCCAGTGTCGACACCTACCTGCGCTTCGCCGAGGCCTGTAACCGCCTCGACCTGGAATCCGGCCCCCACAAGAGCGCCGGCCTGCCCGAACTCGTGGGCGAGGTGACCGAGAGCGGCGCCCACGGCAAGACCAAGGGCGCCCTGTCCGGCGCCGCGCAGACCGTCTCCGACGCCCTGCACCAGGTGCGCGACCGCGGCGAGGAGAAGACCCGCAGCAGCCGTTCCACCTCCCGCAAGAAGGAGGACACCGAGTGACCACCTACGTCTACGGCATCGCGCGCGCCGGCAGCACCGACCTGCCCGACGGCCTCACCGGCATCGGGGAACCGCCACGCCCCGTACGGGTGGTGAGCCGGGACGGCCTGGCCGCGGTCGTCAGCGACTGCCCCGAGCAACTGCGCCCCAAGCGCCGCGACCTGCTGGCCCACCAGCAGGTGCTGGCGGCGGCCGGCCGCCGCACCCCCGTGCTCCCGATGCGCTTCGGCAGCGTCTCCGACAGCGACGACAAGGTGGCCGAGGTGCTGTCCGAGCACTCCGGCCGCTACGAGGAACAGCTCGACCGGCTCGCCGGACGCGTCGAGTACAACGTCAAGGTCCTGCACCGGGAGGACGCCGCCCTGCACCTCGTCCTCGCCGGGAACGCCGAGCTGCGGGCCCTGGCCGAGGCCAACAAGGCCGCAGGCGGGGGCTCCTACGAACAGCGCCTGCGCTTCGGCGAGATGGTCGCGAACAGCATGCGCGAACGCGAGGTCCTGGACGCCGGGCTGGTGCGCGAGGCGCTGGTGCCCCTGGCCGAGGAGCACTGCGACGGCCCGGAGAGCGCGGGCTGGTTCCTGAACGTGTCCTTCCTCGTGGAGGAGCAGGCCGCCCGGCGGCTGCTGGAGGAGGCAGGGCGGCTCGGCGAGCGCCACCCGCAGCTGGACATCAAGGTCAACGGTCCGCTCCCGCCGTACAGCTTCGCGACGTGATCACCTTCGTGAGCTGGGTGCTGCGCCGGGTCGTCGCGGAGGCCGAGCGCCTCCACCGCGACCCGGCGGCCGTCCGGCGCGAACTCGAAGTGCTCGAGGAGCAGCTGGTGAGCGGCGTCATCGACGAGGAGGAGTTCGACCGGCGCGAGGACGCCCTGCTGGACCGCATGGAGCCGGTGCGGCAGCAGCCCGGGGGAGGCGCGGCATGACGGGCCGGTCCGAGACGTCGCTCTCCGGCGGCGGCAGTCCGGCGAACCTCGCCGACATCCTGGAGCGCGTGCTCGACAAGGGCATCGTCATCGCCGGCGACATCCGCGTCGACCTCCTCGACATCGAGCTCCTCACCATCAAGCTGCGCCTGGTCGTCGCCTCCGTCGACAAGGCCAGGGAGATGGGCATCGACTGGTGGGAGAGCGACCCCTCCCTGTCCTCGGGAGCCCGCCGGCGCGCCATGGACGCGGAGAACGCACGGCTGCGGTCGCGCATCGCCGAACTCGAAGCACGCGGCGAACTCGAAGCGCGCGGCGGGCTCGAAGCGCGCGGCGGGCTCGCAGCACATGACGGGCCCGAAGAGGCCGAAGGACCCGAAAGGAGGAGTTCCGGTGAACCGTGACCGTCCTGACCGTACGGAACTGCTGTACGCCTATGCCGTCCTGCGGGACACCGGTGCCGCCGGGAGCCGGCTGGAGACGGTCACCGGCGTGGCCGGCGAGCCGGTGCGCGCGGTGCGGGAAGACGGCCTCGTGGTCCTGGTGGGGCCCGTCCCCGCGGCCGAGTTCGACGAGAAGGGGCTGCGCGAGCGGCTGGAGGACCTCGCCTGGCTGGAGCACGTCGCGCGCGGCCACCAGCGGGTGGTCGACGCGGCGTCGGACGGGGCCCCGTGCGTCCTGCCGCTGCGGCTCGCGACCGTCTACCGCGACGAGGCCGGCGTGCGCCGCATGCTGACGTCCCGGCACGCCGCGTTCGGCGCCGCCCTGGACCGGCTGGAGGGCCGCGCCGAGTGGGGGGTCAAGATCCACACCGCGGCGGAGGGCGCCGGCGGGCCGCCGGCCGCCCCGCCCCCGGGCCCGCCGTCCCGGGCCCGCCCACGAGCGCCGCGCGCCGCCACGTCCGGCCGCGACTACCTCCGGCAGCGCGCCGCGGAACGGCAGGCGCGCGAGGAGGAGTGGCGGCACGTGGACGAGGCCGCGCGCGGCATCCACGCCGCCCTCGCCACCCTCGCGGAGGAGACCCGGCTCTACCCTCCGCAGAACCCCCGCCTCACCGGGCACCCCGGCCGCAACGTCCTCAACGCCGCCTACCTCGTGCCCCGCGAGCGCGGCCCCGCCTTCACCGCCGCCGTCGCGGCGCTGGCCGGCCGTGCGCCCCGGGACGGGCTGCGCGTGGAGCTGACCGGGCCGTGGGCGCCGTACTCCTTCGTCACCGGCGAGCCCTCGCGGGAACCCGCCCACGACGCGGGCACGCCGTGACCGGCGCCGGCGGCGGCCCCTTCGCCGAGCGGCGCGTGTCGCTGCTCGACCTCCTCGACCGGCTGCTCGCGGGCGGCGTCGTGCTGGCCGGGGACCTCACCCTGAGCATCGCCGACGTCGACCTCGTCCGCGTCGACCTGCGCGCCCTCATCAGCTCGGTCGAAGGGGAGGAGCATCCATGACCACGCGCCGCCTGGAGCTCGACGAGGAGGCCGTCGAGCGCGACCTCGTCACGATCGTGCTGACCGTGGTGGAACTCCTGCGCCGGCTGATGGAGGCGCAGGCGCTGCGCCGGGTGGAGCTGGGCGGGCTGAGCGAGGAACAGGAGGAGCGGCTCGGCCTCACGCTGATGCTGCTGGAGCGGCGCATGCGGGAGCTGTGCGCGCACTACGGTCTGGAGCCGCGCGACCTGAACCTCGACCTCGGCCCGCTGGGTTCCCTGCTGCCGCGGGAGTGAGCCGGCGCCCCACCCGTCCGAATGGCCCATCCCTGGTTTGCGCGACGGCGGCCACGGCTACACACGTGGCGCCCGCCGCAACGGGCACGGGCCCACGGAGGGGCGATGCCGCAGCTGGAGCAGGAGAGACCCGAGGGGACGGCGGAGACCGCCGACAGTCCGCACCTCCGGCTGGGCAGCAGAATGCTCACCTACCTCACCACCACCGATCACAAGGTGATCGGAAACATGTATCTGGTGACCGCGTTCTGCTTCTTCCTGTTCGCCGGGCTGATGGCGATGGTGATGCGGGCGGAGCTGGCCCGGCCGGGGCTGCAGATCGTCAGCACCGCGCAGTACAACCAGCTGGTCACCATGCACGGCACCGTCATGATGCTGCTGTTCGCCACGCCCATGTTCGCCGGGTTCGCCAACGCCGTGATGCCCCTGCAGATCGGCTCCCCGGACGTGGCCTTCCCCCGCCTGAACGCGATGACCTTCTGGCTGTTCCTGCTCGGCGGCCTGATCGTCGTCTCCGGATTCGTCGTGCCCGGCGGGGCCGCGTCCTTCGGGTGGTTCGCCTACGCCCCGCTCAACAGCGCCGTCTTCTCGCCCGGCGCCGGCGGCGACCTGTGGGCGATGGGCCTGGTGGTGGCGGGCCTCAGCACGGTCCTGGGGTCGGTGAACTTCATCGCCACCATCGTCTGCCTGCGCGCGCCCGGTCTCACGATGTTCCGCATGCCGGTCTTCACCTGGAACATCCTCTTCACCTCCATCCTGGCGCTGCTCGCCTTCCCCGTGCTGACCGCGGCCCTGCTGTGCCTGGAGGCGGACCGGAAGTTCGGCGCGCACGTCTTCGACGCGGCCAACGGCGGCGCGGTGCTGTGGCAGCACCTGTTCTGGTTCTTCGGTCACCCCGAGGTCTACATCGTCGCCCTGCCGTTCTTCGGCGTGATCACCGAGATCATCCCGGTCTTCAGCCGCAAGCCGCTCTTCGGCTACGCCGGAATGGTCGGCGCGACCATCGCCATCACCATGCTGTCGGCCAGCGTGTGGGCGCACCACATGTTCGCGACCGGCGCCGTCCTGCTGCCGTTCTTCTCGCTGATGTCCTTCCTCATCGCCGTCCCCACGGGAGTGAAGTTCTTCAACTGGATCGGCACCATGTGGCGCGGCAGCATCTCCTTCGAGACCCCGATGCTGTGGGCGATCGGCTTCCTCGTGACCTTCCTGCTCGGCGGGCTCAGCGGCGTCCTCATCGCCTCCCCGCCCCTCGACTTCCACGTCACCGACTCGTACTTCATCGTCGCGCACCTGCACTACGTCCTCTTCGGCACGGTCGTCTTCGCCATGTTCGGCGGCTTCTACTTCTGGTGGCCCAAGTGGACGGGGCGGATGCTCGACGAGCGCCTCGGCAGGATTCACTTCTCCACCCTCTTCGCCGGCTTCCAGATCACCTTCCTGGTGCAGCACTGGCTCGGCGAGGAGGGCATGCCCCGGCGCTACGCCGACTACCTGGCCGCCGACGGGTTCACCCTCATGAACACCGTCTCCTCCATCGGGGCCTTCCTGCTCGGCATCTCGACCCTGCCGTTCCTCTACAACGTGTGGCACACCGCCCGCCACGCGCCGAAGGTGACCGTGGACGACCCCTGGGGCTTCGGCCGGTCCCTGGAGTGGGCCACCAGCTGCCCGCCGCCGCGCCACAACTTCCACGCCCTGCCGCGGGTGCGCTCCGATTCCCCCGCCTTCGACCTGCACCACCCCGAAGTCCTGGAGGCGGCGCCGACGAGGAGCATCCCGAAGTGAAGACAGAGGCCGTCCTCTTCGCCGGCGTCGCCGGTTTCTTCCTGGCCACCGGAGCCGTCTACGTCTGGCTCTCCGGCCGTGAGCCCGCGGGGACCGCGGCGCTGACGGTCTCCTTCCTCATGGCCTCGCTGGTGGCCTTCTTCTTCACCGTGAACTACCGCCGCCGGGGCGCCCGGCCGGAGGACCGGAAGAAGGCCGACATCGCCGAGCGGGCGGGCCCCCTGGACTTCTTCCCGCCGCGCAGCGCCTACCCGGCCCTGACCGCCCTGGGCGCCGCCCTCGCGGCGCTGGGCATCGTCTTCGGCCTGTGGCTGTTCATCATCGGCTTCGGCGTCCTGGCCGCGGGGGTGGGAGGGATGTCCTTCCAGTACGTCCAGCGCGACTAGGCGGCGCCTGACGGCCCTTCGGCGTTACGCCCGTCCGTCCGCCGCCGTGACCGCGGCCGTGCGCTCAGCACGGTGAGAGCGGCGAGGAGGCCGAGGGAGACCGGCCCGGTCGGCGGCAGGTCGGGGGCGATCCCGAGTGCCTTCGTGACGGTCCACGAGACGGCCAGAGCCGTTACGAGGGCGGCGACGTAGACGAGGAGGAGCCGGCCCGCTCCTGTGCGCGCCCGCAGTGCCCACACCACGGTCAGCGGGACCGTCCAGAACAGCACGCAGCTGAAGAGCCACATCGCGTACAGGGTCAGCTTCGGGTCGAGGGCGGTGTCGCTGTCCAGCAGGGCGGCCGGCCAGGAGTCGAAGGTGCCGTAGACGGTGTGGAAGGCCGCCATGAAGGTGGAGAAGGCGATCGCGATCCACAGCAGCACCAGCCGTCCGGCGCCGCGGCGGGCCCGCGGCGCCGGCCTGCCCGGGGGCCGGGCCGGACGCGCCTGCCAGGCCAGGACCGCGACGGCGGCGTGCAGCACCCACTCCGGCAGCGACAGGAGCCCGGACATGCCGTGGCCCACCAGCCCCGTCGCCACGTACATCACCGCCTGTGAGCCGTTCAGCAGCGCGACGCAGCCGAGCGCCGGCCTGGTGACGGCAGCCGGCCGGTGCCGCAGGAGCACCAGGACGACCGGGTAGCTCCAGGCGATCGCCGACATGCCGTGCCACATCATCCGGAGCCCCTGCCGGGCGTCCGCGGCGGCGTCGCCGGCCATCAGGGCGTCGAGGGTCGGGGCGGCCTGTACGAACGTGTGCAGCACCGCGGTGACCGTCGCCACGGCCACGGCGGCCCACAGGGCCCACGGCCGTGCAACGGCCGCCGTCGTGGCGCTCGTGTCCCGCGTCATGATTTTCGTCGAGGTGTTCATGCCGTGCCTCCCGCCGTCGGGGAATCAGCTGGACCACTCACGCGCTCTTCCATACAGCGCTGTATGGAAGACGATAGGATGATCCATACAGTGCTGTATAGATGCTGGAGAGGTGACCTGTCTCATGGCGGTGGCGCGTACCCCGCGCGGCAGTTGGATTGCCGCGGGCCTGCAAGCTCTGACCTCCGGCGGGGTGGAGGCGGTGCGGATCGAGGTGCTGGCCAAGGAGCTCGGCGTCACCCGGGGCGGCTTCTACTGGCACTTCGCCGACCGGCAGGCCCTGCTCGAGGAGATGCTCGACGCCTGGGAGGGCGACGCGACCACGGCGGTGATCGAGAAGGCCGAGGCCGCCGGCGGTGACGCGCGGACCAGGCTGCGGCGGCTGTTCGCCGTCGCCGCCTCCGGCGAGGGCCTGCTCACCGACATCTTCACCGACTTCGCGATACGCGACTGGTCGCGGCGCGAGCCGGCCGTGGCGGAACGGCTGCGGCGCGTCGACAACCGGCGGATGGCGTACCTGCGCGAGCTGTTCGGCGAATTCTGCACCGATCCCGACGACGTCGAGGCCCGCTGCACGCTGTGCTTCATGGTGTGGATCGGCAACCGCCTCCTGGACCTCGACCACGGCGGACGCAGCCCGGCCGAGGTCATGGAGCTCATCCAGCGCCGGCTGCTGCAGTAGGGGCGGCGCGCCCGTCCGGGCGGCTACGTGCCCCGCTCGGCCGGTGCGTCCGGTCCCGCGGGCGGCGCCGGTTCGCCCGGCTCGACCGGGGCGGCGGTGCGCTCCTCGATCGCCCGCCGCTGCTCGGGCGTCACCGGGATCTCCACGCGGTGGCGGTAGTACCACGAGCTCAGGGCCAGCCGCAGCCGCTGCCTGCGGGGCAGCTCCCCCGCGGGGGCGGCGAGCGGCCGCGGGATCTCACGCACCATCAGGCGGTAGCCGCGGCCGGCGGACAGCGGCACGTGGCCTTCGCCGAGCCCGCCCTGGACGTCCTGCTCGACGTTCCCGCTCTCGTGGCCCTCGGTCAGCAGCGTGCGGTCGTGGGCCTGCAGGGCCAGGCAGATCCGCCGGGTGGCCCAGAAGGCCAGCACCGGACCCGCGACCACCGCGATGCGGAAGATCCAGGTCAGGGTGTTGACGGAGACCCGGAAGGAGAACGCGGCCACGTCGTTCCCGCCGGCGGCCAGCAGCACGGCGTAGAAGACGATGCCGGCCACCCCCAGGGCGGTCCGGGCCGCCTGGTTGCGGGGGCGGTCGCTCAGGTGGTGCTCGGTGCGGTCGCCCGCCACCCACTTCTCGATGAAGGGGTACAGGTAAAGGCCCGTGAACAGCACACCCGGCAGGATGACCGCGGGGATGAGCACGTTCCACATGAAGGTGTGCCCCCACAGCACGGTCTCCCACGGGGGCATGATGCGCAGGGCCCCCTCCAGGAACCCCACGTACCAGTCGGGCTGGGCGTCCGTCGCCACCTGGTCGGCGCGGTAGGGCCCGTAGGCCCACACGGGGTTGACCTGCGCGAGCGCGCCGAGCGCGGTCAGCAGGCCGAACAGCATCAGGAACAGCCCCGAGGACTTGGTGGCGAACTGCGGGAACATGGGCGTCCCGACCGCGTTGCGGTTGGTCCGGCCGCGCTCCGCCCAGTGGGTGTGCTTGAGGTAGACCACCAGGAGCAGGTGCACGGTGATCAGGGCGATGAGCACGCCGGGTACGAAGAGCACGTGCACGACGTACAGGCGGGGCATGATCACGTGCCCGGGGAACGGCCCGCGCCAGATGAACGAGCTCAGGTACGTGCCCACGACGGGGATCGACAGCACGATCGTGTGGGCCGTCCGCAGCCCGGTCCCGGACAGCAGGTCGTCGGGCAGCGAGTAGCCGGCGAACCCTTCGAGGAGCGCGAGGACGAACAGCGTCAGCCCCACGATCCAGTTGACCTCCCGGGGCCTGCGGAAGGCCCCCGTGAAGAACACGCGCAGCATGTGCACGGCGATCGCGGCCACGAAGATCAGCGCCGCCCAGTGGTGCACCTGCCGCATCAGCAGCCCGCCGCGCACCTCGAAGCTCAGGTCGAGCGTCGAGAGGTAGGCCTGCGACATCCGCAGGCCCCGCAGCGGCTCGTAGGGCCCGGCGTACACGCTCTGCGTCATGCCCGGGTCGAAGAAGAGCGTGAGGTAGGAGCCGGTGAGCACCAGGACGACGAAGCTGTAGAGGGCGAGCTCCCCCAGCAGGTACGACCAGTGGTCGGGGAACGCCTTGCGCAGCAGGGCCTTGGCCGCCTCGGCGGCCGGCAGCCGCCGGTCCAGCGCCATGAAGCCGGTCAGCGCCGCCTCCCGGACCTTCTCTTTCACCCGTCACGCTCCCTGTCGCCTCCGGCACCCGCTTCCGCGCGCGGGACCGCGGCTGATGGGTAACCGGCGCGCCCGGAGCTCAACCGCATGATCGCCGGGTGTCACCCGGAGCGCGCGGGGAAGGGACGGAGCGGCGGGGGCTCACTAAGCGGCGCTCTGCCGCGCCAGCGCCTTCTCGCGCCCGGCGTCGAGGACGGCCAGCACCCCGAACGTGAGGAGCGCCGCCGCGGTCGCCACGACGTAGCACCAGGGCGAGGGGAGGTAGTTCGCCGCGCGCAGGACCGTGCCTTCGTCGTCGCTGACGAGCCGGTAGACGATCGACAGCGGGCCCTCCCAGACACCCACGACGAGCGCCGCGATGGACAGGACCCTGTACCAGGCCTCGTGCATTCCGCCTCCTCAGGCCGGAGTTCTGTTTCGTTGATACGACTGTATCAACGAAAAGGGGCGGTAATGTCGGGTTTCGTCACGCATTTTAGTGAGGGATAAGCTGCCTTCGTGCGTGACGAAATTCAGGGTCGGTGCCGCGTCTGCGCCGGGCCGCTCGCCGTGGCGGTCCGGGGCCGCCCGCCCGTCTACTGCTCGCGGAGCTGCCAGGCCAGGGCGTACCGGCAGCGGGCCGGCGCGCGCGGCGGCCGCGAGGCGGGGGCGACCGCGGCCGGGGGGCCCGTCGCCGGCGGCGCGGGGGAGAGACGGCGTCAGATCGCCGGGGCCGTCTGGAGGATCGCGGCCGAGCGGGGCCTGGAGGCGGCCAGCATGCGCGAGGTCGCGGCCGAGGCCGGGGTCTCGCTGCGCGTCGTCCAGTACCACTTCGGGAGCAAGCACGGCCTCCTCGTCTCGGCGCTGCACCTGCTGCACGAGGAGAACGACCGGCGGGCCCGGGAGCGCATGGCCGCGCTGCCCGGCCCCGCGGACCCGCGGGCGGTGCTGGGCGCCGTCCTGAACGAGTTCCTGCCCCTGGACGAGCAGCGCCGCAGCGCTCTGCGCGTCTTCGTCGCGTACTACGTGCGCAGCCTGACCGATCCGGCGCTGGCCGCAGTCTTCCTGCACGCCTCCCAGCCCGTCGAGCAGCTGGTCGCCGGCCTGATCGCGCGGGCGGGGGCGGCGCCCGGCACCGACCCGGGGCGGGAGGCGGACCTGCTGGTGTCAGGGGTGACGGGGCTGGGCATGGACGTGCTCCACGGCCGGCGCACCCTCGCCGACGTCCGGGCGACGCTGGACTACCACCTCGACCGGATCCTGCCCGCGCACCGACCGCACGGCGGGAGAGGGCGGGCGCCGGGCCGTCCGGCGCCGCCCCCTTCCGTCACCTGACCGCCGGACCGTCAGGAGGCCTGGCCGGGGATCTCCGCGCGGACCGTGCGGGCCGCTGTGACCAGGTTTTCCAGGGAGGCCCGGACCTCGGTCCAGCCGCGGGTCTTCAGGCCGCAGTCGGGGTTGACCCACAGGCGCTCGCCGGGGATCGCCTCCAGGCCCTTGCGCAGCAGTGCCGCCGCCTCGTCCGCCCCCGGGATGCGCGGGGAGTGGATGTCGTAGACGCCGGGGCCGACCTCGCGCGGGTAGCCGGCGACGGCCAGCTCCGCGGCGACCTGCATGTGCGAGCGGGCGGCCTCCAGGCTGATGACGTCGGCGTCGAGGTCGTCGATGGCCTGGAGGACGTCGCCGAACTCCGCGTAGCACATGTGCGTGTGGATCTGGGTGTCCGGCCGGACGCCGCTGGTGGACAGGCGGAAGGACTCGGTCGCCCACGCGAGGTACCCGGCGTGGTCGGCGGCGCGCAGCGGCAGCGTCTCGCGCAGGGCGGGCTCGTCCACCTGGATGACCGACGTCCCGGCGGCCTCCAGGTCGTTCACCTCGTCGCGCAGGGCGAGGGCCACCTGGCGGGCGGTCTCGCCGAGCAGCTGGTCGTCGCGGACGAACGACCAGGCGAGCATGGTGACCGGGCCGGTCAGCATGCCCTTGACCGGGCGGCCCGCCACCGACTGGGCGAAGCGGGTCCAGCGCACGGTCATCGGCTCGGGGCGGGAGATGTCGCCGGCGAGGATCGGCGGGCGGACGTAGCGCGTGCCGTACGACTGCACCCAGCCGTGCTGCGTGGCCAGATAGCCCGTCAGCTGTTCGGCGAAGTACTGCACCATGTCGTTGCGCTCGGGCTCGCCGTGCACCAGGACGTCGATGCCGGCCTTCTCCTGGAAGGAGATGACCTCGCGGATCTCGGCCTCGATGCGCCGCTCGTAGGCGGCCTCGTCGATCCGTCCGGCGCGCAGGTCGGCGCGGGCGGTGCGCAGCTCCGTGGTCTGCGGGAAGGAGCCGATGGTGGTGGTCGGCAGCAGCGGCAGCCCGAGGTGGGCGCGCTGTGCGGCCGCCCGCTGGGCGTACGGCTGCGAGCGGCGCCCGTCGGTGGCGGTGACGGCCGCGGCGCGGGCGCGCACGGCCGGGTCGCGGGTGATGGCGGAGCCGGCGCGGGAGGCCAGGTCGGCGCGGTTGGCGGCCAGTTCGGCCGCGATGGTGTCGGTGCCCTGCGCCAGGCCGCGGGCCAGGGTGACGACCTCGGCGGTCTTCTGGCGGGCGAAGGCGAGCCAGCGGACGATCTGCGGGTCGATGTCCCGCTCGGCCGCCGCGTCCAGCGGGACGTGCAGCAGGGAGCAGGAGGAGGAGACGTCGACGCGGCCGGCGAGGCCGAGGAGGGTGCCGAGGGTGGACAGGGACTTCTCGAAGTCGTTGATCCACACGTTGCGGCCGTTGACGACGCCGGCCAGGAGGCGCTTGCCGGGCAGTCCGCCGACGGCCGCGAGGTCGTCGAGGTTGGCGGCGGCGGGCCCGGTGAAGTCCAGGGCGAGGCCCTCGACGGGGGTCTTGGCGAGGACGGGCAGGGCCTCGCCGAGCCGGTCGAAGTAGGAGGCGACGAGCAGCTGGGGCCGGTCGGTGAGGCCGCCCAGGTCGCGGTAGGCGCGGCCGGTGGCGTTCAGCTCGGCGGGGGTGCGGTCCTGGACCAGGGCGGGCTCGTCGAGCTGCACCCAGGCCGCCCCGGCGGCCCGCAGGTCGGCGAGCACCTCGGCGTACACCGGCAGCAGCCGGTCGAGGAGGGTGAGCGGTTCGAAGTCGGCGGCGACGCCGGGGGCGGCCTTGGCCAGGAGCAGGTAGGTGATGGGGCCGACGAGGACCGGACGGGGGGTCAGGCCGAGCGCGAGGGCTTCCTTCAGCTCGGCGACCTGCTTGGTGGAGTCCGGGGTGAAGACCGTGTCGGGGCCGAGCTCGGGGACCAGGTAGTGGTAGTTGGTGTCGAACCACTTGGTCATCTCCAGCGGCGCCACGTCCTGGGTGCCGCGGGCCATGGCGAAGTAGCCGTCGAGGGAGTCGGCTTCGACGGCCGCGCGGTGCCGCGCGGGGATCGCGCCGACCATGACGCTGGTGTCCAGGACGTGGTCGTAGAGCGAGAAGTCGCCGGTGGGCACCTCGTGGACGCCGGCGTCGGCCAGCTGCTGCCAGTTGGTGCGGCGCAGTGCGGCGGCGGTGTCCCGGAGGCTGCCGGCGGTGACGCGGCCCTTCCAGTACCCCTCGATCGCCTTCTTCAGTTCACGGTTGCGGCCCTGACGGGGGTAGCCGTACACGGTGGCCTGGGCTGCCGCGGCTGCGGACTTGCTGGTCACGGAACTCTCCTTCGCGAGCGTGCGTGCGTCCATGACCCCGGGGGACGGGCGGAAGGCGCGAAGGAACGACGGAACCGGGCGGGTTGCTGCCGGATGCGGTCGCGTGTGCGCCGCCGTCCGTGCCCGCCTGATGTATGCGCCGACCCGCCCTCGAGGTCACCGGGATCTCCGTGCGCTCGGCAGCGCACGGGCAGTCGGCAGGTCTTCGGACTCGCGGGCACGCCACATGGCACCTACTGGCCGTCGCTTCCCGGATCCGTATGGATCCAGTGCGTATGACGGCGGTCGTTCCCGCTCACCGCTGCGGGGCAGTCCCGGATTCCCACCGGGTTCCCTCTTACGACGCGCCTGCCTGGCGAGCAGGGCGAACCAGCTGCACCGCCACCATATGGTGCCGGACGGGCCCACGGACAGACCTGTTCGGATACCGGACTGTGGTGTGGGACACGCGACGCGCGAACGGGCGTCCCTCAGGAGCCTGTTCGCGTGGCCAGGCGCAGGCGCAGCTCCATCTCGTGCTCGCCGGAGACGTGCCCCCGGTGCTCGACGGCGAAGGCCCGTTCGAGCTCCTCCTTGACCTGGCGGACGGGGTCCGCCGCGCCGAAGAGGTCGGCGGTCACCGCGCCCGACAGGGGCGTCCCCTCCGGCTGCACCGCGTCGGCGCCGGTGCGCGTGCGGGTGTCGACGCTCATGCACCAGATCATGGGGCCGGCGCCGGGGGTGCCTGGCCCGGTCTCGCCGCGCGGCGGCCCGGCCTCGGGGAAGACGGCCTCGAGGACGCCGAAGACGGCGCCCGCGTCCTGGTGGCCGCAGTCCGTCAGATGCACGCTGACGTGGTCCGCACTCTCCCGGGCATCCGTCACTGCTCCTCCTTCGCCGTCCTGGCCGTGTCCGGGCCCCGCCGCCGAGCGGGGGAGGCCCTGCTCCGACCGTACGGCGCGCCCGGGGGCTCTGGCGCGGGCTGTGCGACCATCCGGGCCAGGTACCCGGCTCCCGCACGAAGATGCAGCGTCCGATTCAACGGCCTCACCCGAACGGTGGAATGCGCCGAAAGTAATTGACTGATTACGCTTAGTGCATGAACCTGTGGAGTCCTGAGCCGCTGCCGTGGAGGCCCGCCCTGCGGGCCTCCGTCGCCGTGCTGGTCTCCGTCCTCCTGCTGTTCTCCGGAGGGAGCGGCACGGTCTACGCCCTGGGCCCCGGCCCGGAGGAGAGCTCCGTCTCCGTGGAGTTCGCCGCCACCGACGACTGCGTCGCGGACACCCGTTCGCCCCGCTCCTCGGTCTCGCCCTCCCGGCGCTCCTGCCTCCCGCCCTTCCGGGCGTCCGTCCTGCCGGCCACCCCGGCCCGCCCGCTGTCGGCCCCGGCCGGCCCCGAGGGCCCCGCGGCGTCCGCCGGCCCCGCGCGCAACGACGTCCTGCGCTGCTGAGAAGGCCCGCGCCCGCCCCCGGCCGTCCGGAGCGGGCGCGCGTGCGGAACTCCCTTCACTACCGGCAGGCACGAGAGCAGAGAGACGTCATGCCCCTCGATCCCGCGCGTGTCCTGAGTGCGTATCTGCGCGCCCAGGCCTACCGCGCCCACGGCCCAGACCCCCAGCCCGCCTCCACCGACGGTGAGCACCCTCCGGGCACCACGAGCCCTTCGCACGGTGCGGACCCCGCCGCCCTGGCCGAGGAGAAGCCTCCCGCCGCTCCCGGCGCGAGCATCCCCGTCGCGGGAGCGGAACCGGCCGCCCCACGCGGCGCGCCGCCGACCCGGCCGGGCCTCTTCGCCCGTCTGCTGCTGTACGTACGGCAGGAGTAGCCGGAGCCGCTCCGCGGGCCGCCCGCTCCCGGCACCGGGAGCGGGCGGCCGCGTGCTCCGCCTGCCGACGCCGGAGCCGTCCCCTTTCAGGTGAAGGGGCGGGCCCGGCCCGTCGGTGGCCTCCCGGCGCCGGGAAGGGGATGCCCGTCGACGCTGACGAGGGAGAACCCATGCCGACCGACGATGTCGAGCGATTCCTTGGCGCCCTGAGCCCGGCTCACCGCGAGGAGGTCGGCCGGCAACCGCGCGCGCAGCAGGAGAAGCTGGCCGCCGCCTGGGAGAAGGAACTGCGGGAGGACACCGACCTCGACACGCTGAGCGAGCTCTCGCCGGCCGCCGCGGAGAGCGAGGCGGCCCGGCGGGTCGTCGAAGGGCGTTCGTAGGCACGGGGAGCACGGGGAGCACGGGGAGCACGGGAGCCCGGGGCACGGCCCGCGCCCCCCGCGCGGTGTCTCATTCCGTGGCCGTCACCCGGGCCAGCGCCTCGTCGCGTACGTCCGGGTGGGGGTGCCGGCGCAGGGAGCGCAGTTGCTCGCGCCAGGGCGCGGACCAGCCGGTGCGGCGGCCCCCGAGCGAGGTGAGCGCGAGCGCGAACAGCCCGGTGGCAAGGTCCCCGTCGTCCGCGAGGGAGCGGGCCGCGTGGGCGAGCGCCTCGTCGCTGCCGTCGCGGCTGCCGAAGCGCCCGGCGAGGGAGCCGGCCGTGCGCGCCGCGAGCGCGGGCCGGCCCTCGTGCAGCCGGGCGAGGCGCTCCAGCTGCGCCGTCAGGACCTCCGGCGCGGCGGCCGGGTCGAGGACCCGCACCATCAGCTCGACCGCTTCGGGAACGTGCTCCCCCGAGCCCGCGAGGAGTTCGGCGACCGCCGGCGCCGCCTCCCCGAGAGCCCGGGTGTGCCACCGGCTCCTGCCGCTCAGGCCGGTGACCAGGCGCCGGATGCGCGCGCGGGCGGGCCGGTCGCGGCCGGGCTCCGCGTCGGGCGCGTCCGGCAGGGCGTCGGCGTCCACGAGAGCCGTGAACGCCCGCATGAGCGGGGCGAGGTCCGGCGACCCGGACGGCGCCAGCACCACGACGTCGCACAGCGCCTCGGCGGCGTGGCTCCAGCTCGTCCTGTTCTCCAGGTCGGTGACGGCCGCCACCAGGACGTCCGCCGCTTCGGGCGTCCAGGGCGACCACCGGCCGAGCGCCGCGTACGCCTGGCGTGCCACCTCGGCGTCGTCGGTGTCGCACACGGCCCGGACCAGCGTCGCGTAGCGGCGCCGGTGCCGCGCCGGCAGCCGGCGGGGCACGGTCGAGAGCACGGCCGTCCGCAGCTCGCTCCGCCCGCTCGCCGCGGTCTCCAGCAACCCCCACGCCTCCTCGTGCGCGAGCAGGTCCGTCGTGAACGCCACGCAGGTGGCCTGCACGTCGTGGTGCTGGCCCGGGAGCGTGCACGCCTCGGCCAGGAGGGCCACCGCCTCGGGCGCGGGCAGCGCCGTGGCGGCGAGCCGTGCGGCCTCCTTCCGGCTGGTCACCTTCACCCCGGTGGCCGCGGTCAGCAGCTCGCGCAGCATCCCGGCCAGGGCGGACGGCGCGACGAACCGGGCCGCGCGGGACGCCGCCGTGATCGCGACCCGGGCCCGGTCCCCGCCGGCGTGCGAGAGCAGGAGCCGCACGTGCCGCCCCGGGGTGTCCGTCCACGCGAGGGCGGCCAGGGCGGCCTCGGCCAGCGGCACGTCGCCGTCGCCGGCCCGGCGCACCAGCAGCTCGGTGCCGTACTCCGGGATGCACGCGGCCAGCCGGATCGCGCGCACGCGCTGGTGCGTCGTGAGCGTCGGATCCCCGGCCGCGCGTTCCAGCAGCCGTGCGGCGGCGGCCTGATGGCGCGGCAGCCAGTACGCCGTCGCCCGGCGGACCGGCGGCAGCCAGTGGCTGTCCTTGGTGAGGAAGCGCCCGTAGGGAGGGGTGTCGCCCAGGGCGGCGTCCAGCAGGTCCGTGCGGCGGCGCACCAGTACCGCCTCCACGGCGGGGAGGGTGACGGCCGACGGGTCCAGCGCGATGAGCTCGGTGACCCGGGCCTCGCGCGTCCGCGGGTCGCCGAGCCAGTACGAGGCGGCGCTGCGGGCGTCGCCGGGGCCGCCGTGCTCGACCGCCCGCCGCAGCAGGGCCTGCAGTCCCGGTACGCCGTAAGCGCGCTCGCCGAGCGAGCCCGCGAGTTCCAGCGTCCCGGCGAAGTCCGCCCGGTCGGCGGCCGCTTCGAGCGACGGACGGCGGGCTTCGAAGATCCGGTGCTCCTGCCCGTGCCGCAGGGGCACGGGGGCGTGGGCGGAGCCGGGCAGCCGCGCCAGGGTGCGCAGCGACCAGGCGGCCGGCTCGCTCTCCTCGCCGCCCTCCCCGGCGGCGCCGTGTTCGCGCAGCAGCGCGTGGGCCAGGGAGCGCAGGGCGGTCTTCTCGGACCACGAGAAGTCCCGCGCCTCGATCGCGTACGTGGCGAGGCGGTCCAGGTGGGGAGCGGCTTCGGGGGCGAACAGCGAGGGGTGCACGGCGGCGAGCGCTGTCAGGGCGGCGGACCGCACCGGCTCCTGGTCGTTGCGCAGCCGGCCCAGGCCGGCGAGGAGTTCCGTGACGACGGCGGGGTCGCGGGCGAGGGCGGCGTTGCGCACGAGCAGCCCGTACGCGTACGCCCGGTCCTCGGCAACCGGGCGCCGGGCGGCGGCCAGCAGTTCCTCGCGGACCTCCGCCACCGGCAGGTACGACAGCGCAGACAGGACCGTCCGCCAGTCGGCCCCGCGCTCGCGGGCCTGCGCGGCCATGCGCCGGGCCTCGGCCTCCCGCCGCGCCCGCGGCAGCACTTGCAGGATCCTGTCCGTCAGCACGGCACGGCCGGTGTCCTGCCCGTGCGTCGCGGCGTCGTAGCACGCGGCGCGCTGCGACGGCGGCATCAGCCGCAGCAGGCCCGCGAGCGCGGGCTCGTGGCGGGCCAGCGCCCGGGCCAGGTCGTCGAAGCCCGGCGGCCGGTGGCGGACGAGCGTGAGCAGTACGGGCTTCCGCAGGCCGGTGAGGTCCGCGTCCTCGCGCCCGGGCGCCAGGAGGAGCCGGAGCGTGCCGGCCGGATCGGCGGCCGCCGGCCGTCCCAACCGGCGGTGCACCTGTCCGGGCAGCCTCCCGTGGCACAGGCGCTGCAGCAGGTCGAGCACCCGCAGCGGCTCGGCGTCCACGGTGGCCGCCACGACGGACCCGTACGACAGCCACCACCGGCGCCGGTGGTCCTCCGGCAGTGCGGTGAGCCGGCGTTCCGCCTCGTCGAGGATCGCGGTCGCGTGGCGGCGGGCGAGCTTCGGCCAGGGGACGGTGGTGTGGAAGAGGAGGGGGAGCAGCTCCGCGACGGTCCCGGGCCCGCAGACCGGCAGGAGCTTCGCCGCCTCGGCGTCGCCCCAGCGCTCGCGGACCGGCCGGACGAGGGCCTCCGCGAGCGCGGTCCGCCGCCCGGCGACGACCGCGCGCACGAGCTCGCGGCGGATCGCCACCGGGACGTCGTCCAGCGCCGCCGCCACCGCGGCGTCGGGTATGAGGCCCCGGCGCACGGCGGCGACGGCATGTACCCGCACCGCCGGGTCGGGGTCGGTCAGCCGGGTCTGCAGCCAGGCGACCTCACGGCCGACGCCCGCGGCCAGCCCGGCGACACCCCGCTCGTAGCGCCCGCGCCCGGACAGTTCGGCCACCACCGCGCCGAGCTCCCCGCGGGCGCCGAGCTCCCGGGCCCACCGGGCGACGTGGCGCACGCGCCGGGGGAAGGGGAGCGGGTCGAGAGCGGCGAGGAGCTCGTCGGCACGTGCGGGAGCGGAGGTTTCGGTCACGGGGTGATTCTTGCGGAGAGCGCCGCTCCGTCAGGCGCCGGGGCACCGCTTCCAGGAGAGGTGGTGGACGACGCGGGCATCGCTTTCGTCGGACGATTCCAGCGACAGGAAGCTGGTCGTCGCCGAGGTGTCCGAGGTGCCGGCGTTCACCCGCAGACCGAAGGAGAGGACGGCGTACAGCGACGCGCGGCACGGGGCGTAGACGACGGGGGAGGGGGTGTCGGACAGCTGCCAGCTCTCGCTGACCGGGCCGACGAAGGTGCGCTTCCTCGGCGCGGGCGCACTGCCCTGCAGGTAATTGCTGACGGTCACCTCGCCCGAGGCGCCCTTCGCCAGGTGCACCGCCCCGCGTGGTCGGCTCGCTCGCGGACCCGCCGGACGAGGCTCATGGCACCACCGGCGCCGGGAGGCGTACAGCTCGACTCAGGTCAACCTCACGGCAGTTTCCTGCCCGGACGCCGGGTCCGGTGGTGGCTGATTCGCAGTGGGGACTGCGGGTCCGGCGTCGCCTAGCGTGTGATGGGCGCTGCGGCCCGCTCTTCGGGGAGGAGCTCGGATGGGAACGGCGAGACGCGGATCCGGCGCGTACGAGCGCGCCTACGACCGTGACAGGCTGCGGCGGTTCCTCTCAGGGGAGGCGGTGGGGGAGGGAATCTCCCGCCGGGGCGTGCTGCGCCTCCTGGGAGTGGTGAGCGCTTCCGGGGCGGTGGCTTCGCTCCCGGGAATCGCCGTCGCCGGGCCCGCGGCGGCCGCGGAGGAGCCGGGCGCCCCGGGGATCGTCAAGCCGTTGCCCGCCGCACTGCTGACGGTCCGGGGCACGAACGCCGAGACGAACTGGGCGGCGCTGCGGGACACGGGCTACCACACCCCGGTCGACCGGTTCTTCGTCCGCAACCACACGGCGACGCCCCTCCTGGACCCCGCGCGGTGGCGCCTGACGGTGTGGGGCGGCGGGCTGCGCGGCGGCGCGGTGGAGTTCTCGTACGCGGACCTGCGCGCGCTGCCCGCCGTGACCACCAGCGCGTGCCTGGAGTGCGCGGGCAACGGCCGGAGCTACTTCACCACCCAGCAGGGCGACCCGGTCACCGGCACCCCGTGGACGATGGGGGCCGTCGGAGCGGCACGCTGGCGGGGCGCGCGGCTGTCGGACGTCCTGCGCCTGGCGGGCCTCTCGCCGCGGGCGGTGGACGTGATGCCGCGCGGTCTGGACGCGGCGTTCGTCACCGGAGGGACCGACCACGGGCGGGTGCGCCGGCCGATGCCGGTGGAGAAGGCCCTGGACGACGTCCTGCTGGCGTACGAGATGAACGGCCGCCCCCTGGTCCCCGACCACGGCAGTCCGGTGCGGCTGGTGGTGCCGTCCTGGGCGGGCATCGCGTCCGTCAAATGGGTCGGGGAAATCGAAGTGTCCGACCGCCCCCTGTTCTCGCCGTGGAACACCGTCTTCTACCGGCTCTTCGGCCCCGCGCACCCGGCCGGGGGCAGCGCTCCTGTGACCCGCCAGCCGGTCCGCAGCGCCTTCGAGCTGGCGCCCGGCGCGGTGTTCGCCGCGGGCCGCGGGCACCGGCTGACGGGCCGGTCGTGGTCGGGGCAGGGAGGGATCCGCCGGGTGGAGGTGAGCACGGACGGCGGCGGTGCGTGGCGGCCGGCCCGGCTGCACGACGCCCCGCGTCCGGGCGGCTGGGTGCGCTGGAGCACGTCCTGGCACCCGCGCGGCCCCGGCCCCGCCCACCTGCTGGCCCGGGCCACGGACACTGCGGGCAACACCCAGCCCGCCCGCTCCGTCCCGAACGAGCAGGGCTACTTCTTCGACGCCGTGGTCCGCCACGCCGTGGAGGTCGTCTGACCCGGTCGCAGGAGGCCTCACCCCGGCGGTCCGCCGCGGCGGGGCCCGAGTAGGGTGCCTGCCCATGACCGAACCAGGCTTCCTGAGCACGACCCGGGCGTTCTACGACGCCATCGCCGCCGACTACGCCGACCGCTACCGCGACATCCTGGACGCCCAGCCGCTGGACCGGGCGATGCTGGGCGCCTTCGCCGAGCTCGTGCAGGACGCCGGTGGGGGGACGGTCGCCGACATCGGGTGCGGCGAGGGCCGCGTGACGGCACACCTGAACGCCCTCGGTCTGCCCGCGTACGGGATCGACCTGTCGCCGCAGATGATCGCCACGGCCCGGCGGACGCACCCGGAGCTGAGGTTCGAGGTGGGCTCGATGCTGTCTCTGGACATACCGGACGGCGCGCTCGCCGGGGCCATGGCCTACTACTCGATCATCCACACCCCGCAGGAACTGCTGCCGCAGGTCTTCGCCGAGCTCCACCGCGTGCTGGCCCCGGGCGCACCCCTGCTGCTCGCCTTCCAGGTCGGCGACGAACCCCTGCACGTCGACCGGCCCTTCGGCCACGAGGTGTCGCTCGACTTCCACCGGCGGCAGCCGGACCGCATCGCCGAACTGCTCGCCGGGGCGGGGCTGGTCGTACGCGCCCGGCTGGTGCGCGAGCCCGAGGAAGGGGAAGGGACCCCGCAGGCCTTCCTGCTGGGCCGGAAGCCCGCCTGACGCGGCCCGTCCGCTCGCCCGCCCGTCCGGACCGGCGGGCGACGGGAGGACGGCGGCGCCTGCACGGGGAGCGCACCGCGCCGACGGACCCCCGCGGCTGACGTGCGCCCCGGGAACTAGGCCCCGCGGCACCGACTCCGGTCCCGGGCCCGATGCGGAGTCCGCCGGGCCTGCCTACCGTGCTCGGTATGAACACCATCGACACGAGCGGTGTGCTCGACGAAGCGCTGGAACGCCTGCACGCCTCGGGTCCCGAACGGCTCGGGCGGCTCACCAACCACGCACCGATGGTGGCCGAGGCCCTCGTGGCGCGCGGCCGGCCGGACGCGGTGCACCGCTGGCTCGACCGCTACGAGGACCACCTGGAGGACTTCCCCACGCCCGTGGCCCCCGTCACCGACGCCGACTGGGCCACCGCGCTGGGGGACCCGCGCCGGGTCGCCGACTGGATCGCGTACTTCACCCGCGCCCTCTCCGCACAGGACTGGAGGAGCCTCCTCGCGACGTGGTGGCCGCGCCTCCTGCCCGGCATGTTCGGCGGGTCCACCCACACCGTCATCCGGACCGGCCACGCCGTGCGCGCCCTCCTCGACCACGAGGAGAGCGAGCCCCGGCTGACCGAACTGGCGCACGCCCTGGGCTACTGGGCCGCCCGGCACCACCCCCTCTCCGGCGTCACGCGGCTCCCCGGCGCCGCGGACGCGGACGAGGCCCTGGAGGCCGTGCCCCCGATCCGTGTCCGCGAGGGAGGTTTCCCCACCCGGCTGGCCCTGGTCGGCGCCCTGCCGGTCTGGTCCGGTGACGTGACCGGCCCCGACGAGGCCCGGCAGCGGCTCACCGAGCTGGTGCGCGCCACGACCCACCGCTACGCCACCCACGGTCACGGCGAGGCGACCATGCTGGTCCACGCGGCCACCGCCCCCAACGCCGTACTGCGCAGCCTCCCCGCCCTCCCGCGCACCCTGTGGGTGCCGAGCCTGCACACGGCGTGGCAGGCGTCGGCCGCGGTGACGGCGATGTACGCCCCGGAGCAGCCCGTCGCCGCGGCGTGTGCAGGCTCCGTCCCGGCGGGAGAAGTCCTCCAACGCGCCTTGGAGCACGGCGACGAGCACGTCATCAAGCTCACCGACACCGCGCTGGACGTCGGCGACGAACAGGCGCTCGCCGCCGCCCTGCGTGCCGTCGAACTGAGCGAGCCCCTCTCCTGACGCCGGAGACCGACAGGGCGGGTGGGGCCGGCGGGGCCAATGGGACGGGAACCACCCGCAGTTGCGCGGATCGGCACTCGTTCGGCGCAATACGTGGTGCGCCATTCGGGGTATGTGACATGTGGTACCCGGCCGGTATCGGTGTCTCGGATCCGGCGCGCTCGCTTTTCGAGCACCCGCCCGGCGTACGGCAACAGGGGGCGAGATGAGCACACCCGCACCGATCCGCATCCTGCGCGGCACGGACCTGCTGGACCTCTCCTTCGGCTTTCCGGGGCTGAAGACCGAAGACTCCGGGGGGAGGCGGTGGCTCGTCCGCGCGGATCCGCAGCGGGAGGGGCTGCTGGTCGTCACCTTCGGCCCCCAGCACGTCGTGGAGCAGGCGTTCAGCGACCAAGTGCCGGGCGAGTCCAGGGAGCTCCCGGTGGACTCCCGGATCAGCGGCAGGAGCGTGCTGGTCTTCGAGGTCGGTCCGCAGGACTCCATCGCCTACAGCGAGGAGGGGCTGCTCGACGCCATGCGCAGGCTCCCGATGCGCGTGGTCGACGCGGCCCGCGAGCCCGAGACGGCGCCGCTCGCCGTCACCATCCGGAAGGCCGGGAGCGGCGCCGGCGACAGCAGTGACTTCAGTGATGGCGGTGGAGGCGGTGGCAGTGGTGAGGGCGGCGACGGCCGGGACGGTACGGCCAGGGCGATCGCCCTCGTCCAGCTCCTGCGCACCACCGCCGAACTGACGGCCCGCTACGGCCTCGACGCCACACTCGAAGCCGCCGCAGCGGCGGGAGCCGTGATCGAGACCTCGCGCGAGGACGCCGCCCCCGCCGCCCCCGCGGCGATCCGCCCCCAGGACCCCCTCGCCGACCCCGGCCACCCCGCCACGGGCATCGAGCTGCCCTACCGCCTCTACTTGTCCCCCTCCCAGAAGGGCCGCTGGACCCACCGGACGGCGATCTCCGGCCCCGGCCCGGGCGAGCGCGCCGAGCTGTGGCACACCCGGCTGAACGGCGCCCGGGTGCGCGCCGTGTGGGACCGGGAGGGCGGGCGGACGCCCGGCCCCGTCGAGCCCTCTCCTTTCCGGGAGCCGATGACGCCGCAGGACCGGCACGACATCGTCGAGCTCACCGCCAACGGCGGGCTGCTCAGGCCCGACGGGCAGCCCTACGTGCCGAAGCCCGTGGACGTGAACAATCTGATGCTCTCGGCGGTGGGCGGCTGGCTGGACGGCCTCGGCACGTGGCCGGAGCGCCCCGTGGGCATCTCGCTCTCGGAGTGGCGCCACCGCGCGTCGATGGGCCGGGACCACTACGTCAGGGTGATGCGGGAGGGGTACCTGTGCCCGTTCGGGCACAAGGCGGTCCACGTCCGGGTCACCGAGCGCAAGTTCGGCGACCCCCGCGGCACCTATCTGATCCAGCGGGAGTTCGTCGTGGTCCGCCAGCCGCTGCGCATCTACGACCCCGGCACCCCGCTGCCGGCCGGCCCCGAGCCGGACAGCGATCTGACGAACGTGCTGTTCCCGTTCACCCGCGTGCACATCGACACCGTCGTGACGCCGGACCTCGTACCGCCCGCGGACCGCACGAAGTTCTTCCCGGTGACGGGCTCCGAGAACCCGTACCGGTTCAAGATCACAGCTGTTGACCACGAGGGACGGCTCGTGGAGTTCCGCACCCCGTTGCTCTTCCTCGACGAGAGCAAGGCGTCCGGCGCCGAACTGGCCATCGCCGTAGGGGAGTACAACGGCAAGGACCGGCACCCGCCCACCGCTTCGACGCCCGCCGCCGCGGTGGAGGTCCCCGAGGAGACCGGTGCCGACCTGCTCGGCCAGTCCGTGGCCCTCGCCCCCCGGTCCAAGCCCGACGACACCCGGCTCGACGTGGCGCAGATGGTGTGGGGCATGGCGGCGCCCCCGGCCCTGGCCGCCCCCGGCCCGGGCACCCCGTCCGTCTCGCGGAACGCCCAGTTCGTCCCGCAGCTCCGCTGGGCCTACGCCACCGTGCCCGCGGTCAGCAGCCTGACCGGCGCCGCCACCACGGTGCCGGTGGCCTACGCCCGGCGCTACGCCCTCTCCGGCTTCTCGCAGGCCGCCGATCCCGTCCGCCCGGCCAACAAGGGCCAGGTCTTCCTCAGCCTCCTCACCCCGGCCGGCTCTCCGCTGAAGCTGGACTTCCAGAGGGAGCGCGACCGCTCCGGCGGTCTCTCGGCGCCCAGCATCGCCGTGGCGGGTCTGTCCCGGCTGACGGGGCCCGTCTCCGGTGTCGCGGCCGCCGCGGGCGGGGACCCGCTCGCCCTCATCGCCGACGGCGCCTTCCGGCCGGACGGGTTCTTCCGCCCGCTGAGCGGCGGCGACGAGATCGGCCCCAGCCTGCTGGGCCTGATCCCGCTGGCGAAGGTGATCAAGGCGGTGGACGGGCTGGACCAGCCCCTGAAGGTGCCGAACTTCTTCACGGAGACCATCACCGCCGTCACCGGCTTCCTCTCCGACCTCCGCCGCGTCCGCGAGCTGATCAACCACGAGATCGACCGCTACCCGGCCGCGGCCCGCCGCGTCGTCGAGACCGCGCAGAAGTTCGTCGGCACCGTCGGCGACTTCATCGCCGAGCGGCTCCCCGGCCGCCCGTCCCCGACGACCCAGATGCGGGACGTCGACAACGCCTTCGAGGCGTTCGCCGCCGCCCTGTCCGACCTGCTGGCCGCCCTGCCCGCCGACGCCGACCCCGGCGTCCGGGCCCTGCTGATCCATGTCCGGCAGCAGGTCGCGACCTGGACCACCGCCGCCGGGCAGGCGATCGCCCTCCGCGACGCCGTGGAGAAGGCGGCCCTGGGCGCCAGGCTCCCCGAGGCCGTCAACGCGCGCCTGGAATGGAGCCCGGGGATCCAGAAATATCCGGCCGCCGCGCCGGTCTTCGTCCCGGACGACGACGGCCGGTTCTCGGTCGTCGTCGACCTGCGCGGGTCCCTGCGCTCCGACCTGTCCGTCGGCGCGGACGTCACCTGCAGCCTGGAGCGCTTCAGCCTCCTCCTCGTCCCGGCGTTCAACGCCCTGCAACTGTCCTTCAAACACGTCCGCTTCAGCGCACGCGCGGGCAAGAAGCCCGAGATCGACGTCGTCCTCAAGAGCGTCGACTTCATCGGGCCCCTGTCCTTCGTCCAGACGCTGCGCCGGCTCATCCCCGTCGACGGCTTCAGCGACCCGCCCGGCATCGAGGTCACGCCCTCGGGCATCACCGCCCGCTACGCGCTGCCCCTGCCGAACCTGGCCGTCGGGGTGTTCAGTCTGGAGAACCTGCGCCTGGGCGCCTACCTCGACCTGCCGTTCATCGGCCGGACGGTGGAGATCGGCTTCTTCTTCTGCACCCGCCAGGCGCCCTTCCGGCTCACCGTCTCCCTGCTCGGCGGCGGGGGCTTCTTCGGCATCGTGCTGACCCCCGAGCGGGTCGCGGTGCTGGAGGCGGCCCTGGAGTTCGGCGCCGCGCTGTCGATGAACTTCGGGGTGGCCAGCGGGAGCCTGTCGGTGATGGCGGGCATCTACTACCGCCTGGAGCTGCCCTCCGACGAGTCGCGGCTGACGGGCTACTTCCGGGCCCGGGGGGAGGTCGACGTCCTCGGCATCGTCTCGGCCTCCATCGAGATCTGCCTGGAGCTGACCTTCGAGCCGCCGAACACGGTCTCCGGCCGGGCCCGGATCTCCATCAGCGTGCACATCGGCTTCTGGTCGCAGTCGGTCACGATCGAGTGCGAGAAGCGCTTCGTGGGATCGCCGAGCTCCCTGACCGCCCTGAACGGCGAGGCGGCCCTGGCCGAGGCGGCCGGCGCCGGCCGTCCGGTCACCTTCGCCGAGATGATGGCGCCCTATCCCGACCCGGTCACCGGCGTCCGGCGCGACCCCGTCGCCGAGTACTGCACCGCCTTCGCGGAAGTGAGCTGAGCCATGCCCGAGACGATCCGGTGGACCGTACTGCCCGACGGCCCGGCCGCCGACGGCAAGCTCCGGCTGACCGTCCTGGTCAGCCCGCGCCTGACCGGCGGGGACACCCTCGGAGCCTTCGGGAGCTTCCGGGACTGGCCCGCGACCCTGCGCACCTACGCGGCGGCGCTCCAGGTGGAGTTCAAGGGCCCCGGCGGGACCGTCGCGGTGCCCGCCGAGCCGCAGACCGGCCGCTTCCCGCCCGCCGACAGCGCCCTGTGGCCGAAGCTGTTCGGCCCCGACACGAAGGTGAGCCCGCCCGGCGGCGCCCTGGCCGCCGCCCCCGCGGGGCCGCCCGTCCTGCGCTCGTTCCCCAGCAGGGCCGTCCACGAACAGATCAGGGGACTGTACGAGGCGGCGGTGACCGCCACGGCGCAGCGCCGGGTATTCCCCCGCAGCGGCGGCTCCGGGCAGGCCGCGGCCGCGACCTCGGCGTCCTCCGGCCCCGGTACGGGCGCCGAAGCCGATCCCGCACCGCAGGGGAGCTGGGACCACCCCGAGCAGGGCGACCTGCTGAACAACCTCACCGGCACCATCCTGGGCTTCTCCCGGGACGTGGCCACCGGTTACGGCCGGCTGGACAGCCTGATCCGCGGGGCGTCCGGCACATCGGGCTCATCGGGCACGTCAGACACCTCCAGCACGTCAGACACCTCCAGCGCGTCAGACGCCTCCGACCCGTCCGGCGACGGCGGGCCGCACGCGGCCCCGGCGGCGAACCCCTACCGGCCGCTGCACATGGACCGCAGCAGCGCCCCGTACCGGCAGGACAGCGCCCTGCTCGGGCTCGCCGAGATGTACCGCTTCTACGACCGGGCGACGCCCGCGCGCCCGCCGGCCCCGGCCACCGGCCGGGACGGCGCAACCGCAGACAGCCCCGCCGGCGCGCCCGAGGATCCGGCTCCGCCGCCCCCGCCCCCGGTCCCTCCGGACCTCGACTTCCACGCCGCGTGCGCCCTGCTCGCGGACTACCCGGAGCTCCTGCGCCGCTTCGGCCTGGCCCTCGACCTCCTGGTCACGCCCCCGCCCGGGCTCGCCGACCGGTGGCAGGCCCGGGTGTCCTTCACGGCCGCGCAGGGAGGGCTCAACGCCGACGAGAGCCTGCGGCCGTGGACCGCGCTGCGCCACGTCGAAGGCCGCCGCTTCGAGGCGTACGCGGCCGACGACGGGCTCTACGGGCACCGGATGCTCAAGCTGGGCGCCGACGAGGTCCACACCCTCGACCTCGACGTGGACGGCGCGGCGATGAAGTACGTGGAGTTCTCCCGCGTCCTCGACCAGCTGCTCACCCGCGCGAGCGATCCGGCCAGGGCGCACTCCGGCGACCCCACGGCGCTCCCGGCGCTGCACGGGGCGGGCCTGACCGTCCTCTACGAGGGCCGCGACGCCTCGCTCGCCGACCAGATGGAGGCCGACGCCCGCCACTCGGCCGGCGTCGGCCCCGACGGCAGGCCGGTCGCCTCGGCGGTCCTCGACGCCGCCCACCTGGTGCGCGGCTACCGGGTCGACGTCGGCGTCGTCGACCCGGCGACGGGCCGCGTCGCCGCCTGGTTCCCCCTGTGCGCCCGTACCGGCGACTACGCCATCCGGCGCGCCGGGCAGCCGCCCGTGCCTATCACGGCGGACCCCGACGAGGGCCATGTCAAGGCCACCGCCGTCACCCGCGACAAGCAGGGAGCCAACCAGCTCTTCGTCCACCAGGCCCTCTTCGGCTGGCACGGCTGGAGCCTGGCCGCGCCCCCGCCCGGCCGGACCATCGGTGCGGACAACCTGCCCCGGGTGCCCGACCCCGAGATCTCGGACCGCTTCCCGCTGGCCGCCCGGTTCCGGCCGACGGCCGGAACCCTGCCCGCCCTGCGCTACGGCCGCACCTACCGGCTGCGCGCCCGGCTCGTCGACCTCGCGGGCAACAGCCTCGGCCCCGGCGCCCCGGCCGTGGAAGGCACCGCGACCGACCCGGTCACCTACGGGCGCTGGGAGCCCGTCCCGCCGCCCGCGATCGTCCCCCGGTGGCCCTTCCTGGAAGGCGAGTCGGAGCCGCGGCTGGTCATCCGCAGCACCGTCGACGAGGACGGCCGGCCCATGTCGCCGCTGGAGTGGGCGCAGCGCAGGAACGCCGAAGTGCCCGACCACGGTCCGGGCGACCCCCTCGACGGCCCCGACCGGCGCTACCGCCACTTCGACGAACGGCACGTCAGCCCGCCCAAGTCCGCGCTGCTCATGGCCGAGCAGCACGGGCAGTACGACGGCGCCTTCGGGCCCGGCCGGCCGGACGCGGTGCGCGAGGAGTACTTCGCCGCCGCCTCCCGGGAGTCCGGCACCTACCTCGACACGGTCGTCCGCCTCGCCGAGAACCCGCGCGTCACCCGCGACCTGAAGGCCCGGCACGAGATCCACGTCGTCAAGCACAACCCGCACGACACCTCCGCGCTGACCGTGCTGCCCGTGGAGCGCGGCAGCGGCCTCAAGCAGGGCGAGTACGTCACCCACAACGCCGATCAGCTCCTGCTGCCCTACCTGCCGGACGTCCTGGCGCGCGGCGTGTCGCTGCGCGGGCTGCCCCGCGCGAACGCTTCCGAGACCTACGACTTCACCGGGCCCTGGCCGCAGGCGCGGCCGCTTCGGCTGAGGATCGAAGAGGGCGACGGCCCGCCGACCCCACCGCTGGGCGGCGTCGTGACCGTCTTCCTGCCCAAGGGCGAGACGGTGACGGTCCGTATGAGCTGCCGGGTCGACGCCGCGGACCTCGGCGTCTTCCGCATCTGGCAGCTCCTGACCGGCTCGGCGCTGTGGCAGGACCCGGTGCGGCTGCCGCAGCAGAAGAAGGACGAGCTGACCGCCGCGGCGGCGGCCGGCGAGAACTGGATGATCACGCCGTGGGTGGACGTCACCCTGGTGCACGCCGTGGAACGGCCGCTGCAGCCCCCGGTGCTGGGCGAGCTGTCGTTCTTCCGCGAGGAGGGCAAGACCTCAGCCGAGATCTCCGGCACCGTGCAGAGCCACGCGAAGAGCACCGGCCGGATCGACCTCGACGCGACGTGGACCGAGTGGCACGACGACGTGACCGAGCCCGCCCCGCAGCAGATCACCGGGCGCGCCCACGTCGGCGAGGTCACGGTGCGGCCCTTCGAGGACGACCTGCGGATCGACGGCTTCCCCCACGAGCTGCGGCACGAGTTCCGCGACACCCGGCACCGCAACGTCACCTACACCCCGACCGCGACCACGCGCTTCCGCGAGTACTTCCACCCGGCGATCACCGACCGGACCGAGCTGATCACCAGCCGGGGGCCGGACAGCCGGGGCCCCTCCGGCAACGGCTGGCCGGTGCTCAGCACCCGCCGCCCCGAACCGCCCGAAGTGAGCCACCTCGTGCCCACCTTCGGCCGGGAGCGCACCGTCGACCGCGTACGGCACCAGGTCACCCAGGTCCGCCGGCACGCCGGGGTCCGCGCCTACCTCAAGCGCCCCTGGTTCTCCTCCGGCGACGACGAACTCCTCGCCGTCGTCCTCGACCCGGGCAGCCGGCTGCCCGCCGAACTCGTCACCCGCTGCGGCATCGACCCCGTGTGGGCGGACGACTCCGTCCTGCCCCGCCTGCGGCTGAGCAACTTCCCGAACGCGGCGCGCACCGCCTCCGGCGTGCTCGCCGAGCAGGTCGGAGGCGGCCAGGTGACGGTGCCGCTCGTGGCGTTCGTCCCGCAGTTCGACCAGGCGTCGGGGCTGTGGACCTGCGACATCGACGTGGACCTCGGCGACCTCGCCGACAGCCCCGCCTACTTCCCGTACGTGCGCCTGGCCCTCGCCCGCTACCAGCCGTGGTCCCTCGACCCGCTGCACCTGTCGAAGGTCGCGCTCTCGGAATTCGTCCAGCTGCTGCCCGACCGCACGGTCACCGCCGCCATGACGGCGGCGAACCGGTTCCGCATCGAGCTGAGCGGCCCGGCCGCCGCCAACGCCGCCGGCGAAGCGGCCGGGACGGGTCTGACGGCGATGGCCGCCAGCCGCCGGGTCCTCGCCACCGTGCAGAAGCGCGGCAGCGGAACCGGCGACCTCGACTGGACGGCCGCCGGCCCTTCCGCCGAACTGACCTGCACCGCGCGCGGCACCGGCTTCGTCTGGTCCGGCGAGCTCGCCCCGCCGGCCACGGCGCTGCTCACCGAGTACCGGCTCCTGATCGAGGAGCACGAGACGTACCTCACCGACCCGGCCACGGCCACCGGCACGATCACGGCCGGCGGCACCACACGTCCCGTGGGCCGGCGGCTCGTGCACGCCGACTACTTCGGCCTGACGGTGACGCTGCTGGGCCGGATCGTCCTCCAGGAATGAGCCAGCAGTTTCTTGTCGGGCTTGCCGACGGCGGTGAGCGGAATACGGTCCACGACGTGCACGGCGCTCGGTGCGTACATCGCCCCCTTGCGCTCCGTCACGAAGTCCCGGATCCGCTCGCGCCACGCCTCGCCCTGCGAGCCGTGCGCCGCCTCGTGCCCTGCCTTGTGCCCGGTCGCGGGGACGATTGCGGGGACGGCCGCGGGGACGATCGCGACGTGGACCTCCTCGCTCTCGTCCGCCCGCCGCACCCCGAACGCCGCGCACTGCGCGACGGCGGGGTGTCCGAGCAGGAGCTCCTCCAGCTCCGCCGGATAGACGTGCCCGCCGACCACGACGACCATGTCCTTGAGCCGGTCGACGAGATAGAGGTATCCGTCGGCGTCGAGGTAGCCGACGTCGCCGGTGCGGATCCAGCCGTCGCGCAGCACCTCCGCGGTCAGCCCGGGCTGTTGCCAGTAGCCGCTCATCATCATGGGGGTCCGGACGTGGACCTCCCCGGCCTCCCCGGGGGGCACCGGCCTGCCGTCCCCGTCGCGGATCGCGATCTCGGCGCCCGGGGCCGCGCGTCCGGCCGTGGCCCGGCCGCCGCGCCCCGTCACCGTGTGCTCGTGGGGCAGCACCTCGGCGATGTTGCCCGCTTCCGTCTGCCCGTACCAGCCGTGGAGCACCGGCCCGAACGCCTCGGCCGCGCCGCGCAGCCGCCGGGCCGAGGCGGCTGTTCCTCCGTAGAAGAGGCGGCGCAGCGCGGACACGTCGGTCTCCGGCAGGTCCGGGTGGTCCAGCAGCTCGTACAGCAGGGGCGGCAGCAGCCACATGTCGGTGATGCGCTCGCGCGCGAGGGCGGCCAGCACGGCCCCCGCGTCGAAGGCGGGCTGCAGGACCACCGTGCCGCCCGCGAGGAGCGTGATGTCGGCAACAATCCCGGCCATGTGCGCGAGCGGGGTGCAGGCGAGGAAGCGGGGCCGTGACCCGGGCGGGATCCTGCCGGCGTACAGGGCCAGCATCCGCCCGTACGGGCCGTGGGCCATCCGGACGCCCTTGGGTATCCCCGTGGTGCCTCCGGTGAAGCGGATGCACCAGTCGTCCCCGGCGCGCGCCGCACCCGCCACCGGCCGCGGCGCGCGGAGCGCCGCGTGGGCCAGGAGGTCCTCGCCGAAGGGTGCGGGGCCGAGGGTGAGCACGGCGGGGACCGGGGCCCGGGCGAGCAGCGCCTCGGCGGCCTCCCGCGCGGCGGGGGCGGCGAGCAGCATCGCGGGCCCGACGCTGTGCACGATCTGCGCCTGCGTCTCCGGGGCCGTGCCCTCGGTGAGGTGGACCACGCGGGCCCCCAGGAGGTTCGCCGCGTAGCGGGCGAGGAGCGCCTCGGGCTGGTTGCCGGTGAGGAGCACGACGGTGCTGCCCCGGCCGATGCCGCGCGCCGCCAGCTCCGCGGCCGCCCGGAGGACGTCGTCGCGCAGCTCCCCGGCCGGGACGGTACGGCCCTCCGAGGTGATCAGTGCGGGGTGGGCGGGGGAGTGCGAGAGCGCGTCCAGGAGGGGCTCGACGTAACTCTCGTACGGAGGGGTTGGGTTGGCGGTCATGGCTCGTGTCTCCTTCGGGGCGAGGGGGATGTCCGGAGGCTACGGGCGGGGGACTTATGCGGTCCAAGACCAATCCGGGCATGTAAAGATGCCTGGAGAGTTATGAGAGAGAGCCGTCAGGAAGACAGGAAGAGTCGTCAGGGGGAGGCGAACGGGTGGACCTGCTGTCCCTGCGCTGCTTCCAGGTCGTCGCGCGCCATGAGCACATCAGCCGGGCCGCCGCGGAGCTGCACGTCGCCCAGCCCTCGGTGAGCCGGACCATCGCACGGCTGGAAGCCGAACTGGGCGTCCCGCTCTTCGACCGCCGCGGCCGCCGCATCCGGCTCAACCAGCACGGCGCCGCCTTCCTGCGCCGCGTCGACCGGGCGCTCGGCGAGCTCGAGGACGGCCGCCGCGAACTGGCCGACGCCGCCGGAGGCGAAGGCGGCACCGTGACGGTCGCCACCGAAACCCTGCTGACCCTCGCCGGGCTGCTCGCCGGCTTCCGCGCGGCACACCCGGGCGTGGACGTCCGCCTGCACCAGGCGTCCGCGGACGCGATGGCGGAGCGGCTCCGCACGCGCGAAGTGGACTTCTGCCTGGTCTCCCGGCCGCTCACGGGCCCGGCGCTGACCTCCGTCGAACTCCTCCGGGAGGACGTCCTCCTCGCCGTACCCACCGGCCACCGGCTGGCCGGGCAGGAGGGCGTCGACCTCGCCGCGCTGGACGGGGAGCCGTTCATCACCCCCAGCCCGGGCCACTGGCAACGCACCCTCGCCGACCGGCTGTTCGCCCGGGCCGGGGTCCGCCCCGCGATCGTCTGCGAAGGCAACGAGCCGGGCGCGATCCTGGACCTCGTCGGCGCGGGGCTGGGGGTCGCCCTGCTCCCGGCCATGGCACGCGACACCGGCGGCCGCGGCACGGTCGCCTGGGCCCGGCTCGCCGCCCCCGACTGCCACCGCGTGCTCCGCCTCGCCCGCCACGAGGACGCCTACCTGACCGCTGCGGCCCGCCGCTTCGGCGAGTTCGCCGTCGAACACTTCGCGGCGGTGCCGGGCAGGCACCTTGCGCTCGGGAGCGCCGCGGTGAGCCGGCCGGCCGTCTTCTGATCGCGATGCCGGTGCTCGGTCCTGTGGCCGTAGGCCAATGGCCGGTCCAGGAGGCCACTTGGGCAGGAAAAACGCAACTTCGACAGGGCCTGCAAAGGCAGCTACCTTCACCTGGTCTTCGGCGATCGCCCACGGTCGCCCGGGAGTTCCTTCAGGCTGAGCCACCCGCGACGGGACGAGTCGGCCACGCCCCAGGAATCCTCGCGCTCACGCCCAAGCCACCGAACCGGGTCCACACCAGGCACCCCCCCCAACCAGGGAGAGACGCATTGCCCCATCTTGCTCTGTACACATTCGGCGTCCTGAAGTCACCTCTCACCGATCCCGGACCTCTCACGCGCGAACTCCACCACAGCGGCGAGGCCATCTACCGGAAGATCGGCCGGCACCCCGGATACCTCGGTCGTGCCGAAGCGGCGGACCGCAGCCGGGGCACACACTTCGACCTGGACTGGGGTGCATGGGGAGAGTTCGCCGTACCGACCTGGTACGACAAGGGCCGCACGGTGGAAACCATCGTCCTGGACGCGACCCTCTCACTCTGGACCGACCTGCGCCCCGCCTTCGACGCCGTGTACACCGGTCTGCACCGTGAGGCGCTCAACAGGCGCTACGACTGGTTCGAGAGGACGGAACACCCCAATTACGTGACCTGGTGGGTCCCCGACGGCGCGATACCCACCTGGCAGGACGGGGTCTCCAGGCTGGAACACCTCCACGACCACGGCTCCGCGCCGCACGCCTTCACCTTCCACCACTCGTTCACCTCCGACGGAACTCGGACCGGGATCAAAGACATCGGGCCGAAGAACGACCGGGCTCACTGACGTGGAAGCCTGAGCGACTGGGTTCGCCGGCTCTCCGGTTCGCAGGTGGCGGGGGTCACATTTCGTCGGCTTGACCTTCACATATATGTGAGGGTTCCAGGATTCACGACATGTCAATGATCAAAACGGAACCGTCCGTTGAACCCGCAGCCGGTGTCGTTCAGGAGAAGCTCCCGCTGATGGCGCTGCTGGCGCTTGCCATGGCCGTGTTCATCACGAGTCTGACGGAGACGCTGCCCGCGGGCGTGCTGCCCGCCATGAGCGGGGCCCTGGGGGTGAGCGAGTCCGCCGCCGGGCAGACGGTCACGATCTACGCGATCGGCACGGCCCTCACGGCGATCCCGCTGACCGCGGCCACCGCCGGGTGGCGGCGCAAGGGCCTGCTGCTGACGGCGATGGGCGCCTTCGCCGTCGCCAACACGGTCACGGCGGTCTCGACGAACTACCCCCTGACCATGGTGGCCCGGTTCGTGGCCGGTGTGGCGGCGGGGCTGGCCTGGGCGCTGCTGGCCGGTTACGCGCGCCGTATGGCGCCGGTGCCCCTGCAGGGCAAAGCGATCGCGATCGTGATGACCGGCATCCCGGTCGCCCTCTCGCTGGGCGTGCCCGCGGGCACGTTCCTGGGCAAGGCGCTGAGCTGGCAGGTGGCGTTCCTGGTCATGACGGGTCTCACGCTCGTCGTCATCGCGTGGATCGTGGCGATGGTGCCCGACTACCCGGGGCAGAAGCGCGGTGAGCGCGAGCCGATCCTGCGGGCCCTGAAGGTGCCCGGCGTGGTGCCGGTCCTCTTCGTCGTGACCGTCTTCGTGCTGGCGCACACCATCCTCTACACCTACATCGCCACCTTCCTCGACCGGCTCGGCATGGGCGGCTCGACGGACGTGGTGCTGCTGGTCTTCGGTGTCGCCTCCCTGCTGAGCATCTGGATCGTCGGCGCACGGATCCACCGCCGGCTGCGCCAGCTGACGGTCCTCAGCGCGCTGCTGGTCGCGGCCGCGGCGGCCCTCCTGGCCGTGCTGTCCGACAGTCACGCGCTCGTCTACGGGGCGGCGGCGCTGTGGGGCCTGGGCTGGGGCGGCGCTCCGACGCTCCTGCAGACCGCCGTGGGCGACGCGGGCGGCGAGCAGGCCGACGCGGCGCAGGCCATGCTCGTCACGCTGTGGAACGTGGCCATGGCCGGCGGCGGAGTCGTCGGCGGAGTCCTCCTCGGGCTGTGGGGCACTTCCTCCTTCCCCTGGAGCGTGCTGGTGCTGCTGGTGCCGGTCCTGGCCGTCGTGCTCGCCGCCCGGGCGCACGGCTTCCCCGCCGAACGCGCGAGGGCGCACTCGTGAACGCCCACGCGGCACACCGCGGCCCCACGAGGACCCACCCGGTCCCGTGGGGCCGCCCCGCGATGTGCGAACGCCCCGCCCCACGACCCGGTGTGTATGCTCGAACGATCACACGTATGTCAGAGGTCAACTCGGCGGACTGCGAGGGCGGAACATGCGGATCGGGGAGCTGTCGGAGCGCACCGGCACGTCCCGCCGGCTGCTGCGCTACTACGAGGAGCAGGGGCTGATCGTCTCCCAGCGCTCCCCGAACGGCTACCGCCACTACGACGAGCGCTTCGTGGACCGCGTCCTGCAGATCAGGGGGCTGCTCGACGCCGGGCTGCCCACGCGCATCATCAAGCAGATCCTCCCGTGCCTGGACAAGCCCCGCGTCATCCACTTCCCCGACGCGACGCCGGAGATGCTGGCCACCCTCGAACTCGAACGCGACCGCATGACCGAGCGGATCGAGTGCCTGATCCGCAACCGGGACGCCGTGGCCGAGTACTTGGACACCGTGCGTACCAACCGCCGCCCGGAGGTGGCGGCGTGACGGGCGGGACCGGGACGTGGACGCCGGGGGAGCCCGGTGTTCTGCAGCTGCCCTCCGGGCGCCTCGTCAGGGGCCGTGGCCTGAGCAAGCCCCTGCCCGCGGGCCCGGCGCCGTCCTTCGCCGTGTACCTGCTCGGCAAGCAGCCGCCCGAGGTCCCGTGGGAGTCCCGCTGGCTGCCCTGGCCGGACTTCCGGCTGCCCCGCAGCGCCGCGGACGCCCGTGAAGCCTTCCAGGAGGCGTGGAAGCGGTCCGCGGCCGAGCGCGTCGAGATCGCCTGCGGCGGCGGCCGGGGCCGGACGGGCACGGCGCTGGCCTGTCTCGCCGTCCTGGACGGGGTCCCCGCCGGCAGCGCCGTGGAATTCGTACGCCGCCACTACGACCGGCACGCCGTCGAAACCCCCTGGCAGAAGCGCTACGTCCGCCGCTTCACCGCCTGACGGCACAGCACGCCCCGGCAACACCACGTCCACATCCCGGCCGCGGGCGGTCAGGTACTCAGGCCCCGACCGGGGCGATCTGAGTACGGAGGCGGATGCCCGCCGGTGGGCGCGGTTCGTAGGGTCCGGCACATGGAGAACACCAGCACCACGTCCGACACCCGCGCCCCCGCCTCCGCCCCCGCCCCCGGCCCGAGCCGCCCCGGCGCCCCCCGGCGGCGCACCGCCGGCGACTGGGTCTGGCTCGTCGTCGTCGCCGTGGTCGTCCTCGTCGTCGGCGCCTTCGTCGGAGTGGTGGGACCGCTGCTGGCCATCTCCTGCGCCTCCTGCCAGGACGGCGTGCGCGGCTCGCTGCGCTTCGGCGGAGAGATGGCTGTCGCCTGGGGCACCGTGCCGCTCGTCACCCTGGGGACGGTGATCGGCATCTTCGTGCCCCGGGGCGGCGCCCGGGTGGGCGCCTACGGGCTGGGGGCCCTGGTGGTCCTGTTCACCGGGATGCTGATCCTCGGTCAGTACGCGACCTGACCGGCCCAGCGCGGCGGGCCGGGCCTGCACCACCGCCGCAACCCCCGCTTCCCCGAGGCGGAGAAGCCGCCGCTACCGTACTCAGGCGATCTTGAGGCCGTCAGCAGGCCCGGACCGGAACGGAACCACGAGGAGTCCCATGCAAGCGGCAGCCCACGACGAGGCGCACGACGAGTTCTTCCCGCTCGTCCCGGCACCGCAGGACGGCTCCCGCTGGCAGGCGCCCACCGATCTGGAGCAGTACCTGTACAAGCTCAGCCGGGCGGACAACGCGTACGCGTACCTCCGCACGCTCGCGATCGAGGGCGTGTACTACCCCGTGCGCCTCGACCACGCGCAGGCCGCCGGCGAGGACGAGCGCCCCATGCTCACCATCGAGACCCCCGACGGGCGCACCGCGGCGCAGGTCTACACCCCCGGCCTGCTGCCCCGGCCGCACCCCTTCCTCGTCTACGAGTACGCGACGCTCGGCGCGCTCGCGCAGATCGTCCCCGACGACGTGGACGTCCTCGCCGTCAACCCGGCCACGCCCTGCGAGCAGTACTTCCTCATCAGCGACGAGGAACGCGACGTGTGGCTGGACCTGCACCACGAGCTGTTCTCCCCGGACGGGCTGATGGACCGTGTGGTGACCCGGCGCACCGGCGCCCCCGCGCCCGGCCCGCTGCTGCACGGCCTGGCCTGCGGCGCCCACCTGTGCTTCACCAACGGCGACGCGTGGAACACCCTGCACTGGCACGGCATGGGCTACCGCGGCGAGGTCGAGCGGATCGCCGACAGCTGGGGCGTGCACGGCCGCGAGGACTGGCTCTCGATCCAGGAGCGGCTCCTCGGCCTGGACGTGAGCCCCTGGTACTGGGACTTCGTCCTGGGAGCGCGCAGCGCGCTGGCCCGCGCGCGGGGCGGCCGCGTCGATCCCGCCGAGTGGCGCAACACCGTGGAGTCGACGCTGCGCGTCCGCGCCCAGGAGGGCGGGACCGCCGCGGACGACGCCGAGCTCACCGGTCTCGTGTCCCACCTGCGCGCCCTGGTGGGCGAGGTGCTGCGCTACGAGGCCCGCTTCCGCGCCGACGGGCTCCTGCCGCCGGACGGCTTCGTGCGCACGATCGCCGCCTGGGACATAGGCCGCGGGTCCAAGATGGCCCGCTGGGGACGGGGCGCGCGGTACGCCACGGAGGCCGAGATGCACGCGGCGATCGAGCGCGCCTCCCGGGAGGCGCAGGCCGCCTACGACTCGTGGGAGGAGTTCTCGGCCGGCTACGTCCTGGGCCGGTGCCTGCACTTCGACGAGGAGGAGTTCGGCCCGTGGTACACGACGGTCCTCGACGCCCACCGGGCCCTGACCACGGACCCGGAGAGCCCTTGGCGGACGGTGCCTTTCAAGAGTTGAAAGTGCCCTTCGCAAGAGCTGAAGGTGCCCTTCAAGGGCCGACGGGTGCCTTTCACGGGCTGACGGTACGCCGGCGCACCACGTAGGCGAAGGGCACGGCCACGAGGGTCGCCGCCGCCAGGGCGGTCAGGGTGACGAGCGTGGGGTTGACCCAGGCCGGGACGATCTCCACGCCGCTGCAGACCGTGCTGAGCGGGAAGAGGCTGGAGGACTCCGGGTGGGCCCTGACGCCCATGGTGAACATGCAGGTCTTGTCTCCCCAGAGCCCGGGCGAGTACGTCCCCTCCGCGTAACTGAAGACCAGGAACGCGGAGCTCAGGGCCGCCACGGACACCAGGGCCAGCGGCTTGGGGCTCGCCAGGCGGGGCCGGTGCCCGCCCCGGAGCCGGCTCCGGGCGTGCAGGGCCAGGTGGAGGAGGGCCGCCCCCAGGACCAGCATCGTCGGAATGATGAGAACGAAGAACATGCACCATGATCACATACGGTGCCCGGGCTACTCGGAGGAAGAGCCGTGACCCGTCTGCGGCTACCGAACCCCGGCCAGAGCCTCCAGCGGCTACCGGACCCCTGCCAGAGCCTCCAGCAGCAGCCCCGGATCGGCCCCCCGAGGCAGGTCGCTGACCTGCCCGTCCCCGGCCTCCACCACCCGCCACACGCCGTCCTCGCGCAGCGCGAGGTCGGTGGTGACGAACCGGCAGCCCAGCGCGGCGACCAGCGGTGACACCGCGTCGAGGACCGGCGCGGGCCGCAGGTCGGGGCGGTCCGGGTGGGCCGTGACGAGGACGGGGCGCCCGTCGACCCACCACGCGCGGGCCTCGCCGCCCTCCGCGAAGCGCTCGAAGGCCCGTATCACCACGCCGCCCGCGAGGAACTCCTCCTGGAGCTCGACGAAACGGGCCACCACGGCGCCCAGCCGCTCCGTGTCGGCGAGGTCCGGTACGTAACACGCCTCGTGCCACTCGTGCTTGCGGGACTTGACGAAGTCCTTGACGATCGCGGGCCCGCCGCCGAGGGGCGCCGTGAGGGCCGCGAGCTCGTGGGCGACCGAGGCGTGCCCCGGCCGGGCGGGCAGCCACACGCTCCGCGGCGTGACGGGGGAGAGCGTGGGGTACCAGCCCGGCAGCTCGTGCGCACGGCGGTAGGCGTCGGGCGAGGTCAGCAGCGTCACCCCGCGGTCGGCGAGCGCGCCGGCCAGCTCCGCGTACCGCCCGGAGGGCACCATCCAGCCCCGGTACCAGGCCGCCCCGGCCCCGCGCGGCACACCACGGACCGCGCCCGAGACGTCCCCGGCGAGCAGCGCGTCGTGATCCAGCAGCGCGGTCCGCAGCCCCAGCCCGCGGGCGGCGCGGGCCTCGCCGGCGAAGTGCGGGTCCGCCCGCCGGGCGCCGAGCGGGTCGCTGCAGAAAACGATCAAGGGTGCCATGCGCGGCACCCTAGCCGTCGTGCCCGGGGCGAGAGCAAGCGCATTCCACGTGGACGAGGCCCCGCCGGACACCCGGAAGGCCCAGCTTCGCCTGCGCGGCACGACCGTTCCGGGAGAGCGTGGGGGTATGGAAGAGCGTGGGGGCATGGAGACGGCGCCGGAGGGGCCCGCCCGGCCCGGCGGCAGCACCGGACGGCCGCAGCTGGTGCTGGTCGCGGGGGCCACGGGCTACATCGGGGGCCGGCTGGTGCCCGTCCTGCTCGACGCCGGGTACCGGGTGCGCTGCCTGGTGCGCGACCCCCGCCGGCTGCGCGACCAGCCGTGGGCCGGCCGCATCGAGGCCGTCCGCGGCGACGTCACCCGCCCGGACACCCTCGCCGGCCCTTGCGAGGGGGTCGACGTCCTCTACTACCTGGTGCACGCGCTGGGCACCGGAGCGGACTTCGAGGAGACCGACCGCCGGGCGGCCCTCGCGGTGGGCCGGGCGGCGAAGAAGGCCGGAGTGGGCAGGATCGTCTACCTCGGCGGGCTCGCCCCGCGCCAGGTGGCCGAACGCGACCTCTCGCCCCACCTGCGCTCCCGCGCCGAAGTCGGACGGATCCTGCTGAACAGCGGAGTGCCCACCGCCCAGCTGCGGGCCGCCGTCATCATCGGCTCCGGCTCCGCCTCCTTCGAGATGCTGCGCTACCTCACCGAACGGCTGCCCGTGATGGTCACCCCCAGCTGGGTCGCCACCCGCATCCAGCCCATCGCCGTGCGGGACGTCCTGCGCTGCCTCCTCGCCGCCGCCCGGCTCCCTCCCGACGTCAACCGCGGCTTCGACATCGGCGGCCCGGACGTGCTGACCTACCGGCAGATGATGATGCGCTACGCGGCCGTGGCCCGGCTGCCCCGCCGCCTGGTCCTGCCCGTGCCCGCCCTCACGCCCGGCCTGTCCAGCCTCTGGGTCGGCCTCGTGACCCCGGTGCCCGCCTCGATCGCCCGCCCGCTGGTGGAGTCGCTGCGCCACGAAGTCATCTGCCGCGAGAACGACTTCGCCCGCTACGCCCCCGCCCCTCCCGAGGGCCTGATCGGCTTCGACGAAGCCGTCCGCCTCGCCCTCAAGCGGGTGCGCGACACGGACGTGGCCACCCGCTGGTCCTCCGCCTCCCTGCCCGGCGCCCCCAGCGACCCGCTGCCCTCGGACCCGGACTGGTCGGGCGGCACGCTCTACGAGGACCGCCGCGAAGCGCACATCGAGGCCCCGGCCCGCGAACTGTGGCGCGTGGTCGAGGGCATCGGCGGCGAGAACGGCTGGTACTCCTTCCCGCTCGCCTGGTCCCTGCGCGGCCTGCTCGACCGGCTGGCCGGCGGCGTGGGCCTGCGCCGCGGCCGCCGCGACCCGCACGCGCTGCGCCTCGGCGACTCGCTGGACTTCTGGCGCGTGGAGGAGATCGAACGCGGCCACGTGCTGCGGCTGCGGGCCGAGATGCGGCTGCCCGGCCGCGCCTGGCTGGAACTGACCGTCACGCCCGACGGCCCCTCCCGCTCCACCTACCGGCAGCGGGCCCTCTTCCGCCCCCACGGGCTGGCGGGACACGCCTACTGGTGGAGCGTGTCCCCCTTCCACGCGGTCGTCTTCGGCGGCATGGCCCGCAACATCACGCGGCGCGCCCTGCAGGAGGCGGCCCGGCCCGGGGTGGACTGAGGGGCCGCCTCCGGTCACGACCGGCCGGGACGGTCGTCGACGACGATCACCGTACGGCCCCGGGTCGCCTGCGCCGAGCCTGTGCCCTGGCGGTCGTCCGGGCGGACGGTGTCCACGACGTCGGCGATGCGCTCGTAGAACTTCCTGGCCAGAGCACAGTCGCCGGGGTCGCCGCCGGGACCCTGGTGCATGACGGCGTCCAGGGCGGTGAGGATCGCCATCAGACTGCGCCCGGACACGATGACGCGTGCCTGGCCGTCCTCCCCGGCCACCACCTCGCCCGGCACCCTGAAGTGGGCGTTCCGTGCGGCCTGCTCCACGATGTACGCCCAGGTGTCGCGGTGGCACACCAGCTCCGCGGCGCCGATTCCCGCGGCCTTTTCCAGCCGCTTCTCCGGCGTCTTCTCATCGGCTTCCCTCTCCACCGCTTCCGGCTCCGCGGCCGGGCCGGCCTCCACGCCCGGAGCCCCGACAGGAACGGGTTCGGGGCGCGGTGCCCGTACGGTGTTGAGCGGCCCGGTGGGACCTTCGGCGGCTTCCCGGCAGGCGGCCCGCAGTTCCTGCCGCAGCGCCTCGTTCTCCCGGCGGGTCTCCGCGACGTCCTCGCGCACGTCGGTCAGCGCGCGCCGCAGATCGCGCAGCTCTTCGTGCAGCTCACCCAGCCTGCCGCCCAGGCCGCCGCCGAGTTCCTGACGCAGCCCGTCGTTCTGCCGGCGCAGTTCCTGAAACCCGTCCCGGAACGTCCTGCTCATCTCGTGCTGCAGGCCGGCTATGGCCTCTCCGAGCTTCCTCAGTAGCTCCTCATCCGCCTGCTTCCCCCACCTGAACATGCGGCTCCTCGCACCCGTGGTCAGTCCGTTGACCGGAACCGTTCAAGGATCCCGGCCCGCCCGCGGAGGAGGAGAGAAGTCCGTTAAGGGTGGCTTGTTCCCGTCACCCGGCCGTCCGGAACGGCCTGGTTGCACGGGCCGCTCCGGGCGTCACCGAGAATGCGGGGATGCGCGCGATACCTGACCAACCGTTTCTCGAAGCCGGCCGGCCGTACTGGGCCGCGGTGAGCGCCGACGGACTCTGGCTGGCCACACCGGCCTCCGGGACGGGGCCGGGCGGCGGGCCGCGGGTGGCGGTCTACCGGAAGAGCGACCTCTCCCTGTGGGACCTCGTGGAGATCGATCACCACGTGGACGCGTTTGCGTTCCACCCGGTCCTCCCGCTGTTCGCGATCTCCACCGAGTGGGGCGAGGAGTGGAATCGCCGGGGCGGCTTGTTCCTCTACGAGCCGCAGGCGCGGCGGCTGGTCTCCTTCCCCGTCACCGGCGTGGGCGTGACGGCGCTGCGCTGGCTCGACGAGCGCAGGCTGCAAGTGATCTTCTCCGTACCGGACGTCTCCTACGAGCGGGACGGCGAGGACGCCTTCGCGCAGTGCGTCGTCGAGCGCCCTGCCGACGCATGGCTGGGCGTCGAGGAAGGCGAGATCGACCTGGAGGCGCGCAAGGCCCTGGCGAACGAGGACGTGGACTGGGGCCCGCCGCTGGAACCCGGCTACCGGGTGGGCGACCGCCTCGTCGCCCTGGCCGCCGAGGCGGGGCGGACGTGGACTCCCCGCACCGACGTCATGGCGGTGGAGGCCCTGCGGGACGGCCGGGTGCTCTGCTGCCCGCTCAACAGCAGCCTGCTGGAGTGCTGGTCGTCCGAGGGCTCCCTGCTGTGGGCCGTGCCCGAACCCGAGGACGCCTTCCAACGTTCCGGCTGCCAGGTGTACGTGGCGCCGGACGATCGCACGGCGTGGGTCACCGTGATCGCCGGCACCAGCGACGACAGGAAGACGCTCCTCCGGCGGGTCGACCTCGCGGACGGCACGGTCCTCGCCGAGCACCGCCTCGACTTCCCCGCCCGGCTCGCCGCGCGGGCCGACGGCGCGTGGGCAGCCCGGGACTCGCGCGACCTGTTCCCGCCGGCCAGGTGGCCGCCCTCCGAGACTCCCGTGTTCACGCCCACGGGCCGTCAGCTGGGCACGGTGGCGCTGGGAGAGTGCGACAAGTCCTTCGAGTTCGGCATCCGCCGCTCTCCGCACCTGCTCTTCCTGCAAGGCGACGGCGATGAGCCCCGCCCCGAGAAGTGGGTGGTCGAGGCCTCTCCCCGGGGCGTCGAGCCCCTGTTCCCGCTGCGGTGGGAGGAGTGCCCTGCCGGACACATCGCCGGCGGGCCCGGCGTGTACGTCGAGGACGGCCGCGGACCGGGGATCGTCCACGCCGCCACCACCGCCGAAGGGCCGTTCCTGCTCCGCCGGGCGCTCCCTCACGGCGAGGTGGTGTGGGCGCACCGCATGGATGCGGAGATCCGGGCGGCGGACGCCGGGGGCGGGCTCCTTTACGCGGTGACCGGCGCGAAGGAGCTGCTGACCCTGCGGCCGGCCGACGGCGAGGTGGTACGCCGCCGGCCGACCGCCGTGAGCGGGCACGACTTCACTCCCAGGAGCCTGAGCGCCGCCCCTGGCGGGGACGTGTTCATCGGCACGGCCGAGGGGCGGATCCTCGTGCTCGAAGGGCAGGAAGCCGCGTACGGGCTCTGAACGCCGTTCGCTACTGGATGTTCAGCCTGATGGGGTGGGCCGGGTCCGCCGGGCAGGTGAAGACGCGGAGCTCGCCGTGGCGCCCCACGCTGACGTCCGGGCCGTCGTGGCTGCTGTCCACGGTCAGGAACAGCCGCATGCGGGCCCCGCAGGTGCAGTCGATGGCCATGAGGTCGGTGAGGTGCCAGCTGGGCCAGCCGCCGGCCTTCCAGCCGGGGCGGCAGGCCAGGTCGCGGTGGTACTCGACGTCGTGGTCCTCCGCCCAGCGCTCGCCCTCGGCGTGCAGGTCTTCGGGAACCTCGTCCTGGTCGGGCAGGTCGGTGACCTCCACGGGGGCGAGCACACAGGGCCGGGGCAGGTAGCAGTCGTCGGCCCGGTCCGGCCGCGGCGGGTCGGGCACCGCCCCCACCACCCGGGACGACGAGCGGTACCGCAGGGTGACCATGGGCCCCCAGTAACGCGGCTGGCCCGGCGGGTCGCTGTGCTCGGTCGGGCACCACAGCATCTGCAGGACGTCCGCGCCCTCAGGCCAGGGCACGGCCGCGGGAGCGTCCCGCGCGTACAGCTGCAGGACGGGCACCATCGGCACGCCCGGGCCCGAGGCGTCCTGCGCCCAGCGCATCCGTTCCCACGTGACCATGTCGAGTGCCGAGGCGCCCGCCATGATCTGCTGCTGGACCAGGACCTCCTCCGCGGTGAGCTCGTACGCCCGGCCGGGGTTCAGGCGGCGCCGCTCCTTCACGGCCCGGTCGATCCGCTGCCAGGCATCACGCTCGTCGTCCGTCAGCTTCTCGTGCACCCGCACCGCGTGCGGTGCCCGGCACACGGGCCACGGCTCGTCCTCGGGCCAGAGCAAGGGCCCGCCGACGGAGCTGTCCCGGACGCCGGGAGCGCCCTCGGACGGCCTGAGCAGCGTCGCCGTGCGGGCGTGCGCCGCGAAGGCGGGCACCTCGGCTATCAGGGACTCGGCGGATGCGGGCAAGACGTACCCCTCTCGTGGAACTCCGGGCAGGCCCCGATCATGCCGGAAGGGACTGACACCGAGTGCCCGGCCCCCGGGGGACCGGCTTCCCCGGGCCCGGAGCCGGTGCCCGGAGCCCCGTCAGAATCCGCCCCCGCTGCTGCTGTCGGAGCTCGATCCGCTGTCGCTGCTGCTCCCGGAGTCGCCGGAGCCGCCCGAGTCCGAACCGCCGGAGCCCGAGCCGCCACCCGACCCCGAGCCGCTGTCGAGCGCGCCGATGACGTCGGACATCCACGACGTGGAATCCGTGGGGTCCGAGCCGACGCCGCACCGGGTGAGCAGGTCGCACAGGGGTGCGTCGGGCAGCGCGCCGGCCCCGTCGAGCGCGAGCGCCAAGGCCACGCCACCGGCCGCCGGGGCCGCCGACGCCGTCACCGTGGCCGCGTACGGGGAACGGGGGCGCCGGGCCTTGTGGACGCGCTGGGCTGCCCTCACCAGGTCCTCGCCGTCGGCCGTGGCGGGCGCCGGGCCTGGCAGCACGTTGTCGCCGACGGCCCGGCACGCGAAGCCGGCGAGGACCAGCAGGACGGCGACGGTCATGCGGTGGCCGTGGGCGGAGAACCCGCCTTCGGAAACGGTCGTGTCGAAGGAGAACACCAGCATGACCACCGCCAGGGCCGCCAGCCACGGATACACCTTGGCGCACAGGCGCAGCAGGAGGTGCCCGACGCGGAGCCGCCGGCAGTCCTCGGGGCCGTAGGCCAGGCCGCGCCCGGTGAGCGAGGCGCCGATCGCCACGGTCTCCTGATGGCCGATCAGCCGCTTGCGCAGGTCGCGCAGGGCCACCGGTGCCCCGCTGCGCCCGGCGGCCTCCGCGCACTCGGTGGTGATCGCGCGCTCGACGGGGGTGCGCGGCCGGGCCCCGGGGGCGAGGGAGAGGTGCCCCTGGTGGTCGATGTGCAGTAGCCCGTCCTGCTGCATGGTGAGCAGCGCGGTGTCGGCGGTCCGCGCGGCGCCTCCCTGGAGCCAGGCGATTTCGAGCACGTCGCGCGGAGCGCCGCCGGCGGCCGGCTGCCTTCCCCACCACGCCTCGGTGGTCACGGGCGGGAGCTCCGGGACGGGCGCGGGCCGGGCCCGGCGGGGGCGGGCCCGCATCAGCAAGCCGTAGGCGGCGCTCAGGACGGCGAGGGCGTAGCCGGGTATGAGGATGAAGTACCCGAAGGGCATGGTGGCTTTGTCTTCCTTTGGTGAGGAACGGGACGCGTCCGGTGAGGAGCCGAACGCGTTCCGCCCGCGGCGTCCCGCGGCGACGGAGCCTACCTCTGCACCTCGCGGACCCAGGCCGTGAGCCCTGCCAGGAACCCCGCCCTCTCGTCGGCCGACAGCCCGTCCAGGGCGCGCAGCAGCGGTTCGGTGCGCCGGACGATGAAGGTTTCGAGGGGCGGGCGGAACTCCTCGGCCAGGGAGACCAGGACGCGGCGGCGGTTCGCCGGATCCTCGGCGCGTTCCACGATCCCGGCCCGGCTCAGGCCGCCGACCAGGTCGCTGGCGGTGGGCAGCGACACCTGCAGCCGCCGGGCGATCTCGCTGACGGTCAGCGGCTGCCCGGCCAGCAGCTGGGGCAGGACGGCGCCGTGACGGGGGGTCAGTCCGTGGGTCTCCATCGCTTCGCGCAGCGGTGCCGGCATCAGTTCCCGGACCACCGCTCCTCGGTAGAACGGCTCCAACAGTGGTACGAGGCCGACGACTTCGAGCTCGGCCGGCGTCGGTTTCCGCGGGGCCTTCCCGGCCTCTGGGGTGTGCTGCATACTACGAGTGTATATGGTTTGGATCTCCAAACTATTTGGATAGTCGAATAATGCGAAGGGTCTCGCCATGACGTCGATCAGCTACAGCGATGCGCTCAACGATGCTCTGGAACGGATGGACGACCTCGGGTACGAGCGCGGGCAGGGTGTCGACCTCGCCAACCACGGCCCCATGGGCGCCGAGGCGCTCGCCCTGCTCGGGCAGGAGGACGAGGTCGCCCGCTGGGTGGTGCGCTACCGCAAGGCGATGGAGCACCACGAGCCCCCGGCCGCACGCTTCGCCCTGGACCCCTGGGACGAGTCCTCGTGGCGCCCCGCCCTCGGGGTCTTCGACCGGGCCGGGGACTGGGAGCGCCTCTTCGCCCGCGAACTGGCCGGCGCCCACTGGCGCGAGGTCCTCGTCCGCTGGTGGCCGCGCCTGATCCCGGGCCTGTTCGCCGGCCTGACCCACGGCCTCATCCGCACCGCCCACGCCGTACGCGGCCTGTACGCGGCCGCCGAGAGGCCGACCCCCCTCCAGCTGAACGAGCTGGCCCGCGGCCTGGCCTACTGGGCCGCCCGGTACACCGAACTCCCCGGCCGCCCGCGGCTCGGCGGCTCCTACGACCTGCACGCCGCGGTCGCCGCACTGCCCCGCGTGGCCACGGACGGCCCGATGGGCCCGGGCGTCGCCCGCCGGCGCCTGGACACGCTCGACCAACTGCCCGGCTACGACGAGTCGCTGGGCCGGCTCGCCCCGGAACAGGCGCCCCGGCTGCTGAGCGAGATGACCCTCCGGTTCACCGACGTCTACCTCGGCCACCCCGAGGTGTTCCCGGTCCCGCTGATCCACGGCGTCACCGCCCCCGCCGCCGTCCGCATCGTGCTCCCGCACCTGCCGCACGCCCTGCCAGAGCCGACCCTGGCCCGGCTCTGGCAGGTGCAAACCGCCTTCCTGCTGGCCTTCACCACCGACCGGCGCGAGGAGGACACCGACGCCTGGCGAGCGGAGACGGGGGACCTGCCCCCGCTGGACGAACTGGGCGCACGCGCCGCCGAACACGGCGACGAGCACGTCATCAAGTTCACCGAGGCGTGCCTGCGCGAGTACGCCCTGCGCCCCGACCCGCGCTACCCGGCCGCCGCCTACGCCGCGCAGCGGCGGATCACCCGCCTGGACGACGGCGGCGCGGTGCGAAGCGTCTGAGCGCGGCCGGGGCCTCGGGCGGCGCCTGCACGGCAGGCGCCGCTAGTCGCCGTCGCGGCCCGTGGAGCGCAGCTGCTGTCGGTAGCCGGCGATGTCGATGCGGCCGTCGGAGAAGTCCCTCAGGACCGCCTGGTAGGTGGCCGCCCGCTCTCGCGCCGACAAATGCCGCATGTTCACCGGGCGCCCTTCGGCCTCCTGCTGCCGGCTCACGTGGGCCTGCAGCCTCGCCCGGTGCTCGTCGTCCCAGTTGCGGAGCGTCCACGACGCCTCGCCCTCGTCGCGGGCGGCGAACAGGAACACCACGACGCACAGGCACAGGAAGCAGACGGTCGTCAGGATCAGGCCGACGTCGTGCAGCACCACCCCGGCCACCAGGACCGTGCCGAGCACGAAGCCCGCCTTCAGCAGGCCTCCCCGGAGGGCTGCCAGGCCGGCCGGGATCCACTTCTGCGGGCTCCGCAAGGGCGGCTGATAGGCGGCGCCCAGCCGTACGGCCTTCGGCAGCCGGGCGGCGTAGGCCGCCAGGGTCAGCAAAGGCAGGTGCCAGGAGATCGTGGCGGCCATGGACGGCCAGGTCGCGCCCCAGACGAGCCAGGCCGCCGCGACCGACAGCACGCCCCAGGCCCCCAGCCACAGCGTCACGCGGCCGGCCGCCCCCAGCCGGGCGGCCGGTGTGTACCGGGCGACCTCGTAGGCGGCCCACCGGCGCTCGTGTTCGGCATGGGCGGCCGCGCAGGCCCGGGCCTCCTCCTCCCGTGCCGCTTGCTCGGCCCGCTGCTTCGCCTCGTGCGCCGCCTGCTGCGCGAGCCGCTCCGCATCGACCGCGGCGTACGCGGCGAAGTCGGTGCGCACGAGCTGCCCGACGGGGGAGCTTGGATCGCCGCCCGCCGCGCACAGCCGGTCGTACCACCCGACGCTTCCGGCGGCGGGCGGCACCACGCGCCCGAGGGCGGTACGGATCCATTCGCCGGCCAGGGGATCGGGCAGGAGCGATGCCAGCAGGAAGCCCCGCGCGCCGCCCTCGGCCCACTCCCGGGCGGGAGCCGGCCAGTAGCCCACCGTCCCGGCCACCTGCCGCCAGGTCTCCCAGGCGTCCTCCCACGCCTCCTGCGTCCCGCGCAGGCCGCGCAGCTCGGTGAAGGCGGCCAGGGCGTCGAGCAACCCGCCCGCGCAGAGGTCCCGGTAGACCTCCGCCGCCGGGCCGTCGGTGTCCAGGCGGCCTTGCAGGCACGCCGTGGCCAGCGACTCCATGGTCACGCGCGTGCCCTTCCAGACCGCCTCCCCGTCCGGGTCGAGCCAGCCCAGCAGGTGCAGGACCTTCAGATCGGGCGTCACGCCCGGATCCGTCAGCCGGCGGTCGATCAGGTCGCGCCGGCCCTCGACGTCGTCGCTGAACGGGTCGTCGAACTGCTGCAGCCACGCCAGCAGATCGCGCCGGCCTTCGGCGGGCTCCGGCGCGGTGCCCGTGCGGTCGAAGAACTGCTGCCGGGCGGCGGTCCAGTGCGCACGGACGGTCCGCGCCAGGTCCCGCGGCGTCGCGTGCAGCACCCCGGCCAGGGCGAGCGGCTTCCTCGCCCGCGCGGCCGGCGACAGTCCGGTGACGAGCGGCGCGGCCCCGGCATGAAGGGTGACGACGTCGACGAAGGACGCGTCGTCGAGCAGGGTCCTTCCTTTGACCGCCTCCAGCCGCTGGTGCCGCCAGTTGCGGGGAGCCTCCGCCACGACGCCCAGCAGCAGCCCGTCGGCGAAGAGCGCGGCGCCCGACATGCCCTGCCACGGCGAATCGCCGCCGGCCGGCTCCGGCGTGACGTCCTTGACGTCCAGCACGTACCGGTTGCGGATGAGGCCCGAGCCGGGGCGCAGCGCGCACTCGATGTGCTCGACGTCCACGCCCCGGGACTTGTCGTGCTGGGCGCGGGGGAAGCCCATGGCCTGGCAGCCGCGGAGGGGCGAGTCGTCCGTCAGCCGTGCCCAGTGCACCGGGGACAGCCGGGCGGCGGTCTCCGGCCGGACTAGGTCGCTGCCGCAGAGCAGCAGGGCGGCGTCGCACGCCCCTTCTCCGCGCCACACCACCTGGGCGCGCCGGCTGCCCGTGCCGCCCACCACCGTCACCCGTGCCTCGGGCTCGTCCCCGAGGACGTGGGCGGCGGTGAGGACGAGCCGCGGCGTCAGCAGATAGCCGCTGCCCCGGCCGCCGGTGATGTGCACGGCGGCGACGCGGCCGTGCTCGGGGCCCACCGGCCGGCCGGCGCGTAAGGTGCCGCTCACAGCGGGCCGGCACCGGCGAGGCCGGACACGTCACCCTCGTCGTCGTCGGAGATGAGCACGGGAGTCCCGTCGGCCAGGACGGGTTCGAGGGTGAGCGAGACGCGGTGCGTGCGCGTCCGGCTGATACCGGCGTCGGTCTCCCCGGAGACGACGAAGGCGCGTATCCCGCCCCGCGCGCGGGCGTCCTTGCGCAGCTCGACGGTGAACTCCAGCGCGATCGGACCCACCTTGAAGGTGACGTCGCTTCCGGCGCCCTGAGCGGCGGCACTCATCAGCTCGTCGCGCACGGCCTGCACCGCCTCGGCCAGCTCCATGTCCCCGGACCCCAACGCATCCCCCTCGTACTGTCGTTCGTCTCGAAAATATGCTGACCCAGAGTAAAGCAGGTGGGTGTCCCCTGCCCCCGAGGCATCTCATGCCTCCGAGGTGTCTCATACCCCCGGGGCGGCGGCCTCCAAGTCGTCGATGCTGCCCGACATGATGGTTCGCACGTGCTCGGTGATGTGCTCCGCGGGCCAGTCCCACCAGGCCACCGCCAGCAGCCGGGCGACGTCCTCGGCGTCGTAGCGGGTGCGGAGGAGACGGGCCGGGTTGCCGCCGACGATCCCGTAGTCGGGCACGTCCGCGGTGACGACCGAGCCCGAGCCGATGATCGCGCCGTGCCCGATCCGCACGCCGGGCATGACGGTGGTGCCGTAGCCGAACCAGACGTCGTTGCCGACGACGGTGTCGCCGCGCCCCGGCAGGCCGGTGAGCAGGTCGAAGTGGTCCGCCCACGAACCGCCCATGGTGGGGAAGGGGAAGGTCGACGGGCCGTCCATGCGGTGGTTGGCGCCGTTCATGATGAACCGCACGCCCGTGCCCAGCGCGCAGAACTTGCCGATGACCAGCTTCTCCGGCCCGTAGTGGTAGAGCACGTTGCGGGTCTCGAACGCGGTCGCGTCGTCCGGGTCGTCGTAGTAGGAGTACTCCCCGACCTCGATCAACGGGGACTTCACCAGGGGCTTGAGCAGCACCACCCGGGGCTGGCCGGGCATCGGGTGGAGCACGGTCGGATCGGCGGGAACGGGCATGGTTGATCATTCCTTACGGAGGACGTACCGGTTCCCGTCCATGATCGCAGCGCCGGTTCCGGCCCGCTCCGGTGGCTGCCGCCCCTGCGGGAACCGATCGGGTGCCGGGCCGTCGAGCCTGCCGCTACGGGGCGTTGCCGCTCCGTAGCATCGGCGCATGACGACGACGCAGGTCCCGGGCTACGTGTTCGACAACGAACATGCGGAGGCCGCCGAGCAGCACCGCTGTCTGGCGGGTGCGTACGACGCCTTCACCACCCGCCGGTTGTCCCGCCTTCCCCTCGCTCCGGGGTCGGTGTGCCTGGAGGTGGGGGCGGGTGGCGGCAGCGTCGCGCGGTGGCTGGCGGAAAGGGTGGCTCCGGGCGGCTCGGTGCTGGCCACGGACGTCAAGCCGCAGCACACCCCGCCCACGCCCGGCGTGGAGGTGCTCACCCACGACATCACGCGCGACCCCCTCCCGGAGGCCGCCTTCGACGTCATCCATGCCCGGCTGGTGCTCCTGCACCTGCCCGAGCGCATCGACGTCCTCCGGCGCCTGGTCTCGGCGCTCAGGCCCGGGGGGTGGCTGCAGCTCGACGAGTTCGACGAGACGACGTACGGACCGCTGGTGTCGCTCGGCAGGTCGGGGGACGCGGCCGCCGCGGCGTACCGGAGCTATCTCGGGGCCAAGCTCCGCCTCCTGCAATCCGCCGGCGCGGACCTCACCTGGGGGCGGACCGCCGCCACGGCCATGCACCGGGCCGGTCTCGTCGGCATCGACGCCGAGCCGGACGTCCAGCAGTGGCGCGCGCACTCGCCGGGAACGGCCCTGCAGGTCCACAACACGCGGCACCTGCGGGACCGGTTCCTGGCCGTGGGCATGACCGAGGAGCAGCTCGACGAGGCGGCTGCGGCCATGAGCCACCCCGACTTCCTGGCGAGCTCCTGCCTGATGTACTCGACTCAGGGGCAACGGCCGGCCGGCGAACCCGCGGCTGCCGGGGCCGCAGTCGGAAGGTCCGCGGAGACGGCATCCGCCGGTGCGGGGGCCGCGCTCACCGGGCGGACGGCGGCGAGGTGAGGAAGCCGCCGATCTCGCGGGCCACGGCCTCGGGCTCGTCCAGCATCGACAGCACGTACGCCCCGGGCACTTCGGCGTAGCGCCCGGCGGGCCGGAGCTCGGCCAGGCGGCGTCCGTGGGCGAGGGGCATCACGCGGTTGTCGGGCGACCACAGGACGAGCGCGTCGCCGGTGAAGCGGCGCAGCGCTTCGGTGTCGCGGACGAGTTCCGTCTTGTCGAACGGTCCGCGGCAGTACGCGATCAGGTCGCGGCGGATGCGGGGGTCGCGCAGGAGAGGTTCGGTCCAGCGGCGGGCGAGGGCGTCCGGCACCGGCCGCCGGGTCATCTGTCCCATCAGCGGGGGAAGCCGGCGGACCGGGCCGATCCGCAGCCGGCGGGCGGCGATCCGGAGCCCACCGGGCATGCTGACGGCAAGCTTCACCATCTTGCCGGGCAGTCCGGGCGGGAAGTTGCCGAACGCCTCGCACGGGAGGATCACCTGCCGGGCGACGCGCCGGTCCAGGCCGTGGGCGGTGAGGAAGAGCGCCCCGCCCCAGTCGCTGTGCACGAGCGTGACGTCGTCGAGGCCGAGGGCGTCCAGGAGGTCGGCGACCAGGCGGACCTGACCGCGCAGCGTGAGGTCGGCGCCGGGTGGGCGGGCCGTGACGAGGCCCGCCCACCCGGGACCGGACGGGGCTTACGGGTGCCAGATCTCCTTGATGGTCTTCACCTTGCCCTCGGGGTCGAGCGTGATGTCGTAGATGTTCCCGGAGCAGCTGTAGGGCGACTTCACGGCGGAGCTGTTCGTCATGCAGTCACCGGCGTGCGTCCACAGCTCCCCGACGGGGACCGTCTTGGTGGACCCGGCGCCGGTGGCCAGCTCCGCCTTCACGTTCTCGGAGAACAGGTAGTAGTTGGCCTTGCCGTCGCCGTGGTAGATCCAGTCGTTGGGCGTGCAGGCCGGCTTGGCGTCCTTGGCGGTCATCGAGCCCTTGGACGGGGGCGCGGCGACCTCGATCATCTTGTGGCCGGCCGGGAGCTTCGGCGGCTGACCGCAGTCGCCGCCGCCGTTGTCCGCGGAGCCGCCGCTGTTGCCGCCGCTTCCGCCCTTGCCCGTGCTCGGCTTCGCCGACGGCTGGGAGGAGGCGCCGGAGCCGGTGGCGGTGTCCTCCTCGGGCCCGCAGGCGGTGGCGGCGCTCAGTGCGGCCACGACGGCGACGGTACTGATGAGACGTCGAGTGCGAGTCATTTCTGATCCCCCGTAGTGAAATGTGACGTGATCATGATCGATCGAGGGGGATTTCTACACCACGGAGCACGCCAAGATCCAATCGGTGTGACGGGCGGCCGCCCGCAGGCTCAGCTGCGGCGGGCGCCGGCGCGCCATTCGCGGGGCGATACGCCGTAGGCGGCACGGAAGGCGCGGCTGAAGTGGGACGGGCTGGTGAAGCCGAAGCGGTGCGCGACGGCCGTCACCGACGGCGCGCTCCTGCCGGGGCGGCCGAGCTCCCGGCGGCAGCGCTCCAGCCGGCGCTCCAGGATCCAGCGGCTGACGGTGATGCCCTCGGCGCCCCCGGTCCCCTCATCGCGGAAGAGCCGGTGCAGATGGCGCACGGAGATGTGGTGGGCGGCGGCGACGGTCTGCGGGGACAGGCCGGGATCGGCGAGGTGGCGGTCGATGAAGGTCTTGACGCGCAGCCGCAGCGCGGTGCGCGCGGGGTCGGCGCCGGTGCCCGGGTCGGGGGGCGTGCGGTCCAGCCGCTCGGCGAGGAGCGTGGCCAGCAGGTCCGCGGCGTTGCGGGCGAGCATGTCGCCGATGTGCGGCGGCGGGACGTCCGTCATGGCGGCGAGCCGGGAGAAGAAGGGGACGGCCAGCGCTGCCACCGGGCTGTCGGCGCCCAGGGGCACCGCCGTGATGCGGTGCAACTCGGCCTCGCGGAAGCCCACCATCGACCGCGGCACCTGGAACACGTGCATGCAGTGGCGGGCGGGCAGGGTGCTGGTGTAGGGGCGGGTGGTGTCGAAGAGGGTGAGTGAGCCGGCCCGCAGCAGCGTCTGGCCGTCGTCCTGGTCGATGACCAGTTGACCGCTCTCCTGCACGCACACGTCGAGGTAGTCGTCGTGTCTTCCGTCAATCCCCCGCGTCTTCTGGCGGACCTGCACGGGATCGGAGACCGTCGTCGCCACGCGCAGGGGCCCGAGCTCGTCAGCGGTGATCGTGCCGGCGAAGGGGGCCTCGGTGGGCGTGGAGATGTCCAGCCGGACCGAGGCCAGTTGGCCGTAGGTCTGACCGATCACCTCGTACCAGTAGTCCAGCCGGTCTTCGGCAGGCACCGTCGCCGTGGAGAGCACGATGCTCATGAAGATCCTCCTCCGCCGTGGTCACTCCTGTCTTTCTGACGGTCCGTGAGGCGGGTGCGTTCAATCGACGAGGCACTCAGTGACAAGTCCTCGGGCGCGGAGAGTCAATCCGGCCCTTGCCTATGGCCATAACTTCCCCTTGCGGTGACTGATTCCGCCGCACAGCAAGTCCGCTGAGCAGTGACGAAGCACGACTGTTGGAGGTATCGCGTGACCGGTACGAAGAACAGGACGGCGGCGCGTGCCGCCGTGGTCGGTCTGGCCGCCGCCCTGCTGGCGGGGGCTCAGGCCGGCTCCGCCTCGGCGGCCCCATGGGTCGCGGACAAGGTCCGCATCAAGGCCGGGAACGGCCAGAACGAGTGCGCCACCGAATTCGAGAGAGCCTCCCGCCCGATCGTGCTCCAGCGGTGCGACACGGACGACCTCCGGGGCAACTGGCGCATCATCCCCTGGAACGAACACGGCTACTTCATGGCCAAGAACTGGGCCTCGGGCGAGTGCCTGACCGCAGGACCCCAGCCCTCGGAGCAGGTCTACACACTGCCCTGCGACCGCTCCGACAGCGGCCAGCTATGGATCTTCGACTGCAGCAACGGCCACCTGATGAGCGCAGGCCCGACGACGCTGCTGACGTGGTGGAACGACAACAAGGTCAGCACGCGGTTCTTCTCGCCCGAGCTGAAGGCGAAGCAGTCCTGGAACGTCGTACCGCGGCCGGGGCCCTGCGCATTGGGCGGGTGACGGGCCGGAGGGTACGCCGGGGCGGGGCCGGCCCCGGGTCCGGAGCCGGGACCGACTCCGGACCGCCGGGGTCGGATCAGATCACGTCCCACGGCGCGGCTTCGTACAGCCGCTGCAGCATGCGCACGGGCTCCGCATCCGACGGGAACCGCACGTCGTCGATGAGCGGCACGGGGGAGACGCCCACGGAGTTGCAGACGAACGCCGCGTCGAAGCGCGCCACCTCGTCCAGCCGCACCGCCTGCCGCCGCCACGGCAGGCCCGCCCGGTCCAGCTCCCGCTGCAGCACCAGCAGGGTGATGCCGTCCAGGGCGGGGGCCGAGGGCCAGACGACCGTGTCGCCGTCGATGAAACCCACGTTGGTGATGGCGCCCTCGGCCACCGTGCCGTCGGGCTCCACCAGCAGTGCCTCGTCGAAGCCCGCGGCCTTCACCTGCCGCAGGTGGTAGACCTGCCCGAAGACCCCCACGTGCTTGAGGTGGGCGCTCGGCCGGGCGTACGGGACGCTGCGCACCCGCTGCGGGCCGGGCTCCGGCACGGCGGGCCGCAGGATCACCGCGGTCACCGTCCTGTCGCCCGGCTCCGGCGCGTACACGTAGAGCCGCGCCGACGCGTCGCGCACGCCCGCCTCGTCCAGGGCGCCCCGGATCCGGTCCCGCACCAGCCCGCCGTCCAGCCCCTCGCCGAAGAGCTCCTTGGTGGCGGTGTCCAGCCGGGTGAGGTGGAAGTCCAGGCCGCGCACCCGGCCGTCGCGGACCTGCATGGCGGTCATGTGCCCGTAGCCGCCCATCAGCGCGAGGAACAGCGGATCGGCGTCGAGGGCGCGGCCGTCGACCTGGACGTACGGGGTGGAAAGATCGTTCATGCTCATCACCGTACGTCGCGGGGGAGGGGGACGGCGGGAGCCGGCGTCGCGCTCAGCGGGCGGCCTCGGCCCTGCGGACGACCCGGGCCGCGTCGTGCGCCACGCCGGTGAGCCACGCCTCGGTGTCGGCGATCAGGAGGACCGCCGTGGGATCCGTATTCCCATCTGCATCTGCATCTGCATCCGGCGTCCGGGTCTGTGCCTGTGCGACCGCGCAGCGCAACGGTGCCGACTCCGCCGGCGGATACGGTCCGGAGAGCTGCGGCACCACCGTCCCCGCCGAGCGGACGACCTGGGTGGCCCGTAGACAGTCGTCCGCCACGCGGTCGGCCAGGGCCATGAGCAAGGCGGTCGCGTCGGCGGGCAGTTCGGTGCCCTCCCCGTCCCGGCGGGCCGCGAGCAGCAGCGCGCCGCCGCTGACGGCGTGGTGGCCGGGCTGCATGGCCGTCTCCCAGGGAGGGCTCGCCCGGTCCCGGCCGGCGTGCTCCGTCCGGTACTGGGTGTGGGCCGCCTGGGCGAGGAGCATTGCGGCGTGGGCCGGACGCAGGGGATCCGCGGAGCCGTCGCGGGTGCGGGCTTGCTCCCGGCCGGGGCCGTGGCACAGCCCGAGAGTCACGGTCTTGCACGCCTCCGCGCCCCGGCCCATGAAGTTCACGACGGAGCGCCGCAGTTCGCCGCCCGCCCCCTTGGGCCACGCGACCAGGCTCGCCGCGGCGCCCAGGGACCCTCCGATCACCACGTCGAGGAGCCGTACCGCGGGCAGCCGGCGGTCCGGGGGCAGGATCTGGGCGAAGAGCAGGATGAGGACGAGGGTCAGCGCGGCCTGTGTCCAGGCGGTGCCCAGCACGGGGCCCACGCTGAAGCCCACCAGGAACACGACGGGCGCCGCGGCGATGTAGAAGGCCGGCGTATCGCCCACCACGACGACCATCAGCGTCGCGAGCGCCGCGCCTGCGGCCACGCCGAGGAACGTCGGTGGCAGGGCGCCGCGGGTGTCCGCGGCCGAGGTGCGCATGAGGCTGATGAGCGCCAGCAGCACCCAGAAGCCGTGCGGCAGGTCCAGGGCGCCCACGATCAGCCGTGCGACCGCCAGCGCGAAGGCCACGCGCAGGGCGTTCTGCAGGAGGACCGAGCGCGGGGTCAGATGCAGCCGCAGCCGCCGCCACCACCGGGCGGGAGGGCGCAGGGCGGCGTACGGGAACGGGCCGCCCGGCCGCTGCCACCGGGCGTCGAGAGGTGCCCCGAAGGCGATCCGGGCGCCCTCGCCGGCCAGCAACGCGCCCGTGGCGGCCGCCTGGACGACCGAGTCCTGCCGCAGCCGCAGGGCCGTGACGCCCGCGAGGCGCCGGGCGCGGTCCGTACGGAAGGAGGACAAGGCCGTGGCCAACGCGTCGTCGCGCGGCCCCGGGGTCCCGGAACGCAGCACCTGCCCGGTCTCCCGCAGGGCCGCCGCGGTGCGGTCCAGCAGATGCGCGGCGGCGGGGTCCGGCCCCCTGGCACCGCCGAGCAGCCGGTCCAGCTGAGCCCGTACGTGCCGCACGGCCGCACGGACGTCGTAGCAGGCCCGGTCCCGCAGGGAGGCGGACGTGGGGCGCTCCGCCGGCGGCACCCGGGACAGCAGCGTCGCCTGCAACGCCTGGTAGGCCGCCTCCTGGTCCCGCTGCGCGGCGGAGCGGTCCGCGGCTTCGCCGTCACCCGCGCCGGGACCGGGAACGGGGTCGGAACCGGGACCAGGGTCGGGTCCGGGTCCGGGGCCGGGACTGGGTCCGGGGCGGGGGCCCGCCATGAGGCGGCCGATGGAGGCGCAGTAGCCGGCCAAGGCGTCCACCGCGTCGGCGAGGAGGACTCGGTACGGGACCGGTTGCTCGTCGCGCCACAGGAGCCGGTCGACGAGGGCCGTCAGCAGGATGCCCACCGTGAGCCCGCCGAGCCGCTCGTCCAGCGTCTCCGGGGCGTAGGGCGGGAAGCACGGGAGCAGGTAGTACAGCTGGAAGGCGGCGGCCAGCCCGCCCAGGCGCGGGCCGCCGACCCCCAGGAACGAGGTCGTGAAGCCCACCACGAACATGCCGCAGGCGGCGCTCCACGAGTGCGCGGCGAGCAGCGTGCCGGCGGTGACCAGGACCCAGCCGGCGGGCAGCACCGCGAGGAACGTCCGCGTCCGCTGCTCCGCGGGCCCCGGGACCTGGGAGAACAGCGTCAGCGGCAGCGCGCCGAACAGGGCGTAGAGGGCCATGCCGGGCGCGTCGAAGCCGTAGCGCAAGGCGTAGAAGCCGGTGAGCCCGGCGACGGCGGCCCAGGTCGCACGCCGGAGGTACTCCGGCCCCTGGTCCTGCCGCAGCAGCCACCGGAGCGGGCCGGTCACCACCACGACGGCTCCCGGCCGGCGGGGGGAGGCGTCACGCTCGCCACCCTAGGCGAACCACACACCTTCGCAACCGGGAGTGCCCCTTCGGCCGGCTGCACTGAGGCCGGTTACGTCAGGGACGGCCCAGCAACGCCGCGGCAATGGCAACCTGTGCAGGTTCCAGCGCGGTCCTGCCGTCGTCGAGGTCCCAGAGGGCGTTCTGGAGCACCCGGCCGAGCGTCCAGCCGGTCGCCCGCTGCCGGTCCAGGCCGAGGGTCTCGGTCAGCCGGTCGAAGCGGCGGAGCACCGTACGTTCCACGTCACCCGCCGCGACCACCTCGTCCCACCGGTTGTCGAGTGCCGGAAGCAGCTCGAATCCGGGGTCGCCGGCCAGGGGTTCGGGGTCGATGGCGAGCCACGGTTCCCGTTCGCCGGCGAGGATGTTGTCGTAGTGCAGGTCCCAGTGGAGCAGGCGGTCGCCTGCTTCGCCGATGAGCTCGGCCACGGCGGAGGCGCAGGTGCGCACGAGCCGCCGCTCGGCGGGGTCGCGCAGCGCCGGCACGGCTTGCGGGACCTGGTCGAGCATGGCGGCGGCGATGTCGGCCAGCTGCCGCAGCCCTTGCGGGGCGGGCACCGAGGTCAGGCGCGCCAGCAGTCCGGCCAGGATCTCCATGGCCCGGTCGTCGTCGGACACCGTGGACAGGGTCCGGTCCGCGTCGAGCCGCTCCAGCAACTGGGTGCCGCTGGGGGCGTCATGGTCGAGCAGCCGCACCACGCCGTCGCCACCCCACGCCCGCAGCCCCGCGGCGGCACCCGCGGTCTCCTCCCGGACCTGCTGGAGCTTGAGCACGGCGGGCGTACCGTCGGCCCGGAGGACCGGCAGCACGAGCGAGGCCATCCCATGGACGGCCGGCCCGTCCGGCCGCAACTCCCACCGCTCCAGGAACTCGCCGCCGAGCCGCGGCAGCCCGTCGATCCACGCGCTCGCCTCGGCGCCGTGGGCGCGGTAGGAGGCGGCGAACGCATCGGGAATGTCGATGAACGCCATGTCTGTCCTCACTCAGTTGTCCAGGGTCAGTTCCCCACGGCCGGTTGATCACCGGCAGTTGCCCACCGTCAGCCGCCCACTGTCAGCCGTCGGCCGTCAGTTCTCCACGGTCTGGACCCGCGGCGGATGGCCGTTCCACGTGACGAACACCGACGTCGTCTTCGTGCCGGCCATGAAGTCCACCCGGATCCAGGCGCTCTGCTTCCACACCCGCATCCGCCACCCCTCCTCCGGCGTCGCCGAGACGAGCGCGGCGGACTTCTCGCCGAGGTCGAAGACCGCCCGGCCGCCCCGGACCGGATAGCTCTTCACTTCGCCGGCGCCCGGCTGGGATTGGGCCTCGGCGCTCTGCGTCGCCCCGGCCCCGGCCCCGGATCCGGACCCGTCTCCCGTCCCGGGTGCGGACGTGTCCGGGGCCGGGGGCGCGAGTTGCTTCCCGGAGGGGGAGGGGGTGCCCGGCAGCGCGGGGGAGGGCGGTGGGCCCGGCGTGCGGGCCGAGGAGGCCGGTTCGCCTATGGCCGGGGCCGCGGTGCCGGAGATCGGCAGTGCGCGCGGCGGCTCGTAGGCCGTGCCCGCCAGGACGGTGCGCACCCCGTACCAGGACACCGCCATGGCGGCCGCGGTCGCCAGCATCCACGCCAGGGCCTGCATGATTCCTCGTCTCACCTGGCTCATAGTGCCTCACCCGAATGGCGTACGGTGCGGGCCATGGCAAGACTGCTCGTAGTCGAGGACGACCCGTTCGTGCGCTCCGCCCTCATCCGGCAGCTCACCGAGGCTTCGCACACCGTGCGCAGCGTCGGGACCGCTCTCGAGGCGTTGCGCGAAGTGGCGCAGGTCGGCTTCGACCTGGTCATCCTCGACCTGGGACTGCCGGATCTCGACGGGGCGCAGGCGCTGAAGATGCTGCGCGGCATCACCGACGTGCCGGTCATCGTGGCCACCGCCCGGGACGACGAGGCCGAGATCATCCGGCTGCTCACCGACGGTGCCGACGACTATCTGGTCAAGCCGTTCTCCGTGGCGCACCTGACCGCACGCATGGCCGCCGTCCTGCGCCGGACGGGCCGGGGCGGCCCGGCGGGCGACCCCGCGCCGTCGGCCGCGCTGCAGGTCGGCGGCCTGTCGGTCGACCCCTTGCGCCGGCTGGCGGAACTGGACGGCGTCCCCCTGGACCTGACGCGCCGTGAATTCGACCTGCTCGCCTACCTGGCCGGCCGCCCGGGCGTCGTCGTCCCGCGCAAGGAGCTCCTCGCCGAGGTCTGGCAGCAGTCCTACGGGGACGACCAGACCATCGACGTGCACCTGTCCTGGTTGCGCCGCAAGCTCGGCGAGACCGCCGCCAGCCCGCGCTACCTGCACACCGTCCGCGGGGTCGGGGTGAAGCTGGAGCCCCCGGCCGCGGGGTCGGCTCTCCCGGAGCAGCCGTGAGATGGGCGCTCGTCAGGGTTTCGCTGGCCGTCACGGTGATGGTCGTGCTGGCCTTCGCCGTGCCGCTCGGCCTGGTGGTCAGGGAACTGGCCCGGGACCGCGCCTTCGCCGACGCCGAACGGCAGGCCGCCCAGATCCGGCCCGCGCTCGCCATCACCACCGACCGCGACCAGCTGGAACGGGCGGTCGCCAGCTCACAGGCCGGCGGCGACGGGCGGATGGCCGTCCACGTACCCGGTAACGTCGGCGAACAGGACGGCAGCGAACAGGACGGCAGCAAGCGGAACGGCAGCAAGCGGAGCGACGGCGATCAGAACGACGGCGATCAGAACGACGGTGCACCGAACGACGGCGCGCAGCAGGGTCCCGGCGCCGAAGGGCACAAGGCCTACGACATAGGCCCCCGCCGGGCCGACCCGCGGGACGTGGAGACGGCCCGCCGCGGCCGCTCCACCGTCACCTCCGTGCCCGGCGGCTACGCCCTGCTGCAGCCGACGGCCCTGAGCACCGGCGAGTTCGCGGTGGTCGAGGTGTACGTGCCGCACCGCGCCGTCGGCAACGGCGTCACCACGTCCTGGGTGATCCTCGCCGGCGTGGGCCTCGGCCTGATCGCCGGTTCCCTCGTGACCGCGGACCGCCTCGGCCTGCGCCTGGTACGCCCGGCGGAGCGGCTCGCGAAGGCGGCCGCCGAGCTGGGGGAGGGCAAGCTGGGCGTCCGGGTGCGCGAGGACGGGCCGGCGGAACTGCGGGCCGCGGCCGTCGCGTTCAACTCCATGGCCGACAAGATCGTGCAGCTGCTCTCCAACGAACGCGAGCTCGCCGCCGACCTCTCCCACCGCCTGCGCACCCCGCTCACCGTCCTGCGCCTGAACGCCGCCTCGCTCGGCGAGGGCCCGGCCGCCGAGCAGACCCGCGCCGCCGTCGCCCAGCTGGAGCGCGAGGTCGACCAGCTGATCCGCGCGGCCCGCGAGCAGGGCGAGCAGAAGGAACGGCCCACGCTCGGCTGCGACGCCAGTGAAGTGATCCGCGAGCGGATGGACTTCTGGTCCGCGCTCGCCGAGGACGAGGGCCGCACGGTCCGGCTCTCGGGCGTCGACGCGACCGTACGCGTCCCCGTCGCCCGCCCCGAACTCGCCGCCGCCCTCGACGCGATGCTCGGCAACGTCTTCCGGCACACCCCCGAAGGCACCGCCTTCGCGGTCGACGTGCACCACAGCGAGGACGCCGTCATCGTGCTCGTCTCCGACGCGGGCCCCGGCATCGCCGATCCGGACGCCGCGCTGCGCCGCGGCCACGGCGACGGCGGCCCCGGCTCCACCGGCCTCGGCCTGGACATCGTGCGCCGCGTCGCGGAGTCGACGGGCGGCGACGTACGGATCGGGCGGTCGGTGCTCGGCGGTACGGAAGTGCGGGTGTGGCTCTCGCCGGACGGCGGCGGGTCCAAGGGCCGTGAGCGCCGCCGCCGGCGGGTACGGCGGGGGCGGCCGCGCCGCTGATCCCGGCCCAACCCTCGTTGACAGCCTCCCTCACCTCTCGCCTCTCACTCCTCATTACCCCCCGCCGATGCGTTCCTTAACGCAGTCATAAGGACGGGGCCGGGGAAGCCGATTCGACGATTTGCCGGTTTTGGTCTCGCTAGCGTGCCGCACGTACCAACCCCCCAACCCAGAACAGGCAGGCACGCGATGGGTTCCTCCGCACACCGCCGACGAGTGAGCCGCAAGGCGAAGCTCGCCGGTGCCGGCCTCGCCGCGGCGATCGCGACGGGCGCCGCGTTCACCCTCACCGGCACGGCGCAGGCCGCCTCGGTCGGCGCGGCCTTCTCCCGGACCGGCGCCTGGTCGGACGGCTACACCGGGCAGTACGTCCTCACCAACGACACCGGCAAGGACCTGGCGGGCTGGAAGCTCACCTTCGACCTCCCCGCCGGCGCGAAGATCACCTCGCTGTGGAACGGCAAGCACACCGTCAGCGGCCGCAGCGTCACCGTCGAGCCGGAGAGCTGGAACGCGACGATCGCCCCCGGCAAGTCCGTGACCGTCGGCTTCGTCGCCGCCGGCAACGGGATCGGCGCGGGTGCGGCCGACGCCCCGGCCAACTGCCGGATCAACGGCACGAAGTGCTCCGTGGACAAGGGCCCCGGCCCGCAGCCGTCCACGGGGTCCACCGGGCCCACCACCCCGACTTCCGCCCCGCCCCAGCCGCAGCCGACCGCGACCTCACCGGCTCCCGGCGGCGCGAACACCGCCTTCGCGCCGTACGTCGACACCTCTCTCTACCCCGCCTACGACCTCCTGGACACTGCCAAGAAGACCGGGGTCAAGAACTTCAACCTCGCCTTCGTCACCTCCGGCGGCGGCTGCACGCCCAAGTGGGGCGGGGTCACCGACCTCGGGAAGGACCCCGTCGCGCAGCAGATCGGGAAGCTGCGCCAGGCGGGCGGCGACGTACGGGTCTCCTTCGGCGGCGCCGCCGGCTCCGAACTGGGTCTCGTCTGCTCCTCCGCGGACGAACTCGCCGCCGCGTACGGCAAGGTCGTCGACGCGTACAAGCTCACCAAGGTCGATTTCGACATCGAGGGCGCGGCCCTGCCCAACGCCGCCGCCAACACCCGGCGCGCCCAGGCGATCGCCACGCTCCAGAAGAAGCACCCCGGACTGGACGTCTCCTTCACCCTCCCGGTCATGCCCACGGGCCTCACCCAGGAGGGCGTTGACCTGGTCGGGAACGCGAAGAAGAACGGCGTCTCCGTCTCCGCGGTCAACGTCATGGCGATGGACTACGGGTCGTCGTTCAACGGCGACATGGGGCAGTACGCGATCGACGCCGCCACCGCGACGCAGGCGCAGGTCAAGGGCGTGCTGGGGCTGAGCGACAAGGCCGCGTGGAAGGCCGTGGCGGTCACCCCGATGATCGGTGTCAACGACGTGGCCGCCGAGGTCTTCAAGGTCGACGACGCGGCGCAGCTGGCCGCGTTCGGCCGGTCCAAGGGGATCGGCTGGCTGTCGATGTGGTCCGCCGCGCGCGACAAGCAGTGCCCGGGCGGTGCGCAGAACTCCGCATCCGCGACCTGCAGCTCGATCCTCCAGGACGAACTCGCCTTCACCAAGGCGTTCGCCGCCCGCAAGGGCTGACGCGCTTCCCGTTCCCCTCTTT